>CANBRM010000028.1 GCA_947371915.1 Comamonadaceae bacterium | reverse complement strand
GCATCGTGCTTGTCGACCCAGCCCACCGATTGGGTATGACCGTCACCGCTCATGTCGAATTGCACGCCATGTGCGGTGTCTACGGTTTGTACGCCGTCACCGTTCAAGTCCAAAACGATGGGGCTTGAGTAACAGAAGGTGTAGGCCGTATCGCCTTTGATGCAATTGAAAAAGCCCAACCCGACCAGACCACGCCAAGTGACTTCATAAGCGACGCCACCGCCCACTGACGCCGTCTGGCCGCCATAGCTGATATCTGCATGGAATTTGGTGAGGTTATTTCCGCCACCCGAAAAGGTTCCAAAGTTGGTGCTGCCGCCAGAGCCTGCGACGTTGCTACTCCAGCTGTGGCCCCAGCCGTCATACAAGGTGACGGTAGCGCCTTGCAGGTCATTGTTGCCCCACAAACCCACACCAATCCAGCCTTGCGTGTCACACCAGCCATGGCCATAGCCTGTGACATACAAAGACATGCCGCGCGCAACATCCGCCACGTTAGGGCCTACGCGGAAAGAGCCTGTGCTGCTTGAACCGCCGTTGTTACCGGCTTGATCGGTGTAGGTGTTGGCATTGACAGAGACATAGCTGCCACCGTTGTACGAATAGCCTGCGGTGTACGTGGCGCTGTAGCTTTTGCCAGAACCCGTGATGTTGCTTAAGCTACCGCCGCTGACCGACACATCACCGTTGGCAAAGCCATACACGGCTTCGCTGAAGTTAAAGCTCACCGTTGTCGATTGACCAAATTGCAACGCAGTATTATCGATCACGACGGACACTGTGGGTGCGGTTGTATCCACTGTCACGGCCGAGGCGTACTTGCTCAGCGTCACGTTACCAGCTTTGTCAAAGGCCTGAACTTGCACATTGTTTGCAGCATAAGTACCAGCTGCCAATCCCAAGGTTGCGCCTGTACCGTTTGACCAGGTGGTGCCGCCGTTGGTTGTGTATTGCCAGTTGTTGGTATCGCTAGAAAGCGCGATGTTGAGTGTGCCGTTGTTGGTGACACCATCGGTGTTGCTCACGCCTGTGTCGCTGGCTAAAGCAATGCCTGCGGCATTCGGCGCGACGGTATCTAAGGTCACCGTCTTAGAAGAGATGGCACTCACATGGTTCAAGGCGTCTTTTTGGCGCACGTTGTAAGTGTGCAGGCCTTCAGACATTGTGAATGCAGTACCCGTGCCTACCCTCCATGCCCCGTTGTCGACTTGGTATTCCCACGTGGCAGCGGCCTCCAAACTGGACACACTGATGGCTGGGTTGTTAGTGATCGCATCGGTGTTGGAAATGCCTGTGTCAACATAGCTCAAAGTAGGGGCATCGTTGGTGCCCGTGATGCTGACTGTCACCACCT
The DNA here is from genome assembly GCA_947371915.1 of Comamonadaceae bacterium. Classification (GTDB taxonomy): domain Bacteria; phylum Pseudomonadota; class Gammaproteobacteria; order Burkholderiales; family Burkholderiaceae_C; genus Limnohabitans. Next base: position 20,916 of record CANBRM010000028.1, on the reverse strand, counting down.
TGGTGGTGCCATCGATCGCAGCCACGGTGATGCTGTCTGTGTAGACCTGGCCGACCAAGAACTCGTCGTGCGCGGTGTTCATGGTGTAGGTCCACACACCCGCTGCTGTGACGCTGAATTTGCCATAGCCGTTGTTACCAGCTACGTTGGTTTGCGCCACAAGGGCAGCGGTGTTGTCAGGGTCTGTGATGGTGAGCGTTCCGGTCGCCGTTTGAGCCACATTGGTCTCGGTCAAGCTCGCTGTACTCACGCCACCAATCACAGCGGCATCGTTGGTGCCAAGCAAAGTCACGGTGACCACCTTACTCAAACCCGTGGCGCTGGTGACAGTGATGCTATCGGTATAGGTTGTACCGGCGACAAACTCGTTGTGCGCGGTGCTCATGGTGTAGGTCCACACGCCCGCTGTTGTCACACTGAAGCTGCCGTAGGTTTTTGCGATGTTGGTTTGCGCCACAAAGGTGTTGTTGGCGAGGGAATCAACGTCCGTCACGGACAACGTACCCGTCGCAGTTTGTGCGGTGTCCGTTTCAGTGAGGTTAGCGGTTGATGTGCCACTGATATAGGCCGCATCGTCTGATCCGTTGACGGTGACCGTGACCAGCTTGGTCGTTCCGTCTGCGGATGTCACGGTCAAACTGTCTGTGTAGGCTTGGCCTGCTGCAAACTCATCGTGCGCGGTGTTCATGGTGTAGCTCCACACACCCGCTGCTGTTACGCTGAATTTGCCGTAACCGTTGCTGCCAACCACATTGCTCTGGGCTACAAAGGTCGTTGCGCTGTCCACGTCGGTGATGGTCAACGTGCCCGTCGCTGTTTGTGCGACGTTGGTCTCGGTCAGGGTAGCCGTGCTGGTGCCTGCGATCACCGCCGCATCGTTGGTGCCCGTGATGGTGACCGACACCACTTGGGTGGTGCCGTCAGCAGCCGCAACCGTGACACTGTCTGTGTAGGTTTGGCCTGCTACAAATTCATCGTGCGCGGTGGTCATGGTGTAGGTCCACACGCCTGCGGTGGTGACACTAAATTTGCCGTAGGTTTTCGCCACGTTTGTTTGCGCCACAAAGGTCGCTGCGCTGTCCACGTCGGTGATGGTCAAGGTGCCGGTCGCGGTTTGTGCAGAATTGGTCTCGGTCAAGGTCGCGGTGTTGGTGCCCGCAATCACCGCAGCATCGTTGGTGCCCGAGATGGTGACCGTCACCACCTTGGTTGTGCCGTCTGCAGACGATACGGTGAGGCTATCCGTGTAGTTAGTGCCCGCCGCAAATTCATCGTGTGCAGTATTCATGACGTAGCTCCAAACGCCCGCCGTTGTCACACTGAATTTGCCGTAGCCGTTGCTGCCAGCCACATTGCTTTGCGCCACAAAGGTCGCGGCGCTGTCCACGTCCGTGATGGTCAACGTGCCCGTCGCAGTTTGTGCGACGTTGGTCTCGGTCAGGGTAGCCGTGCTGGTGCCTGCGATCACCGCCGCATCGTTGGCGCCCGTGATGGTGACCGTCACCACCTTGGTCGTCCCGTCTGCAGCAGCGACCGTGACGCTGTCTGTGTAGGTTTGGCCTGCAGCAAACTCATCGTGCGCGGTGGTCATGGCGTAGGTCCACACACCCGCGGCTGTCACGCTGAATTTGCCATAACCGTTGCTGCCAACCACATTGCTTTGCGCCACAAAGGTCGCGGCGCTGTCCACATCGGTGATGGTCAACGTACCCGTTGCAGTTTGTGCGACGTTGGTTTCGGTCAAGCTTGCCGTGCTGGTGCCTGCGATCATCGCCGCATCGTTGGTGCCCGTGATGGTGACTGTCACCACCTTGGTCGTCCCGTCTGCAGCCGATACGGTGAGGCTATCCGTGTAGTTAGTGCCCGCCACAAACTCGTTGTGCGCGTTATTCATGGTGTAGGTCCACACACCTGCGGTGGTGACGCTAAAACTACCGTAGGTTTTCGCCACGTTCGTTTGTGCCACAAAGGTCGCGGCACTGTCCACGTCCGTGATGGTCAAGGTGCCCGTCGCGGTTTCTGCAGCATTGGTCTCGGTCAAGGTCGCTGTGTTGGTGCCAGCGATCACCGCAGCATCGTTGGTGCCCGTGATGGTGACCGACACCACTTGGGTGGTGCCGTCAGCAGCCGCAACCGTGACACTGTCTGTGTAGGTTTGGCCTGCTACAAATTCATCGTGCGCGGTGGTCATCGTGTAGGTCCACACGCCCGCTGTTGTCACGCTGAATTTGCCATAGCCGTTGCTGCCAATCACATTGCTTTGCGCCACAAAGGTCGCGGCACTGTCCACGTCCGTGATGGTCAACGTGCCCGTTGCAGTTTGTGCGACGTTGGTTTCGGTCAAAGTTGCGGTGCTGACGCCGCCAATCACAGCGGCATCGTTCGCCCCATTGACAGACACCGTGATCGTGGCTGTGCCTGTTAAGCCTGATGGGTCTTTGACGGTGTAGGTAAACACATCGCTGAGTGGCGCGCTGGTGGTGTTCAAAGCTTGCACGGTGGCATTGCTTTGGTTCACGCTGTAGGTGTAGCTACCGTCTGCGCCGATCACCAATGTGCCATAGGTACCCACGATGCTGGTGCCGTTGGCGCTGGTGGTGCTGGCTGCCACAGCGGTGGCCGTTCCTGTGGTGCCTTTGAGAATGTCTTTGATGACCAAAGTGCTGGTCGCGTTGTCAGCATCGGTATCGTTGGTCAACACATTGCCACTTGGGTTAGCACCTGCAGTGGCATTGCTGACGCCACTGGCTTCGGTGGCGCTGGCGGTGTCGTTTGTGCCGATAGGGGCATCGTTCACTGCCGTCACACTCACTGTGAAATGCCCCGCTTGTCCGCTGACAGCACCCGAACCACCGATAGAACTGATGACACTCACTTGGGTGCCAGATGCGGTGTTGGGGAAAGATGCATCTACCGCACGGAAGTTGAGGTCACTCAAGTTCGCGCCACTTGTATTGGCCTCAGGCGTGTAGCGCAGACTGTCGGTCGCGTTGAGGTACATGACCTTGGTCCAGTCCACGGAACCCAAATAGGTGGTCGGAAAATCGACCCATGTGGCGCCACCGTCTGTGCTGTAAGCCCAAGTACCGCTAGTGGTGGAGTTTTGCACAATCACAATGCCTTTGAGGGCCGTGCCATCCACATCGGTCACTTTGCCGGTGAGCTGCGTGCCAATGACAAAGGTGGTCGCCGTGTCTTCTAAGGTGGTGATGTTGTTGGCCGTCGTCACGATCACGGGGGCATCGTTCACTCCCGAAACGTTCAAGGTATAGCTAGAGGGGCTGAGGCTCATGGGACCGGTCGAGCCGTTGTAGCTGCTCACGTTCAAGCGGGTGCCTGAAACGGTTGCGGGCATCGTGTCGTCGGCCACACGGAACACCAACGCATTCACGTTGCCATTCCAGTTGGCGGTGGGTGTGAAGCGCAGTCGATCGCTGGCGTTCAGATACAAAGCATTGGCTGGATTGTTGAAGGTTGTCGCAACGCCCGTGATGTCGGCCGGAACAGCCGCCCAAGTGGTGCCGTCGGTGCTCCACTCCCACACCCCCTGATCGATCGGTGCTTGGTTCCAACTGATGGCAATACCTTTGACAGAGGCACCCGCATCGAGATCGGTCACCTTGCCCACCAGTGAGTTCGAAATGACAAAGTTGTAGGCCGTGTCTTCCGTGCCGCTGAGTGCAATAGTGGCAGTTGATGTGAACGTGGGCTGGTCATTGGTGCCCTTCATCGTCACGGTCACGAGCTTGGTCGTGCCGTCGGCTGAGCTGGCGGTGAAGCTGTCGGTGTAATTGACGCCAGCGACAAACTCATCATGTGCCGTGTTCATCGTGTACGTCCACACGCCCGCGCTGTTTAGATTGAACTTGCCATAACCGTTGGTACCTGTCACGTTGGTCTGGACCACAAAAGTAGCAGAGCTGTCTACATCCATGATCGTCAAGGTGCCAGTGACTGCCTGAGCCGCGTTGGACTCGTTGATGCTTCCCGTGTTCACGCCGCCGATCACCGCAGCGTCATTGACGGGCGCCATGTTGATTTTGAGGGTGCTTTGTGTGGTGTTTCCCGCTGCATCGCGCACTTGGTACGTGAATGTATCGGTGGCCGTGATTTGAATCGCGTCTAAGTTGGCGGTACGTGTGTAGGTGTAAGCGCCGTTTGAACCCAGACTCAACGTGCCATAAGCTCCTGTTGCAGAGCCGATAAGGCTGTACGTCTCGGAGCCATCTTTGCTGGTGTCGTTGGTGCCGACATTGCCTGTCGTGCTGATCACGTCTTCGGTGGTATTGACCACATCAGCCACAGCGACAGCCGCCACGGTATCGAGTGTGAAGTCGCCATCGGCGCCGTCTGTGGTGGTGGTGACGTTGCCTGCTTTGTCTTTGGTCACGGTGGTGACCTCAACAGCACCATCGCCCAAGGTCGTCAAGTCAGAAGCGGTCAATACCACCGGTTTGGCTGTGCCGTTGTTGGTGATGATTTTGACAACTTGACCGTTTTGGCCGACGAAGGTCACGGTTGAAACGGAGTTGACCTCGCTGTTGACCGTGATGACCCCTGTTGCGGCTGTCGCCTCTGCCGCAGTTTTGAGGTTGTCCCCGAAGGGCGTCACCACAACCGCTGGGCCGGTGGTGTCCACTGTCACCACAAAATTTGTACTGGTCGTGGTGTTGCCTGCCACGGTGATGCTGGCGGTGTAGTTGTGTGCGCCTTCATTCTGAGCAGCCGCTGGGGTGAATGTCCAGTGACCCAATGCATCCGCCGTGGTCGTCCCCAACACGGTTGTGCCTTCGCTGATGGTGACGACCGTGTTGGCTTTGGCTGTTCCGACGAGTGTGGGGGTGGTGTCGTCGGTGACGCCGCCAGTGGCGACGTCAGTTTGAATATCGCCTACGTTGTCGGTCACTTTAGTGATAGCAACGTTCGCGGGCCCCGTGTCGACGATGAAGTTCATCGCCGCAGACGTTGGGCTGGGATTGCCAGCACGGTCATACTCAACGACGGTGATGGCATGCGGGCCGTCTGTCAACGCAGTGGTGGGCGTGAGCGTCCATTTCCCAGTGATGCTGTTGACCGTGGCTCGGCCCAAAGACACGCCGTTGTCAAACACTTCAATCGTGTTGTATTTGGCTGCAATCGTGCCCGAAAACATCGGATTGGCATCATCTGTCGTCGCAGCTTCTGGGATGACGCCCACGGTCTGACCCACATCGTCTGTCGCGGTGGGTGCGATAGGCGCATCGGGTCCCACGGTGTCGATGTTGAGTGTTCCTTTGGCAGGACTGACGTTACTCAGCGTGTTGTCGCTGTAGGCGATTTGTGAGGTGACGATGTGGCCGCCTTGCGCCAATGCCTTTAAGACGTCTGCTGAAATGATGACTTTGGCAATGCCTGTCCCTGTGGTTACGCCTCCACTGTTGCTGATTTCGCTGGCATCTAAAACATGTTCTGCCACCAAGACATCATCAATGAATACCCGCAAGACATCGCCCGGCTGCGCACCGCTGCCTGCGATCGAGATGGTGACCTCCGTGCCGTCTTGAATCTCTTGGTTATTGATGGCACCACCGCTTGCGCTTTCGCGACAGACCGCAATGCCGGGTGCATAGCTGTTTTCGCTGCTGTCAATTGAGAATGAATCGCCGAGGTTGGGTGTAGTGCTCATGATCAGACCGTTCGATAAAAAGAGAGTTAAAGATTGCTTGTGTTTTTAATTTTGTATAAATGAGTGGTTTGGTAGTATTAAATTTTGTAAAACGCGTCGTACAAAGACCGCGCGTCAGACGCAAAGTTGCCTGTACCGGCGCCTCAAATTACCAATCTCGGATTCATTTCTAAAAATTAAGTAACACTTACTAATCGAAATTTAGATTGAATATTACACTGAAAACGCTAAAAACAACAATTAAATAGTACTAAGAATGTATTTTTGTTGCATTTCTAGCGTTTTCAAATTCCGTCAGGTCATGCTCACCGTGTTTGAACGGTCAGTTCAACGACAACACGTCGATTAACTTTGTTGCAAGCGATGCTGGTAGGAGAGGGGACTCGCGAGCAATCGCTGTCAATCAACTCACCAGCGCCGCGACCTTCGCTTGTTATCTTTTGTGCGTTCACACCCGCACGTAACAAATAGTGGGTCACCGTGTTGGCGCGTGCTTCTGACAAACGTAGGTTGCTCGCCGCTGAGCCCATCGGATCTGCATGGCCTATGACTTGAATTTGGCTTTGTTCAAAGTCTGCGTAACGGGTTTTCAAGCGCTGGGCCAGATGGTCGAGTTGTTCGCGACCATAGGGCAAGATAGCGCTGAGATCGGAACGACCAAAAGCAAACAACGCATCCGTGCCCAGCGTGATGGCCATAGATTTTGGAGCTGGCGATCCAGTCACTTGATCACATGCGGAGGAACCAGGCACGCGGCTGATCGAATGCACTTGACGGCGTGTTTTTTGCAGTTCAGCAAATGCCACTTCTGGCTGTACCGTCATCAGTGACAAGCGGCCTTTGGGCAGATCGACCACGCGAATGAAAATTTCCTGTCCCGCCTTGACGGTGACAAACAGGGAGCTGTCAGGCAGCTCTCTGGCGCGTTCGCCCGTTTTTTGCAAACTGACGCCCACATCGACCACTGAGGGCTTCATGCACAAATCACTGTAGCCCCCTGGCTGGAGCGACGTTTGGTAGCGATCGTTGATGATCACGCTGCTAGCCCCCGCAGCAATACTGTTTTCAGTTCTGTAAAACGTGAGTCGTGCCAACTGGGGGTGAGCCCGTGCCGGCGAACGATAAGATTCGCCCAAAGGACGCAGCATCGTGTGCTCTTCTTTTTGGGCGCGCGCTGAAAAACTTGTCAACGCAAGCAGAACCGCCATGAACACCAAAGCCATCAGGGGTGTCGTGGGTCTTGATTTTTGTTGTGAAGTATTCATAAATAACTCTTGAAAGGTGCCCCAGAAGCGAAACCAAGTACTACCACATTCAATTCTTGCGAAATTAACTATGGGCATGTATTAAATATTGTTAACTTAAGAACTCATTTTTAGAATCTAATCAGATAACACCGTGATGCCGATCTCCACGCGGCGCGACGGCTGACCGACCGCGTTTTGGCGATCTTTACCGCCACGGCCCTCAAACGTGACGGGATAGAACCGCGTTGATTGCGCGAGAACATAGCGCTGGACCTCAGAAGCGAGGTCTTTGGAATAACTGTCATTGCTGGCGTCGCTGCCCAAGTCGGAGGCATGGCCCACGATGTGCAAAGAAACGCGCTTGAAAGTGCTGTACTTAGACTCCAAACGCCGTATCAACTCGGACAACTCGGCGGGGGCTTTGACACTTTGTGCGCTCAGCGTGATGACATCTGGGGCAAACGTCAACGTCGGCGGCGTCGCTTGAAAACAAGGTTTAGCCAAAGCGACACGAGACAAGGTGTGCATTTGCTCGCGGGTGGTCTGCAGCTCTTGTGCGGCACTGTTGGCGGACACCACGTCCATGCGTGGCCGCGTGGCCAAGGCTTCCGTGAGACGAACAAACAAGGTTTGCCCGCCAGACAGAACGACGTTTTGGGACACCTCGCGCGCCGCATCCGCGCGCGCCCAACTACGCCCGGGCTGGGCTTGCAAGTTGATGGACGCACGTTCTAAGCACAGAGCCGAAAAAGCACCGCTTTGTAAGGACGTGTGATAGCGCCCATCGACATGCAAGGTGATAACGCCCAAGCCATCATCCTCAGGGCGGTAAAACACCAAGCGCGCTTGTTGTGGCGCGAGTTCTTTAATGGGTGCGTACCCCCCCCCCAAAGGCCGGTCAATGCCATGCTCACGGTCCTGCGCCATCGCCGCAAAAACACACGCCCCCACAAGCACCAACAGGGCCAGCAAACGTTGCTGGGCAGGTTGGCTGCGCAAAACGTCAGCAGATGTTCGTGTGATGGATGAGGTTTTTTTCATAAACAGCTAATTTGGTTTGTGTTTTACACACCAAAAAATGATGAATGTAATTTTATATAAGAAAAGTATAAAAATAATTCTTAAGTTTCTACAAATCTAATTTATTTACACTTTTTGTTGTTTTTAGTGCTTGTTGTCTGTAATAGTCGTACTAAAAATCGTGGCGCTCGGCGGAAGGGCGTCGGCGTCATCTCACAGGCATAGGCCAAAAAAAAGCCTTCCGAAGAAGGCTTAGAAAAGTCAGTGCGCGTGAGGCTTAAGCAGGCCGCTGTGCAGCGCGGCGATGGGCCAAGGCCACGTACCAGTCGAGGCAACCGGGGTTGGCCATGGCGTCTTTATTGACCACCTTTTCAAGCGACTGACCCAGCATGAGCTTCTTGATGGGTAGCTCTTGTTTCTTGCCGGACAAGGTGCGCGGTATTTCGGCCACCTGAAAGATCTCGTTGGGCACAAAACGTGGGCTGAGCGCGGTTTTGATGGCGTTGTTGAGCTTGGCTTGCATGGCGTCGTCTAGGCTGACACCATCGCGCAACACCACAAACAAGGGCATGTAGCTTTCGCGGCCCAAGTACTCCAAGTCAACCACCATGCTGTCGAGCACTTCGGGTAAGGCTTCGACGGCGCTGTACAACTCGCTGGTGCCCATGCGCAAGCCGTGGCGGTTGATGGTGGCGTCGCTGCGACCATAAATCACACAAGAGCCGGTGGTCGGGTTGATCTTGAGCCAATCGCCGTGTCGCCACACGCCGCCCAAGCTGGCAGGACCATCGCCACCGCCAGGCTGTCGGCCGTGGCCTGCGGGGTACATGTCGAAGTAGCTGGAGAGGTAACGGGCGTTGTCTTTGTCGCCCCAAAAGTACAGGGGCATAGACGGCAACGGCTGTGCACAAACCAACTCGCCCACATCGCCCAGCACGGGCTGGCCTTGCTCGTTCCACGCTTCCACGGCGCAGCCAAGCAAACGGCATTGCATTTCACCGGGCACCAAAGGCAGCTCACGGTTGCCGCCAATGAAAGCGCCCGCAAAGTCAGTGCCACCAGAGATGTTGCACCACCAAATGCTGGGCGTGCCCAAGCGTTCCAACTGCTGCGTGCCCCATCGCTGCGCGTCTTCGCTCAAGGGCGAGCCGGTGGTGCCCAAAGCGCGCACCGATTGCAGGCCAGACAAGCCGCTGAGGTCGATGTTGGCTTTGAGGCAGTTGGCAAAAAATGCGGCGCCTGCGCCGAAGAAGGTCACGCCGTTGTTGGCGGCAAAGCGCCACAGCGTGGTCCAGTCGGGTTTGTCTTTGCTGCCGCCGGGGTTGCCGTCGTAAATGACGCAGGTGGTGCCGTTGAGCAGGCCGCTGAGTTGCGCGTTCCACATGACCCAGCCGGTGGAGCTGTACCAGTGGTAGCGCTCGCCAAAGCTGTTGGGGTGGTAGCTGCAACCGATGTCGTTGTGCAAAACCTTCAAGGCCAGCGCCACGATGAGCGTGCCGCCGTGGCCATGCACGATGGGCTTGGGCAAGCCAGTGGTGCCGCTGGAGTAGACGATCCACAGCGGATGGTTGAAGTCCAGCCACATCGGCTCAAAGTTTTGGGTGGCTGCATCATCACGCGAAACCGTGGCGGCAAAGTCGGTACTGTCGGGCAGGCTGGCTTGGTCGTTGAGGTTGCGCAACACCACCAAGTGCTGCACGCTGGGCAAGGCAGCGCGCATGTCGGCCACCACTTGCAGGCGGTCGTGGTCGCGCCCGCCGTAGCTCACGCCGTCGCAGGCGATCAAGATCTTGGGTTCGATTTGGGCAAAGCGGTCGAGCACGGCATTGGTGCCCATGTCGGGGGCGCAAATGCTCCACACGCCGCCCACACTGACCACGGCCAAAAAGGCAACCATGGCTTCGGGAATATTGGGCAAATAGGCCGCGACGCGGTCGCCAGGCTGCAGGCCTTGGGCTTGCAAATGCAGCGCCAACGAGGCAGCTTGCTGTTTGAGCTCGGGCCAGCTGAGTTCGCGGTGCAGTCCCTTTTCGTTCTCGCTGATGATGGCGGGAAAGCCTGCTGCATGGGCCGCATCGGCGTGTCTGAACACTTGCTGCGCGTAGTTGGCTTGTGCGCCGGTGAACCACTGGCCGCCAGGCATGGCGTTTTTGACCAAGGCAGCTTGGTGCGGCGTGGGCGACTGCAGCTCGAAGTAGTCCCAAATGCTTTGCCAAAACGCGTCCAGCTCAGTGGTGGACCAACGCCACAGCGCGTCGTAATTGTCAAAGCTCAAACCGCGATGCTCGCTCAGCCAGTTTTGGTACAGCCGAATTTGGGGGGTGAAAGGTGGCTTGGCGGACATGGCTCAGGCTCCGTTGCGCTGCATGCGCTCGCTTTTCCAATACACATCGTCGCCACCATTGAGGCGGTTCAAGACGCGGGCCAACACGAACATCAAGTCGCTCAGGCGGTTGAGGTACTGACGCGGCGTTTCTTGAATGGCCTCTTCGTTGCCCAAAGCCACCACCGCACGCTCGGCGCGACGCGCCACGGTGCGGCAAACGTGCGACAGGGCTGCGCCGCGTGTGCCTGCGGGCAAGATGAATTCTTCGAGTTTGGGCAATTGCGCGTTGTAGGTTTCAAGCGCGGCATCGAGCGCTTGCACGGCCTCTTCTTTGAGCAACTCAAAACCAGGGATGGACAGCTCGCCGCCCAAGTTGAACAGCTGGTGCTGGATCTCGACCAGCACATCGCGCACGTCAGCGGGCATGTCTTCGCACAGCAAGACGCCGATGTTGGAATTGAGCTCGTCGACCTCGCCCATGGCGTGCACACGCAAGCTGTTTTTAGACACCCGTTGGTTGTTGCCCAAACCGGTGGTGCCCGCGTCGCCGGTACGGGTGGCGATTTGGGTGAGTCGATTGCCCATGAATGTTCCCTCAGCAAATGATGGCGCTTATTGTGCCTGTCGCCCAAGCGGCCTTGAACGACGGCGTGTTGTTCATAGAATGCCTCAAAGCCTAGGAGATTCCCGCATGAACGCCCCCACTTCCCCCCAACATTTGGCCCCGCTCGTTGCACAACGCGAGGTGCCCGCCGCGTTGATTGCAGCGCTGCAAAGTCGCTTTGGCGTCAACTGCTCGACCGCCCAAGTGATTCGTGAACAACACGGCCGTGATGAGTCGGCCTTCACCACCGTGCCGCCTCCTGCCGCCGTGGTGTTTGCCGAAAGCACGCAAGACGTGGCCGACGCGATCAAGCTGGCCGCGCAGTACCAAGTGCCGGTCATCCCATTTGGCGTGGGCTCGTCGCTAGAAGGCCACTTGTTGGCCGTGCAAGGCGGCATCAGCGTGGACGTGGGCCGCATGAACAAAGTGCTGAGCATCAACGCCGAAGACTTGACCGTGACGGTGCAACCCGGCGTGACGCGTAAGCAACTCAACGATGAGATCAAAAGCACAGGCTTGTTCTTCCCAATCGACCCCGGTGCCGATGCCTCGATTGGCGGCATGAGCGCCACGCGTGCGAGCGGCACCAACGCTGTGCGCTACGGCACCATGCGTGAAAACGTGTTGGCCCTCGAGGTGGTAACGGCCAGCGGTGAAGTGATTCGCACCGGCACCCGCGCCAAAAAATCATCCGCCGGTTACGACTTGACGCGCCTGTTTGTGGGCAGCGAAGGCACGCTGGGGGTGATGACCGAAATTACGGTTCGCTTGTACCCGTTGCCCGAAGCGGTGTCGGCGGCCATCTGCTCGTTCCCCAGCATTGAAGCGGCGGTGCACGCCACCATCAGCATCATCCAAATGGGGGTGCCGATTGCGCGTGTGGAGTTGATCGACACGAACACCGTGCGCATGGTGAACGCCTACGCCAAGCTCGGACTGGCTGAGTCGCCCATGTTGTTGATGGAGTTCCACGGCTCGCCCAACGGCGTGAAAGAACAGGCCGAGACGGTGCAAGAAATTGCCACCGACTTAGGCGGCCAATCGTTCGAGTGGGCCACCACCCCCGAAGAGCGCACCCGCTTGTGGACTGCGCGCCACAACGCCTACTTCGCCGCGCTGCAAAGCAAGCCCGGCTGCCGCGCCATCAGCACCGACACCTGCGTGCCGATCAGCCGTTTGGCCGATTGCTTGCTCGACTCGGTGGCCGAGGCCGACGCCTCCGGCCTTCCGTATTTCTTGGTCGGCCATGTGGGCGACGGCAACTTCCACTTTGGTTACTTGATCGACCCCAACATCCCTGCGGAACGTGAAACCGCCGAAGACCTGAACCACAAGCTGGTCACCCGTGCCTTGAACTTGGGTGGCACCTGCACGGGCGAGCACGGTATTGGCCTGCACAAGATGGACTTCTTGGTGACCGAAACCGGTGCCGGCGCGGTGGACATGATGCGCACCATCAAGCGGGCTTTGGACCCGCACAACATCATGAACCCAGGGAAGATTTTTTCAATGTGAGCAAGTTCTCGACGTGGTCACACATCTTGACCGCGTCGAAGGGTTTGAGCTCCACCGCGTTCACACCGGCGGCACTGAAGCGCTCTAAGTCTTGCGGGTTGACGTTGGCCGTCAGCCCCAAGACGGGCGTGTTGCAAGTGGGGGCTTCTAAAGTTTGGCGCAAGGCGGAGGTGGCCTCAATGCCGTCCATTTCGGGCATGACCATGTCCATCAGCACCACATCAAAGTGTTGTTTCGTCAAGGCGGCGAGCGCTTTGACGCCGTTGTCGGCCTCAATCACCTCGCAATTTTTCCATCGGGTTTTCAAAATTTGGCGGGCCAACAAACGGTTGATCGGGTGATCGTCCACCACCAAGAAGCGCAGAGTCGTTTCACTGGCAGCCAACGGCAACTCGGGCTGCAGCACCTCCACCTTAGGCGGTGTGACCTCGATCAGCGGCAGGGTGAACCAGAAAGTGGAGCCTTTGCCGGGGGTGCTTTCAAAGCCAATGTGTCCGCCCATGATCTCCACCAAGCGCTGGGTGATGGACAAGCCCAAACCGTTGCCACCGTAGCGCGACTGAATGTCGTCATCGGCCTGAACAAAGCGCTGAAAAATTTTGGGCTGCTGCGTCGTGGCGATGCCAATGCCGCTGTCTTTGACCGAGAAAAACACACACAAGGGCTGTTTCTGCACGCGCAAGGTGACGTGGCCTTGGTGCGTGAACTTGATGGCGTTGCCCAACAAGTTGACCAAGATTTGCATCAAGCGGTGGCGATCGGCACGCACCCACTGGGGCACGGACGCGTCAATCTCGCACTTGTAGGTCAGGTGCATGCTGTGCACGCGCGGGCCAAACAATTCGAAGGCGGTGTTGACCGTGTCGCGCAGCGCAAACACTTCCGGCTGCACTTTGATTTGACCGGCTTGCAGCTGCGAGTAATCCAGTACATCGTTGATGACGGTGAGCAAATGGTCCGCCGACTGACGGGTGTGGTTCAAAATTTTCAGCGCCTGTGGCCGGTCCTTGACGCGCTTGAGCAGCATGGCGTTGAAGCCCAGAATCGCGTTCATGGGCGTGCGCAATTCGTGGCTGACCGTGGCAATGAATTGCTCGCGCAAAGCCGACGTGCGCAACAACTCTTGGCGTTTTTCTTCCAGTTCTTGGTTGTGCTTTTTGCGCTTTTGGTAGGCCTGTAAATACATGTTGTCGTACAGAAATGGCACCGAGATGATGATCAACAGCACAATGTTGTAAGACGCAAAAGACGACCAGACCTGCTCCGCCCCCAAGACCAGTTGATCGGGCATCCAACCGTTCCAATTGAGGGTTGCCATGGCTAATTCAGCCACAAAAACCAACCCCATCCAGATCACGCCTGAACGTCGCCCCACCGCATAAAAGGGAACCAAAGGGATCGCCGCCATCCACGCCATGCGCGGAGAAAAAATGCCCCCGGACACCCAAGCGGCATACATGACTTGCCCCATGGCTGCGGTCACACCGAGATGAACGCAAATCTCGACCGCAAGGCCGTAGCTAAACAGGGTGAGCAGAAGCAACAAAATGCCCGCGAACACCAAGGGAACGGGGATACCGCTGCGATACGGTGTGACGATCGCCAGCACCACCATGGCAGCAATCAAGATCAACACCAAGAAATACAGGTATGGCAGCTTTCCTTCTCGAAAGCGTCGTGGCAACTTGGGCAGCGCCCAAAGGGTTAAGCGCTCAATCCATGTGGTCTTCATGTGCCACGCCCTTGCGATGTGAGAACCAATAACGCTGACATTTTGTCGACCAGTTGCTGTTGGTCAATGGGTTTGTTGATGACGTCGTTCATGCCCGCCGCCAAGCACTTGTCACGGTCCACGGGGTTGGAGCTGGCGGTCAGGGCCAACACCGGCATCTGACGCACAGGCAAGTCAAAGTCGTGGCGCAAGGTGCGGACGACTTCGAGACCATCGATCTCGGGCATGACCATGTCAAGCAGCACCACATCAAACCGCGTTTGACGCAAATGCATCAAGGCGGCAGTACCACTACTGGCTTCGACCACATCAGACTTAGGGAAGCATTTTTTCAACATCAACCGCGCCACCATCAAGTTAACGGCGTTGTCATCGACCAGCAAAATTTTCAGTGCCCGACCGGCCAAGGTGCGTGCCATTTCTAACGCCGCCTGCCCTTCTTTGGCGGCCACGGTGCGCAGTGGTAACTGGAACCAAAAACTCGCCCCCTTCCCTTGCTCGCTGCGCACACCAATGAGGCCGCCTTGCAGTTTGACCAAACTTTCGCAAATCGACAGGCCCAAGCCCGTACCGCCGAATTGGCGATTGGTTTGCACGTCGGCGTGTTCAAAGCGGTTAAAGATTTGCTCTTGTCGGTCTTCAGCAATGCCAATGCCAGTGTCTTCAATTTCAAACAACACACCCGCGCCCACGGGCTGCACGCGCACTTGAATGTGACCATGTGTGGTGAACTTCACTGCGTTGTCCACCAAATTCTTGAGTACTTGCACAACCCGTTGGCGGTCTCCCTTGACCCACAAGGTGTCCACCATGCGGGTGTCTGCGCTGATTTGCAAGCCTTTGGCGTGTGCTTTGGGGCGGTACAGGGCCATCACGGTCTCGACCACTTCGGCCATGGCAAAGTCGTCGGGATGCAGGGTCAACAAGCCCGCTTGGAGCTGTGAAAAATCCAAGATGTCGTTCACCACTTGCAACAGCTGTTCTGTGGAGCGGCGAATGTGGTCCACCACATCGGTGTCCTCAGGCCTATCGCTCAACTCGGTGCGCAAGATACCGTTGAGGCCCAAGATGGCGTTCATCGGCGTGCGCAGCTCGTGGCCCACCGAGGCAATAAATTCGTCTTTGTGAGCCTGTGCGCGGATCAAGGCTTGGTGCGTGACTTCGAGATCGGCGTTGCTGCGGTCGATTTCGCTGACCTGAAAATAATGCATGCGCTCTGAAAAATAGCCAATCAACATCGCCGTCCCGACCACCGCCATTTTGTTTGCCAAAGCCCATAACAAGACGCTGTTGCTGAGGTCAGCATTGGGGTTGAACAACCCCTCAAAGGTGCCCACGAAAATAAAAACGTTGTTGGCCAACACGCCTGCCAACCAAAACAAAGCCGCCCGCCGCCCGAGCAACATGATGGCGGGGAGCACCACCACGGTCGTCCACACCATGGCGGGCGAGTTGATGCCACCGGTGTAGGTGGCCACATAGTCCACCAAAAAAAGGGGCAGAAAAATGCCCAGATTGACCGTCAACACATAGGGCAAGCCCAAGCGCAACGCGACAAACAAACTCACATAACAAATGGCCCCCCACAAATGGAGGCTGGCGTCATAACCTGGGTTATCGAAAAAGTAAAAACTAAGGTTGTAAAAAGCCGTCATCCACAGCATGACGGTGAATAGCCAACGCCTGCGCTCAAGCGTGGTGCCCTCAAACCGGGCACCGGGCATCAACCAATCTTTCAACCTAGACAGCATGGACGTTTGTGTTTTTGAGAATTAAGTGCGCAGCTTGTCGATCAACCCGTTGAGCTCTTCCAGCGAGCCGAACTGAATGGCCAACTCGCCCATCTCTTCGATGCGCCCGTGACGTTTGACGCGTTTTTTGATACGCACCTCCACCTGAGCCATCAACAGATCAGACAGTTCTTCTTCGACGCGCTTCAAATCACGCGACTTCTCTTTCTTCGGCTTTTGTGGGACTAAGTTGAATTCCGCGCTGAGTTTTTTGACCAAACTCTCGGCTTCACGCACGGACATGTTTTTGGCGCTGATCTGGTTGGCCGCCGTGATCTGCGTGGCGCGGTCTAAGGCCAACAAGGCACGGGCGTGGCCCATGTCAATGTCACCCGCCATCAACATGCCTTGCACGGGCTCGGCCAAGTTGATGAGGCGCAACAAGTTGCTGGCAGCACTGCGAGAGCGGCCCACGGCCTGCGCCGCTTGTTCGTGCGTGAGGCCAAACTCTTTGATGAGGCGCTGCAAGCCTTGGGCTTCTTCCAGCGGGTTGAGGTCTTCGCGCTGGATGTTTTCAATCAACGCCATCGCAGCAGCGGCCTCATTGGGCACGTCGCGCACCAACACAGGCACGCGGTCTAGCCCGGCCAATTTGGCAGCACGGCTGCGGCGCTCACCGGCGATGATTTCGTATTTGCCAGCGTTGGGACCGTCGGTCAGCTGACGCACCAAAATCGGCTGCATGATGCCTTGGGCCTTGATGCTCTCAGCCAACTCATACAAGGCACCCTCGTCCATGCGTGTGCGGGGCTGGTACATGCCGGGCACCATGTCGGTCAGCAGCAAAGTGGTGGGCAGACCGTCATTGGCAGCCGCCACGGCGGCGGCGGCATCGTCCACTTTGGGGCCGAGCAAGGCTTCAAGGCCGCGGCCTAAGCCTTTGGGTTTTTTAGTGACCATGGGTAACTTCTTCTTGGAGTAATTGTTGTAAAAGCGCGTGGCCTTGGGGCCAGTTGCCAAGACGGGAGTCCGCGTTGAGGTGGCCGCCCATGCCGCCATCGACCATGGACGAGCCCCATGCTTGGGCCAGTGCACTGACGCGCATGAAGCTGCAATAAGGGTCGTTGCGGCTGGTGACGACGATGCTGGGGAACGGCATGCGGTCACGCACGATTGGGTGCCAGCTGTGCAAGATGTTTTGCATTTCTGGGCGCTCGACGTCACACGGGGCCACCAGCAACGCGGCTTTCACACGGTGGGTATTGCGCGAGTGCGCCGCCCAGGCCGCCACTTGAATGCAGCCCAAGCTGTGGGCCACCAACACGCTGCACGGATGCTGCAACACGGCCTCTTCGAGCTGCGCCATCCAGTCACCGCGCAAGGGACGGTCCCAGCTGTGTTGCTCGACGCGGTGGTAACCATACTCAGCTTGCCACAGGCTTTGCCAATGCACAGGCCCGCTGTTGTGCCAACCGGGCAAAAGCAGCACCTGAGGCGTCACGGGCGCAGCCGTTGCGTCTGTGGGATCAAAGCTTTTTGACACGTTCCACCATCTCTTGCGCGAACTCCACAAAGGCTTGACTGCCTTTGGCGGACGGGTCAAACACAACGCCCGGCAGACCGTAGCTCGGGGCTTCGGCCAAACGTACATTGCGTGGGATAACGGCGTTGAACACTTTGTCGCCAAAGTGGTCGCGCAACTGGTCGCTGACCTGTTGCTGCAAGGTGATGCGCGGGTCAAACATGACGCGCAAGAGGCCAATGATTTTCAGATCGCGGTTGAGGTTGGCATGCACCTGCTTGATGGTGTTGACCAAGTCGGTCAAGCCTTCGAGCGCGAAGTACTCGCACTGCATAGGCACGATCACGCCGTGCGCGCTGCACAAGCCATTCAGCGTGAGCATGGACAGCGAAGGTGGGCAATCGATGAGGACGAAATCGTATTCGTCTTTGACGCTGGCCAGGGCGAGTTTGAGGCGATTCTCGCGACGCTCTAGGTCGACCATTTCCACCTCCGCACCGGCCAAGTCGCGGTTGGCACCAAGCACGTCGTAAGTGGCGGCTTTGGCGCGCGCACCTTCGTCACCCCAGTTGCTGCGCACACGGGCTTCCACGATGCTGGCGGATTCGAGCAACACGTCATACACCGACAAAGCCAACTGGCGCTTGTCCACGCCTGAGCCCATGGTGGCGTTGCCCTGCGGGTCTAAGTCCACCATCAACACGCGCTGCCCCACGCTGGCCAAACCCGCCGCCAAGTTGACGGTGGTGGTGGTCTTGCCGACGCCACCTTTTTGATTGGCAACACAGAAAATTTTGGCCATGAAGGGCTTTCGTGAAATGAGAAAAGATTACTTAAAAAAAGCCAGCTTGAGGCCAAAACCAATCAGCAGCAAACCTGCGATCTTGTTCAGCATCAGCCCAATGAGCGGGTTGGCACGCACACGTGCAGCCAAAAAATGCGCCAACAAGACAGCCACCAAGCCGTACCCCAAGGTCAAGCCAGCAATGGTCGCCGCCATCACAGCGAAGGTGAGCAAACCTTGATGAATCGCGGGGGTCACAAAGAGCGGAAAGAATGCCATGTAAAACACAATGGCTTTCGGGTTCAATACCGTGATGAACAGCGCTTGACGAAAGTAATGGTGCGGGGTCATGTTCAGCACAGGCGCATCGCCAATTTTGGTTTTCAACAACGCAAAACCAAGCCCCACCAAATAAGCCGCGCCCGCCCACTGCACAGCCGAAAACACCGAAGGACTGGCCACCAACAAGGCAGCAACACCCGCCACAGCAGACCACAGCAACACCTGATCGCCAGCAATCACACCCAAGGTGGCCGCCATGCCGCCGCGCACGCCGCCCTTGGCTGTAGCAGTCAACAAGGCCAAGTTACCAGGTCCCGGAATCGCTAAAAAAACAATGATGGCAGCGACGAAAGCGCCGTAGTCGGCAATACCGAACATGGAAACCTCAAAAACAGAAGAGGAGGCAGTTTAACCCCGCATCCAGACGATGCAGCGATCGGCATCCAAACCAGGCACTTGAAGCTGTTCCACGTGAAACACTTGAACGCCCTCGGGCAAGGCTGCCATCTCTTGCTCGGGGTGCTTGCCCTTCATGCCCATCCACACACCATGCGGGGCCAAGGCCGAACGAGACCAAGTGGTAAAATCCACCAAAGAGGCAAAGGCACGCGAGCACACCACGTCGTAAGGCTGCTTGAGCGACTCCACCCGTGCGTGCAAGCCTTTGAGGTTAGGCAAGCGCAAGGTGGCTGCCACTTGCTGGACAAACGCAGCTTTCTTCGCCACCGTATCCACACAGGTCACTTGCACGTCTGGACACGTGATGGCAATGACCACGCCCGGCAAGCCAGCGCCGGCACCTACATCTAACAGGCGAAAAATGGGAGGCGTCGCCTTTGGTGTTGCAGCGCTACCCCCTTCGCCCACAGCCGAACCCTGCACGGGCGCAGCAGCAACCTTCGCGCCACCCAAGCCCACAACAGCCTGAGCGCTAGGAATCAACTTAGCCAGCTCACGGCGCAAAGGTGCAATCACCGCCAAGCTGTCCAACAAGTGGTGGGTGAGCATTTCGTCGGCATCGCGCACCGCCGTGAGGTTGTAAACCTTGGTCCACTTGGCAATCAAATCCATGTAGGCGAGCAACTGACCTTGGCGCTCATCACTGACGGCCAAGCCTAAATCTTGCAAGCCTACGCGCAGTTTCTCAGACAAGGGGTGCATCTTAGACAGCCTCCGAAGGAGCTTGCGCATCAACATCAACACAGATTGGCACACCCGCACCCACCTCAGCGGCAAAGCCCTTCACGCGCGAGCGCTTGAGGTGAATCAGCAGCAACGAAATGGCAGCAGGCGTGATACCCGACAAGCGCGAAGCTTGGCCTAAGGTTTCGGGGCGGTAACGGGTCAAACGCTGACGCACCTCAATCGACAAAGCAGTGACTTGCTCGTAGTCCAAGGTCTCGGGCAAACGCAGGTTTTCGTATTGGGCAGCGCGCTGCACCTCGTCACGCTGGCGATCGATGTAGCCCGAGTACTTGGCAGCGATCTCCACCTGTTCAATCACGGCGCGCGTTGTTTCACGTGAAACGTCATCGCCAGCCATGCCTTCGACCAACTCGGTGTTTTGGTATTTACCTTCATCCAAAGACATCAAGCCTTGGTAGCTCACATCTGGACGACGCAACAAATCAGCCAGGCTGTATTCGTGCTCAATGGCCTTGCCCATCACCCGTTCGGACTCGGCGGCAGACAGGTTGCGCGGATTGACCCATGTGGACTTGAGGCGTTCTGTTTCACGTGAAACAGCATCGCGCTTTCGGCTGAATGCATCCCAGCGTGCGTCATCCACCAAACCCATTTGTCGACCCACTTCGGTGAGTCGCATGTCGGCATTGTCTTCACGCAGTTGCAAGCGGAACTCGGCACGACTGGTGAACATACGATACGGCTCGGTCACGCCCTTGGTGGTGAGGTCATCCACCATCACGCCCAAATAAGCTTGGTCGCGGCCTGGCATCCATGCGCCACCAAAGTCGTTGGCTGCACCCGCCAAACTGCGGCACTGGAGTGCTGCGTTGATGCCCGCAAACAAACCTTGCGCCGCGGCTTCTTCGTAACCCGTGGTGCCGTTGATCTGTCCGGCAAAGAACAAACCAGCGATAGCCCTGCTTTCAAACGAGCGCTTCAATTCACGCGGGTCGAAGTAGTCGTACTCAATGGCGTAGCCAGGGCGAATGATGTGGGCATTTTCCAAGCCTTTCATGGAGCGCACCAAGTCGTACTGAATGTCAAACGGCAAGCTGGTGCTGATGCCGTTGGGGTAGTACTCGTGGGTGGTCAGGCCTTCAGGCTCCAAGAAAATCTGGTGGCTGTCTTTGTCGGCAAAGCGGTTGATCTTGTCTTCCACGCTCGGGCAATAACGCGGGCCGACGCCCTCGATCTTGCCGGTAAACATGGGGCTGCGGTCAAAGCCGGAGCGAATGATGTCGTGGGTGCGCTCGTTCGTGTGGGTGATCCAGCACGGCATGTGCTGCGGGTGCATAGACGCA
>CANBRM010000027.1 GCA_947371915.1 Comamonadaceae bacterium | reverse complement strand
TTGGGTTATCCAGGTTTTGAGGCCAACACGTGGTTTGCCATGCTCGCCCCAGCGGGCACGCCGCGTGAAGTGCTGGACCGCCTCAACATGGAGGTCAACAAGATCCTGCAAAACAAAGCGCTCAACGAAGGCTTTGCCGCGCAATCGCTCGAAACCGTGCGCATGGACCGCCAGACCTTGGACAGCTACTTGGGTGCAGAAGCCAAGAAGTGGGGCCAAGTCGTCGTGCAAACCGGCGCCAAGGTGGACTAAGGGCGTGAACCACCTCACCACCAAGGGCCCCGCAACCGGACAAGACCGGACCGGACTCGAACTCGCCGCCGACCAGCCTTACGGCCCACACCCGCGCCAGCGGATGGATGTGTACTTTCCTCAAGCATCGGACAGCAGCCGCCCCGTGCTGCTTTTTCTGCATGGTGGCGGCTTCATCCGCGGGGACAAGGCAGACCGAGCCAACGTGGGTTGGTGGGGCGCAAGGCAAGGCTTTGTGACCGTGCTGGCCAATTACCGGCTCGCGCCCGAGGCGCAATGGCCCTCTGGCGCAGAAGATGTGGTGGCCGCTTGCCAGCACTTGCGCGGACTGTGCAGCAGCTTCGGTGGCGATCCGAATGCCATCGTCTTAGCCGGCGAGTCGGCTGGGGCCGCGCATGTGGCAGCCGCAGTGCTGATCCGATCTTTTCAGCCCCAGAACTGGAAAATCGCCGGTGCGTTCTTGATTTCGGGTCCCTACGACGCACAGCTCGAACACATGGCCCGTGGCCCTTTGGGCATTACAACACCCGACCCGCGCAATGACGCCTATTTCGGCACCGAGCGGGCAGATTGGGCTGAGGCAAGCATCGTGGAGCGTGTGGACGCCGCGCCTTTTCCGATCGTGGTGTGCACGGCAGAACGTGACCTGCCACAAATGCAGGTGCAGGCTGGCGCCCTGTTCTCTCGGCTCGTCAAGCAGCACGGGTTTCAACCTGACTGGCTCGTGTTACCTGAACACAACCATTTTTCAGCCGCTGTCGCACTAGGCACTGAAGACGACAGTCTGGCAAGACCGTTGGCTGAGTTCGTCAACAAGTGCGCAGCAGAAAGCGCGGTTCAGGCATAGCGCTTGAGCAGGTCGCTCAGGTGTTCAGCGGCAGGGGTGAGTGGCAAGTCGGCTCTTCGCAAAAACACAATGGCCGGCGCAGCCAGCTTTTCACGAACGGGAATCACCTGCAGCGCATGCTGCGTCAACGCAAATTCGGCCCACTGACGCGGCAGCATGGTCAGCAAGTCCGAATGCGCCAAAGCCACCATCAGCGACATGGCTGAATTTGCCTGCAGCCGAATCTGAGGCAATCCCAATTTGAAGCGTGAGAACACTTCGTTGAGGTCTTCGGCGGCATTGACATCCAAGGACGGGGTAGCCCAATCGGCCATGCTGAGCTCTTTCAAGGATTGGGCAGCCGCCAGTGGGTGACCCTTGCGCCCCACCACAATGCGCGTGTTTTCAAAAAGCGTCTCTGCGATCAAACCAGGCGCGGGCGCAGCTTGCGAAGCCGCGCCCATATAAAAATCGATGGTCCCGTTGCGCAGACCCGGCTCAATCGCAGGGTACAGCCCCTCAATGATCTTGAGCGTCACGCCCGGATAGCGCTGCCGAAACGGGCTCAGCGCACCGGGCAACATGCCCAAGTGGGGCATGATGGACAGGCCCGCCACCACGGTGCCCAGCGCTCCCCCTTGCGCCTGCGCCATTTCTTCATCGGCACGCCTAAGCTCATTCATGGCCGAACTGGCACGCTGGTAAAAAACTTGGCCCATGGGCGTCAACACCATGCCACGGGCCTCGCGCTCAAACATGGGATGACCCAGCTCATGCTCCAAATTTCGAATGCTGCGGGTCAAGCCTGACTGCGCAACATCCAAATACCGAGCCGCGCCACGCAAGCTGCCACGCTCCACGATGGCCACCAGATCACGCAATTGGTTGAGTTTCATCAAAGTGTTCTATTTTTGTGAACAGAGAACATATTTTGCCCTCTCTTTGAGAACCCCAAGACCCTCTAGACTCCAAAGAAGATCGCTTCATCTAAGCGGCACCCACCCCCTGGAGACACACATGAAATTTAGCCCTCGCCACGTCTTGAGCCGTCGCCTCCTAGGCGCTGCCGCCATCGCCACCCTAGCCATGCTGAGCACGGGGGCCATCGCCCAAAGTTGGCCCAGCAAGCCGGTCAAGTTGATCGTGCCAGCGGGCGCGGGGTCTGCACCTGATGTGATCGCCCGACTCGTGGGCGAGCGCCTGAGTCAGGTCTGGGGACAAGGCGTGGTGGTGGACAACCGCCCCGGCGCGGGTGGCATCCCCGGCATGTCGGCGCTGGCTCGTTCTGCGAACGACGGTTACACCATCGGCTTCGTTCCGGCCGCGATGGGCACCATCACGCCGCTGGTCTATAAAAACCCTCAGTTCGACCCGGACACCGACCTCAGCTCCGTCGCCACCATCGGCACCAGCCCGTTGGTGATGGTGGCCAATGCCAGCTCAGGCATCAACACCCTGCAAGATTTGGCGCGCTTTTCCCGCGCCAACCCAGGCAAGGCCAACTTTGCCGCGCCGCAGCCAAATTCGCTGCCGCACTTGGCGGGTGAAATGGCCAACAAAGCCGGCAACATGGGCATGACTGCTGTGCCCTACCAAGCGCCGCCCGCCGCACTGGCCGGCCTGCTGGGCGGCGACGTTTTGATGACCACCGATGGCATTCCTGGCCTGATTGGCCAAATCAAGAGCGGCCGACTCAAGGCACTGGCTGTCACCTCTGCGCAGCGCCTGCCGGGCTTGGACATCCCCACCGTCGCGGAGAGCTACCCCGGCTATGAGGCCATCGGCTGGTTCCAGATCATCGTGCCAACGGGCACCCCAGCCGCGGTGATCGACAAGATCAATGCGGACGTCAACCGCATCACCAACGCGCCTGACATGGTGGCGCGTCTGAACGACATGGGCGTCTATCCCCGGGCCGACTCACCAGCCGTCGCACGTGAGTTTTTTGCCTCACAACAAAGAGCCATGAAGAAGCTGGTCACGGACCTCGCCATTCAGCCTCAATAAGTTCCCTTTCATTCCCAAAAATTACCGTGACGCTCATCCACTGAGCACACGACAACGCTGCGCGCTAGACCTATGAAAAACATCACCCGAGACAACCTGACGGACACCGTCA
The DNA here is from genome assembly GCA_947371915.1 of Comamonadaceae bacterium. Classification (GTDB taxonomy): domain Bacteria; phylum Pseudomonadota; class Gammaproteobacteria; order Burkholderiales; family Burkholderiaceae_C; genus Limnohabitans. The sequence goes on along the minus strand of CANBRM010000027.1, from coordinate 19,161 downwards.
AAAGCAGCTTTGCCCACATCGACGATGAGCGGCTCAAGCACTTGGTGAACCGCCTCGCCCACCACCTGCACGCCTTTGCCACCGAAACCCAGCTGACCCATGACGAATGGCGCGACGGCATTGCCTTTTTGCACCGCGCCGCCGAGATCAGCAGCCCCTCGCGCAGCGAATTCACCCTGATGTCCGATGTGCTGGGCTTGTCGTCGCTGGTGGACCTGTTGGCCGCCCGACCCGGTGCCACCGAAGGCAGCGTGCTGGGCCCCTTCCACACCCGAGGCTCGCCTTGGATGGACAACGGCACCAACCTGATCAAAGACAACGCGGGCGACCCTGTGCTGATTCGCGGGCGCGTGACCGACATTGACGGCCAACCCCTGCCGGAGGCCACCCTCGACTTCTGGCAAAACGCCGACAACGGCATGTATTGGCAACTGGACGACAGCCAGCCGCAGGACAACCTGCGCTGCCAGCTCAAGGTGGAAAGCGACGGCAGCTTCGAGCTCGCCACCATTCGGCCCCGACCCTACTTGGTGCCCACCGACGGGCCCGTGGGTGAGTTGTTGCGCGTGTCGCACCGCGATGCTTGGCGTCCGGCCCACTACCACGTCATCGTGGAAGCCCCCGGCTACCGCAGCCTGATCACCGAAGTGTTTGACGCGTCGGACCCTTGGCTCGACAAGGACGCCGTCTTTGGCGTGCGCGCCTCGCTGGTGTGCGACTTCAAGAGCGAATCTGAACCCGCCACCGCCGCGCGGCTGGGGCTGCCCGCCCAGTACTTCGCGATTGACCTGCCGATTCGGCTGGCGCGCGAAGATTGATCTAAACCTCACGTCGTCATCGTCGTCGCTGCTCTTTTCGCCATCCTCTATTAACCCAACTGCACATCACGCTCATGGCCCAAACTCTCACAGTCGATGTCCTCATCGCAGGCGGCGGGCCATGCGGCCTCATGCTGGCGATCGAGCTGGGTCGGCGCAACATCCGCTGCCTGCTGGTGGATGCCAAACCCGGCACCGCCTTCAACCCGCAAGCCAACGCCACGCAGGCGCGGACCATGGAGCATTTCCGCCGTCTGGGATTTGCGCACGAAATTCGCAGCATGGGCTTGCCCCCCGACCACCCCACCGACATCGCTTACCTGACCCGCTTTGCAGGCACCGAACTGGCACGCTTGCGCTTGCCCACGGCGGCAGCGGCGCCCCAAGCGGTCAAAAACATGTCGGGCTCTTGGAGCGCGGCCGAACTGCCGCACCGCGTGTCACAAAAATACGTGGAGGTCTGCTTGCACCGGCATGCGCAGCAGCAAGCCAGCGTCGACATGCGCTATGGCTGGCAACTCACGGCATTCGAAGACTCGGGCGACGGCATCACTGCAACCGTGCAGTCGGTGGATGGTGCTGAGCGTCTGAATGTCAACGCCGCCTATTTGGTAGGGGCCGATGGCGCACGCAGTTTTGTGCGCAGCCAATTGGGTATTGCTTGGGGCGGCGCCACCGGTTTTAAGCGCAAATTCATGGGCGGCAAGATGCTGGCCGTGTACCTCAAAGCCGCCGACTTTTATACCCACAACCCCAACGACCGTTCGTGGATGTACGTGGTGGTCAACCCAGAGTTGCGGGCGTTCATCATGTCCGTCGATGGCGTGAGTGAATTTGCCTTTCACATCCAAATGGCCGATGACGCCGCCACCGAGGCTCTGACCGAAGCCGACGCACGGCGCTTGTTTGCGCAGGCCTTTGGCCAAAGCATTGACATCGACATCTTGTCCATGGCCACATGGATGGCAGGTCACGCCTTGGTCGCCGAAGCATTCCAACGCGGACGCGTCTTTTTAGGGGGTGACGCCGCACACCTGTTCACCCCCACCGGGGGTTTGGGCTACAACACGGCGGTCGAAGATGCCGTCAACCTCAGCTGGAAATTGGCCAGCGTCATCAAAGGACAGGCCTCGCCCGCGTTACTCGACAGTTACCAACACGAACGCCACGCACTGGCCGTGCGCAACACCACGTACGCCCGGCAGTTTGCCGACTCGATTGGTTTGTTTGAGGCCGCCCCTGAGTTGGAAGACGACAGCCCACAAGGCACACAAGCCCGTGCGCTGGCCTCGGACTATCTCAACGGCCATGTGCGCCGCGAATTCAACATTCCCGGCGTGACCTTTGGCGGCCGCTACGACGGCAGCCCCATCATCTTGAGCGACGGCACCACGGCCCCACCCGACGCTGCCAACACCTACATACCCTGCGCCACGCCAGGTGGACGCCCGCCACACGCTTGGCTGCCAGACGGGCGTTCGCTGTTTGACACCTTCAACGTTGAGTGGACCTTGCTGGTGTTAGGCGCAGAACCCCCTGAAACCCACGCCTTCGCGTTGACGGCCCAAACCAAAGGCATCGACCTCAAATTCGTGCACCACACCAGCAGCGAGCTTCTGGCGCTGTACGAAGCCCCACTGACTTTGATTCGGCCCGACCAAATCGTGGCTTGGCGCGGCCACGATGACACCCAAGCGGAGGCCGTCCTCGCCCAACTTCTAGGGGCATAAAACGACTGCCCAAACTCAAGAAGCTTTGACATCGCCTCAGAAAATCAATACCATTGATATCAAATACAAGGAGTGATATCAATGTCATCCGTCACCGTCAGAAACATTCCAGACGCCACACACCGCGCCCTCAAACTGCGTGCGGCCCAACATGGTCGAAGCACCGAAGCAGAAATTCGCTTCATCCTCGAAGGTGCTGTGGCCCCAAAAGTCGGTCTAGGGTCAGCATTGGTGGCCATTGGACAAAGTGTGGGCGGCATTGACATGGCCTTTGCGCGTGACACCTACCCCGTTGAGCCCGCGAGTTTCGAATGATCATCCTCGACACCAACGTGGTGTCCGAACCTCTCAAACCTATGCCTGATCAAGGCGTGGTCAACTGGCTCAATGCACAAGCACCCGAAACGCTCTACATCACCACCATCAATCTCGCCGAATTGATGGCTGGGGTTGAAGCCCTGCCCCAAGGCAAGCGCCGAGACGCGTTATCACGGGCATTGACCACGCAAGTGACCCACTTGTTTGATTCACGCATATTGAACTTTGATACCAAAGCCGCCCAAGCTTTTGGCGTGTGCCATGCCAGTGCACACGCCCAAGGCAACCCTATTGCGTTTGCCGACTGCACGATTGCAGCCATTGCCAAAGCCAACGGCTTCATGGTCGCCACCCGCAATGTGCGGGACTTTGCAGGAACAAACGTAGACCTCATCGACCCTTGGGCCTTTAACTAAGCACCTATGCAAACCCACAAGCCCACCCCAGACAAAGACGCCATCGCCCTGCTCCCGCCCTTCGAACGTTTGGGGCTGGATCGCATCACGCTGGTGAACACCGGCCCACAAGCCCTCGCTGCCCATGACGCTTTAGTCACCGCCACAGCGTGGGGGTTTGACACCGAATCCAAACCCACGTTCCGTGTGGGCGAGTCGTCAGACGGGCCCCATGTGTTGCAACTCTCCACACGCGAGCGCGCTTGGGTGTTTCAGCTGCACGATCCCGAATGTCGCAAGGTCGCGGCTGACTTGTTGGCACGCGGCGGCATCGCTAAAGCGGGATTTGGTTTGGGCGATGACCGCAAACGCATCATCCACAAACTAGGCATTGAGCCCCAAGGCATTTTGGAGCTCAACACCATCTTTCGCGAACGCGGTTACCGCAAAGACATGGGCGTCAAAGGCGCGGTGGCGGTGCTGTTCAACCAGCGCTTTCAAAAATCCAAAAAAGCCGCGACCAGCAACTGGGCCAATGCGAACTTGAGCGAATCGCAATTGATTTACGCCGCCAACGATGCGTATGCGGCGATTTGCGTGTGGGACGCGTTGCAGCAAAGCGGCGGTTAACGCCCTAACAACGTAGCGTTAATTTCGCCCACATTGCGCACGCCACACAGCTGCATGGTGCGCACCAATTCCGTCTGCAAAATTTCCAAGGCTCGGGCGGCACCGCGTTCACCGTCCGACACGGCGCCAAACAAGGTGGCACGTCCCAGCAGCACCCCATGCGCACCAAGGGCCAAGGCTTTGACCACGTCTTGTCCGCGGCGCACGCCGCCATCGACAAACACCGGCACGCGCTGGGCCACGGCTTGCACCACACCGGGCAGCGCATCGAGCGTGGCCATGGCACCGTCGAGCTGACGGCCGCCGTGGTTGGACACCACGATCGCATCACAGCCCATGGCGCAAGCACGATCGGCATCGTCGGGGTGCATGACACCCTTGAGAATCAAGCGACGGGGCCAGGCATCGCGCATGCGTTGCAGGGCATCCCAATCAAAGGCAGGGTCGTAGTTGCGGCCCACCGATGACGCCATGCTGGAGGCGCTTTTGGCTTGCTCATCCAAACCAATGAGGTTTTCCATGACGGGCATGCCTCGGCGCAACATCTGCCAGCACCAGGCTGGTTTTTGGGCAAAGTCGACCACGTTTTTGGGCGTGAAGCGAAACGGCACTGAAAAGTGATTGCGGTGGTCACGCTCGCGCTTGCCACCCACGGGCAAGTCGACCGTGATCATCAGCGCTTCGTAGTCGGCCACGCGGGCGCGCTCAATCAATCGGGCTAAAAACGCTTTGTCTTTCAAGATGTACGCCTGAAACCACAAACGACCGGGCGCGGCATTGGCAATGTGGTCAATTGAGGCTGTTGCGGTGCTCGACAGGGTGTACGGAATGCCCAAGGCCGCAGCGGCCTTGGCAATGGCGACATCGGCCCCGTGTCGCCCAAAGCCCAAAGCGCCGGTGGGCGCGATGGCCGCGGGCATGGCCATGGACTGACCAAACAGCGCTGTGCTGGTGTGCACCACCGACACGTCTTTCAACACACGCGGCAAAAACCGGTGCTGCTGAAATGCCAAACGGTTGGCCGACAAGGTTTGCTCGTCTTCGGCGCCACCATCAAAGAAATCAAAAATCGCGCGTGGCAAGCGGCGCTGTGCTGCGGCGCGCAAGTCGGCAATCGAATACGCGGGCGTCATCAGTTGAGGTCCGCTTTCACCGCTGCGGCTTTGATCACGCTGTCCCAGCGCTCATAGTCGCGCTTCAAAAAGGCGGTGAACTCCGCAGGCGTGTCGCCCACGATCACAGCGCCTAGTTTTTCGAGTTGTGCACGCACATCGGGCTTGGCCAAGGCCTTTGTCATGGCCTCGTGCAAGCGGGCTACGACAGCGGGGGGCGTTTTGGCGGGGCCCAACAAGCCCACCCAAGGCGCGGTTTCTTCAAAACCCGCAAAGCCCACCTCACCCATCGTGGGTGCATCAGGGAACTGCGTCAAACGCTTGGCACTGCCTACCGCCAAAATTTGAATGCGCTTGGTGGCCAAGTGGTCGGCCAAACCAATCACGGGGTAGAACATGAAGTCCACCCGTCCGGCCATCACCTCTAACAACGCGGGGCCGTTGCCTTTGTAGGGCACATGCAGCATCTTCACCTTGGCGGTGGTGCCCAACAACTCACCCGCCAAGTGCCCAGACCCACCACTGCCCGACGACGCAAAACTCACCGCCTCAGGCTTGGTGCGCGCCTGCTTGAGCAAATCAGGAATCGACTTCAAGGCTGAATCGTTGGCCGCCACAGCCACCAAAGGCAGCGTGGCCGCGTTGGAGATGGGCGTGAAGTCGGTCTTGGGGTTGTAGCCCGCTTGCTCGCCCAACAAAATGGGATTGACGTTCATCCCCAACGACGAGAACAGCAAGGTGTAACCATCGCCGGGTGAATTGCGCACTTCACGGGTGGCAATCATCGAACTGGCCCCCGCTTTGTTTTCCACGACGATGGACTGTCCCAAGGTGACAGACATGTCTTTTGCCAACACACGGGCAATCACGTCGGTCGGGCCACCGGCACTGAACCCCACCAGCAGGCGAATGGGTTTGGTGGGGTACACATCGGCGGCGTGTGTCCAGCTGCACAACGCCAACAGAGATGCGGCGAGAAGGCGGGAAAGTTTGGGCTTCGTCATGTGTGTCTCTTGTTGAGGTGATAGGTTTAACTGAATGCTGAAGGTATGAGGCTTGACCGTCAGGCAATCGCATGGGTCATACTGCCCACACCGGTGACTTCTAAACGCAGCTGATCGCCGGGTTGCAAATAGACCGGCGGCTGTCGAAAAGCGCCAATGCCTGCGGGCGTGCCTGTGGTCAAGATGTCGCCAGGCTCCAAGGTCATAAACTGCGACACGTAGGCCACCAAGGCTTTCACAGAAAACAACATGTCAGCGGTGTGCCCGTGCTGCATACGCTCGCCGTTGAGCCAGCACGACACGTCCAAGGCTTGCGGATCGGGCACCTCGTCGCGCGTGACCAGCCACGGCCCCATGGGGCAAAAGCTGTCCATGCTTTTGGCAAAGGTGGTTTGTGCGGGCGAGACGTCAAACTGAAACTCACGCGCACTCACATCGTTGAGCACGGTGTAGCCCGCCACAACGCTCAAAGCATCGACCTCGGCCACATCGCGTGCGTAGCTGCCAATGACCACGGCCAACTCCGACTCAAAGTCCAGCTTGGTCACGCCGTTGGGCCGGACCACGGACGCACCGGGTGCGGCCACGGACGACGGCATTTTGAAAATAATGCGCGGCTTCTCAAAGGGCGACACACCGGTCTCTTTGGCGTGGTCCGCGTAGTTGCGACCGACGCCAATGATCTTGCCGGGTCTGGGCACTGGCGCGTACAGCGTGACATCGGCAAGCGCCAAATTCGGCGTTGTGGTCTCGGCCAAGTGCACTTGCAAAAGTGCGTGGGCCTCGGGCCCTGCGCTTAGCCACCGCAAGATGCCGCCCACAGGTGCCACCGTGCCAGCGGCTAAGTGGTGCGCCACGGCTAGCGCAGACACAGGCAAGGTTTCGAGCCAATCGGAGATGTCCAACACGCGGTCATCCAACACCACACCCGTGCGCACGCGCGAATCAGAGAGTCGGTAAGTGATGAGCTTCATGCCACCGCCACATCAAAGTAACGGGTCGCCATGACTTGGCAGCGCTTGATGTAACGCGGCTCGTCGGGTCGGTAATCGGGCACGGCGTTGTGCAAGGTGCCCAAGTTGTCCCACATCAACACATCGCCCACTTGCCAGCGGTGCTTGTATTGAAACTTGGCTTGCAGTTGGTGGGTGAACAAAAACGCCAACACCTCGTCGCTTTCGGCTTCCGGCAGCTCGTTGATGCGCATCGAATAGCCGGGGTTGGCATACAGCACTTTTTTGCCCGTGATCGGATGCACCATCACCGCGGGGTGCGACACCGGCGGTTTGGCCGCACGCTGTGCAGGCGTCAGAGGGCCGCGCGCGCTGCCGGGCTTAGCACGCATCATGTCCCAAAACTTGGCGAAGTCGTGGGTGATGGTTTTACCTTCCAAGCGTTGCTTCATAGCTTCGGGTAAATCGTCGTAAGCGGCGTGCATGCTGACAAACTCGGTGTTGCCCAAAGGCTCGCCGTTGCGGTGCGGAATTTCCAAGCCATACAAGATGTTGGTGAACGCCACCATCTTGCTGTACGACATGTCGGTGTGCCAGTCTTGGCCCGCATCGCTCAAACCCAAAGGCTTGCCGTCAGGGCCCACTTTGTTAGACAAGATCATCACCTCGGGCAAGCCCGGCTCTTGGTAGGCATTGGCCACGTTGATTTCGAGCTGGCCAAAACGCTCCGCAAATTGCTTGAGTTGCAAGGATGTCAACACTTGCTTGGGGTAGCTCAACACGCCATAGCGACCGAGCGCCTGCTCAAGCTCAACAAACTCAGCGGGCGACACAGGCTGCGACAAATCCAAGCCCTCCACGCGGGCACCCAAAATTTCACCGCTCTGAATAATTTGCATCTTTTATGTCCTTGTTCAACATCAGTTCACCACGCTGCCATCAGCAGGTCTTGCATCTCTTGGGCCGACGTCACCACGCGCGGGTTGTAGGCCAAACCGCGCTCGTGCAACACATGCTCTGCCACGCCGCGCAAGGAAGCCTGCGCCACCCCCAAATCGCGCAAACGGGTGGGCACACCCGACACACGTTGCAGGTCCAACAACCAGTCCAGAACCGCTGCTGTGGGCGTCGCCGCTTGCGTCGACAAACCCAAGGCTTGCGCCATGTGTTGCATGGCTTCTGGCACAGCGGGCGCGTTAAAACGCAGCGCATGCGGCAAGATGACCGAGTTGGCTTCGCCATGCCCAATGCCACACGTTGCACCCAGCACATGGCACAAGGCGTGATGTAAGCAACTGCGCGCACTGGCCAACACCATGCCCGACAAATGCGCGGCCACCAGCATCTCAGACCGTGCCGCCACATCGTGCGGGTGTTGCGCCACGGCGCGCATGGCGCGGTCAAAACCGCACAAGCCCGCTACGGCCAAGGCATCGGTCACGGGCGAGCGGTTTTTGGAATACAGGCCCTCGATGCAATGCGCCAAGCCGTTCATGGCGGTGGCCTGCATCACCGCCGCAGGCATCTGCAGGTTGGCTTGCGGGTCAATCAAAATCACGCGACTGGCCAGCGCGGCATCCCAAAACAGCAGCTTGGTGCCGTGCTCGGTGCGAATGCCCAATGAAGGGGTCACCTCTGCACCTGACGCTGTCATGGGGATGGCGACGATGGGCAATTTTTCGCGCACAAAGTTGGGCGTGATCACCTGCGCAGGCGGGATGAAGCGACTGGCATGCTGGGCCAAGGGCTCGCCTTCGGCCAGCACCAACGCGGTGGCTTTGGCCGAGTCGCACACGCTGCCACCGCCCAGACACACAAAACCATCGGCCTGATGGGCCAGGGCCAACGCGACCAAGCGCTGCACGGTTGCAACGGACGAATGCGCGGGGATGTCTGACACCACCGCCACCTCACAACCCACCAGCAGCGCTTGAAGCTGCGCAAACAAAGGCGTGCGTGACATGCGAGCACTGGTGAGCAAGAGTGGACGGCGCACTTGCAATTTGCGCAGCTCGTCTGGCAAATCCAGCACCGCATCCGGCCTGCAAACCACGCGGGTGCGTGTGGCTTGGTGTTGAAAGGCTGTCATGAAACTCATATCAAATGAGCTTATCGAGTTTTCAAAAAATACAAACGCGGCCATGTCCCCCGCTCGACAAGCCATGGCCTCAGGCGCGAGGCTTGCGCTGACTCCAAATCAAAACACAGCCGCATACACAGGCCACCACCACCAAGGCCGTGAAGCCAGCGCGGTAGGTGCCAAACAGTGCAGACAACGCCCCAAAGACAGGCGGCCCCACCACCACACCAAAAAAGGTGAACACCAAGGTGCCACCGGTGGCCACGCTGGCCATGCCCTCGGGCGCACGCTTGGCCACTTCGGCCAAATACACCCCATTCCAGCCAATGGCCGAAGCGCCAAAGGCGAGCAAGAGCGCGATCACCACAGACTTCGGCGTGTCGTGCGTCAAGGTGGTGGTGGCCAACGCCCCCAGCGCCATCATGGCCGCCAAGATGAGCAACATGCGACTGGCCCCCAGCCAACGGTCGGCCACGTAGCCCCACAGAATCCGCCCCGCCATGCCGCCAAATTGCGTGACCGACAAGGCCAAGCCCGCCGCCACCAAACCGTAGGCCAAATCGTCGTGCAAAAACGTGACGAGGTAGGTGGTCAGCGAAAGTTGCACCATCGAAAACATGAACGAACACGCTGCCATGCTGGCTAAGGCTGGGTGAGCCAACACCAAACGAATGGGCTGTATCCAACTGCCTCCGTGCATGGGTAAGGTGGGTTGACGATCGTGGTCAAGGTCATTGCGCAAGGGTTGCGAGATGGCGGCACACACCAAACAAACGCCCGCCACCACCGCCATACAAATTTGCCACGGCAACCCCAGCAGCAGGGTGGGCACAATCGCGCCCGCCAACAAACTACCCAAAGGCACACCGGTTTGTTTGAGCGAAAACACCAGCGACATTTGGTGTTTGGGCGTGGTGCGCGCGAGCAAATGCGAACTCGCTGGCGTGATGGGGCCATACCCCAAGCCAATGCAAAACGCCCCCACGGCAGTGGCCACCAGCCAAGGCATGGCGCAGAGCATCAAGCCCAAGGCGCACAATATCAAACCGACTTGACTGACGCGAATCGCCCCCAAGCGTTTGACGGCGGCGCCGCCCATCAAACTCGACACCATCGCACCGGCATAGGTGATGGCCACGTACACCCCCACCAACGCAGGCGACACCTGCAAGTCTTTGGCGATCACAGGTGCCATGACGGGCAAGGTCAACAGCGCCATCGACACCATGGCCTGAATCACCAGCGTCAGGAGTAAGGCGAGCCAGTTGCTCAATTGGGTTTCACCCCAGCTTTGGTGAGCAAGGGGCCGAGGGTATCCATCTCATACTTCAAATGCGCACGCAAAGCCTCGGGGCGCGCTTGGTCAGGCGAGACGGCCGAAATACCCATGGACTCCAAGCGTTGACGCACCTCGGGGTCAGACACCGACTTTTGCAAAGCCGCGGTCAGCTGATCGAGCACGGGTTTGGGTGTGCCTTTGGGTGCGTACAAGCCAAACGAGATGTTGATGTCCAAGCCCTGCACACCCGCTTCGGTGATGGCGGGCACATCGGGCAATCCGCTCAAGCGGGCCTTGCCTGCCGCGGCATACGCTTTGACTTTGCCTGCTTTGACCGGCGGCACCGTGCCCGAGGTTTGGTCGCACAGCACATCGACTTGTCCACCCATCAGGTCGGTCAGGGCAGGGCCTGTGCCTTTGTAGGGAATGTCATTCATGCGCACATTCAAGGCGCTCTGCATCATCAAGCCGCACAGATGCGAGGCCGAGCCCACGCCGGCATGGGCGAGGCTGATCTTCGGGCCGTTGGCTTTGACGTAGCTAACAAACTCAGTCAAGTCCTTGGCTGGAAAGTCGTTGCGGGTGACGATCACCATCGGGCCGTTGGTGGCACGGCCAATGGGCTCGAAATCGTCCACGGGGTGATAGGGCAAGTTTTTGAACATCGCCTGATTGGTGGCGTGACTGACGTGAATCATCAGCAAGGTGTAGCCATCCGGCTTGGCGCGCGCCACCTTGGCCGTGCCAATGGTGCCCGAGGCACCTGCGGTGTTTTCCACCACGATTTGCTGGCCCAAATGCTTTTGCATGGCGCCCGCAAACACGCGGGTGATGGTGTCGCCCGGGCCACCGGGGGCATACGGCATCATCATGCTCAAGGGGCGGTTGGGGAAGTCTTGAGCAACGGCGTGCAAACCTGCGAAGGCGACGGCCAAAGCTACAAACGAACGGCGAATACATGGGGTCATGAAAGTCTCCAAATCAGGGGCAGTGAAGGTGCGGCAAATGAGCCGCTCAAGCAGCGAGCAAACGCTGGCGAATGTCCACGGGGTCCAGCACTTCAAGCGGCAGTGCGCCACCATTGGGAATGCCCACTTGCGTGGCGTTCAAAAGCATCGACACCATCACGTAGGTGCCCGACAGCACGGTCAAGTCAATCACCGCTTGTTCACCCAGGTGGTCCACTGCCTCTTGCCACAGCGCATCGGGCACGCGGTGGTTGAGGGACAGTTGCACGCAGTAGTCGTACACCAGCCGCTCATCGGGCTGCATGGTGGTGGGGCGTCGGCATTGCTGCAGATCACGCATCACCGCATCGGACAACCCGGCCTTGCGGCCGATGATTTCGTGTGCCCACCACTCGTATTGGGCGTTGGAGATGCGCGCCTGAATCAAGATGGCGAACTCGTTGAGGCGTTTGTTGACCGAGGTTTTGAAGCGCAGGTAGTCTAAAAAATCAAAGCACCGGCGCGCCATATCGGGGCTGCGCAGCAAAGCGTTGTAGGGGCCACCCAGAGCAGCGCTAGAGACCTTGAGAATGTCATCCGCAAGCGGCCGTACGGCATCGGGCAAATCCGCATAGGCGATCTGGGGCAGGCGTTCGGTCATGGGTTCTCCAGCAAGTCAACAAGGGCACAAAGCATCAGCGCTGCATTGTGCCCCCCGCCCCTGCGGGCGTGGCTGGCCGGTGTCACCCACGCACAGGCGGGAATGGCTGCGCGGTCAGCGGCTGGATTTGTTCAGGTTGAGCACCTGAATCAAAGACATCATGCCTTTGTCCTCGTGCTCCAAGATGTGGCAATGGAAAACATACGTGCCCAGTTGCTCGGGCTGATCGAAGGTGACGCGAAGCATGATGACGCCATCCACATCAATCGGGTAAGTGTCGATCAACTTGCCGGGGCCGGGGGCACCGAGATTCAGCAAGGGGCGGCTTGCAGGTTGGGTGGCGTTCGCGACGGCCGCGGCGGTGCCTGCGGATGAAGCAGCGGGTGCCGGGTAGTCTTTGCTGCGCTTGACGTCCAACACCTCAAACTTGCTTTGGTGCAAATGGAAGTTGTGAATTTCCTTAGAGTCGTTGCGGATGATCCAAATCTCCTGATAGCGACGCTCGCCAAAAATATCAGGCACGCCCACGCACAGGGACGGTTTCAGCGACGCCATGTTGAACGACTGGTAGTCATCGGGGCCAAACAAGGGCACCACATCGGGCAAGCGCGCGCGTCCATTGGCCAACAGGTACTCAGGCTTGCTGAGCGCTGCCATCTGAAATTGGTCGTCCTCCGTCACGCGCAGCCCAATCAAACGGAAATGGCTCGCATCCAAAGTAGACGACAGCCCGCCATCATTGCAAGCGGCTTGGTTCAACTGGCCCACCTCTTGGGGTGAATAACCTTTGCTGCGACCACGCTCGATGTGGCTGGCCACGACGCTGAGGCCAAAGTCAGCATCGCGTTCGCGGGATGCAGCAAAGCTGACATCAGCCAAGACTTTGGTCGGCCATGCATCGCCCGCAGGGGAACCATCCGATTTTTCAGTGCCTGTGCGCATGCCCCAAGACACCAAATGTCCGCGAATCTCGCGCTGACGCGGGCAGCTCAAAGACCGTGCGGCATAGGCGCGACAGACGGCATCCATGTCCACCAACAACTCGGTGCGGGCGGCGGGCATGACCAACAGCGGCTCGGCCCCTGCGCTGTCGGGTTGACGCATGTCACCGCGACGCACGCTGCTGCGCGTTCGCGTCCGCTGCGTCACGGCCACGCCGTCGTTGGACAGCACTTGCAAAGGCACCGGAATCAGCGTGCCCCCTTCATTGATCACCAATTGCAAGCGGTGCGTCATGTTCGCCCCCATGTTGGCCACGCGCCAAACATGGTGACGCCCTGCCCCCACGGTGATGCGCGGGCGCAGCTGCCCGTTGACGGTGAACAACCACCGCGCATCGGCGTGCGCGGCAGAAGTGCACGACGCGCCCGCGCGGGTCAAGTCGGCGGCTGTCGTTTGCTCGGCACGCATGCCCACGGTGCTGTCGTCGCACAAGTCTGGCATAAAACCATCATGAATCTGCGCCCACCCACTGGGCCGCCCTGCACTTGCGGGGATTTGGCGCACCTGAAAGTCTTTCAACACCAAGGGGTGTAAATCGACCTTGCGCCGTTCCTCAGCCTCTTTGCGCCTGTCAGCATTGTTGGCACATCGGTCTTGTGCCTCAGCCGAAGGGTTGCCCGAACACGTCACGAAGGCATAGTTCCAAAAATCGCCCACGGTCATCAGCCCCGCCAAGCCACTGCCCATTTGCGTACCGCTGGTGCCGTGCAAATGTGGGTGGTACCAAGCCAAACCATCCGGGTGATCGGCGGGAATGCGAATGCGGTAGTTGATGCGGCCGGCCTCCACGGGCAACGTGGCGGCAGCCGAGGTTTGAGGCAACGCGCCTGCTGCTGCCGTGCCATGCCCTGTGTGGGCGGCATGCGCAGCATGAGGGTCGACACTGGCACCTGATGTTTTGGCGCAATCGGTGTTGGGGCTGACAGCAACCAAGGCGTAATCGCCGTACGCAGGCTTGGCATAACGGTCCAAAGGCGAAACGGCAGCGCCTTTCGGGTTGGTAGGCGGCACGATCATGCCGTGTGTGTGCAAGTTGGTGGACGATAAATCATGGGGGACGCCGCCCACATCGAGCGTCAGGCCACAAGGCAATTCGTTGCTGAGGCTGATGTTTAAAAAGTTGCTCGCCCCCACATCCAAGGTGGCCGGTGCTGGGCGAAAGCCCGTGCCGTTCACGTTGTAGAGAAACATGTCCTTCACGGGGCCAAAGCCTTCAATCGTGGCATCGCGCATTTCCACCCGCATGCGCACCTCCAATGCGTCGGATGCGGCACGCACCGTAGGCGGGTGACGCAGCGGAAAAGCGGAAGCCGTCAACCCACTGAAAGTGAGCAGCGACAGCACAAGCCATGTGTTCGATGCATTGCGATGTGTCATGAGAACCCCCCAAGAATTTAAACACTGCAAATAGTAATACTTAAGAATTAACAAAACAATAAATCATGTTAAGAATGAAAAATACTCTTTGAAATGACTAAAACCTAAGTTTCATTGAAAATAATTGCCATAGTTGTAATATCCATATTTATATGCATGCTACTCATACACACTCGCTGCTCATCGTTGACGACCATCCTGTTTATCGAGAAGCGTTGGGTGACATGCTGCTCAAACAATTCAGCGGCTTGGGTGTAGAAGTCAAAAGCGCAAGCAATGCCAATGAGGGCATTGAGATCATTGACACATCCGACAAAAATTGGGTTGTCTTATTGGATGTTTTGATGCCAGGACTCAGCAGTATTGCGGGCATCAAGGTATTCAAACAAAAAAGCAACGTGGCCCATGTGGTCTCAATTTCTGGGCTTGATATACAGATTTGGGAGCCCAAGGTGGTCGCGGCTGGTGCTACTTTATTTTTATCTAAAAATAGCACGTCACTGGACATTTTTACAAAGCTTAAACCGCTTTTTGAAATTCATCTAGAAAACAAATCCTACGTTGTTCCGAGTGAAGAAGTTAAATTTAGACTGACACAGCGTCAACTTGAGGTGTTGCATTTGATCTCACTGGGGCATCCCAATAAAATAATTGCAGATTACCTAGATATCAAAGAGCAAACCGTCAAAATTCATATCAATCAAATTTTCAAAGAGTTGCGCGTATTTAATCGAACGCAAGCTGTCTTGAAAGCTCAAAAACATCAGCTACTGACCGCTGAAAATTCAAACACCAGCAACACGCTGTAGCCGGCGAATCCAAGATGACACAGTACCAAGTGGAACACGAAGCCAAGTTTGATGAGCTTGTTGCATTAGAAAAATTGCAATACATGCAAGAATATGCAAAGACAAGTACGATTGCCACTGTATTAGCGCCATTACTCTGCATTCCCTTATACAAAGACAGCACACCCGCCGTGTTTTTTAACACATGGTTTGCAGTCATGACGGCAGCCGTTATTGCGCGATATTTTTTCATCAAAAACATAAAGAAGTCCCGTACGATTGAAACAAACTTCCGGTTCCTACATGCGGCCATCGCCTGTGTCACGTTAACCTGGGGCTTAGGCTGGTTCATATTCGTTCAAAACACTGACACGTTCAACAACTATTTACTTTACGAAATCAGCTGCCTGACCATTCTTTTTGTAGGCATGGTTGGTTACTGCGTGGACTGGAAAACCTTTTGTTTTTTTGTCATCCCATTAAAAGTACCCGAACTTATTTTTATTCTTATAAATTATGAGTTAAGTGTTTTGCCGATTGCGGCTGGCTCGATGGTGGCTTTTTACTTGGCGTTGAAAATGAGTTTTCTCTTTTCCAAATCATGGGAAAAGTCATTTTCACTTCGATTGAAAAATGACGCACTTTTTGACCAGCTCACAACGGAGAAAAATGCCTCCATTGCGGCGAACATTGCCAAATCTGAATTCATCGCCACGGCTAGTCACGATCTTCGACAGCCCATGCAATCGATCAATATTTTCATTGAAATGATCGATGACACAAACCTCAAGGAACAAGAAGGTACGATATTTACACGCATGCGCAACAGCGTTGCCGTGCTGAATCGGATGTTCAACACCTTGCTGGACATCAGCAAACTCGACTCTAATTTCTCATTGACAGAGAACCATTTTTCTCTCAATTCAATCGTCGAGAATTTGAAAAATACATTCACAGATTTATGTGTAGAGAAAGATCTCAACTTAATCTTTGCCTATCAAAACTGCCTCGTCACAGGTGATGCGCATCTGACCGAACAGATTTTGAGAAATTTGCTCTCCAATGCCATTCAATACACCGAACGAGGCAACATCATCATCTCGTTCACTCATGCCGATGACGGACTGCAGTTCACCGTCGAAGATTCGGGTTGCGGTATACCAACCGAAGATATATCGCTGATATTCAAAGAGTTTTACCGATCTGAGCATTCACGCGCGCAGTACGACGGCCTGGGACTTGGCCTGTCAATTGTGAGCCGTATTGTCAAAAAAATTGGCGGCGATTGCATTGTGCAATCTGAAGTGGGAAAAGGGTCGATATTCACCATCAAAACGCCCTTCAAAACATCGAACATGGTGAATGAATTACAGGCGGCACCCGCGCTGATCGGCGAGGCCCATGAACGCATGCTTGAACGTCCGCCAACAGGCGCGGACATCGGCTCGACTGAAAACCTCAAGGTCCACTTGGGCATCATTGAGAATGACTACTCCCTCAAACAGGCCTACCTGCAATATTTCACAACGGCGGGCTATCACGTTCACATGATTCCACACGAAGAAAATAAATTCGTCGAGTACTTAAAAGATATTCCTAGACTCAATTTTATTTTGAGTGATTTCAGACTAGGCGAAAAAGACGGTATATTTTTTATTCAGATGCTACGTGAAGAGTTTAATGATGAGATACCCGCATGCATTGTGACGGCGGACACATCCCCTCAACACCTCGAACTTTTTAGCCAGCACAACATTGATGTGTTATACAAGCCGATCAACATCAAACAGATCGAAGAATTTATTTCTAAAAATTTATAACATCCGTCGAATTCTCATTCACGTGTGCGTTGGCTTTGCCTTTCAAAATCAACGCATTGCTGATCATGTCCGTTTTAATAGCCAGAATACTCTGCTCAAGCTCCTTTTGACTTTTTGTCATGGCGTGCAAAAACGCGATGGCCTCAGGCGTCAACACAGCCCCTCGGCTGCAGCGGCCCCAGACCACAAGTTTGGCATCAAGCTCTGCCTCCCAATACTTTAATTCTCCCCAGACATAGCGATAAGAGCGCCCCAAGTGCTCGGCAGCTGCTGCGATAGAGCCTTTGGCGTGAACGCTCTCCAACAGGGTCAAAAGCGGATGCTCGACACGGTTGGGCGTGGGTTGATCAGAGAATTTATATTCAACAGAAACGTACATCATGTTGAAATTACTGTTGGACTTGATCATTAGTCATTCGCTATTTCAGCCAGTGCCCGGCAAATGCGAACTGCCATCGTCTTAGGGGTGGCTTGCGTTTTGACAGTTCCCTTGCCAGCAGGGCCTTCGTAGTCATAAAAATACTGGGTGAAACCGTCCACCTCAGATGCGTATGAAAACAAATGGTAAGCCTCCCCATTGGGGCATCGTCCAGCGAAGATGAACGTATCTTCGTCATTACCCAAATTTTTTTGAGTTTGAATACCGCTATCAATCAAGGCGGCAGCGCTTGGCACGACCGATACATTGGCCAATAAGCAAGCTATATAAAAAAATACAGAGCGTGTGAACGTAGTGCTTTGCATATCAAAAACGTACCTTGGAAAACTTGTTCATATAGTATGAACAGGGGTACTGCAAAACAATAACAAATACGCTCTAGAACCAAAGCTCTTATTTAATTAATCTAAATAAACAAATACCTCATCTAAGAGTTTCAAGCCAATCAACGCGCGGAGGGGCGCAGCAATTGCGCCAGCGCTAAATGGTTGCCTTCACCGGCCATGGTTTCGGCGGTTTTGCCACGGTTGTCTTTGGCATCGCGCTCAGCACCTTGGACGAGCAAGTAGCGCACCGTGTCTTCTTGGCCGTAAGCGGCGGCCCACATGAGCAAGGTCAAGTCATTCTCAAGCTTGGCATTGACGTCGGTCTTGGCCTGAACGAGCTGCTGCAAACAAGGGGTGCAGCCGTGAGCGGCAGCGTAAGTCGCGGCATTTTTCTTGACGCGATCCACGGGTTCGGTCTTGGCCCCTGCGGCCAGCAAGGCGCTGAACGCCTGCGCGTTCACGCTGAAAGCCGCGCCCATGAGGGGTGTGACGCCAGATAAATTGCCTAAATTGACATCGGCCCCCGCCTTGAGCAACACCTGAACCAGTTCGGCATTGCCCTTGGCCGCCGCCATGTTGAGCGGCGTGTCGCCATTGCGATCACGCGAGTTCACGCTGGCGCCTTGATCCAGCAGCGCTTGCACGCGCTCGACCTTGCCCACACGAGCGGCCATCACAAACTGGCCGTTGATGTTGATTTGGTCCATGCCCTTTTGTGCGTAGGCGACGGTTTGTATCGCCAGCAAGCCAGCGCACATGAGCGCAAAGTGCCATTGTTTTTTCATGATTGCTCTCCTTGAGTTGCTCAAATCATCGCAGGAAAAGTTTTTAGGTGCTTTCCCTAAATGTCTCAGTCGTTACATAAATAAATCACACAAGAGGCCTAAGCTGTGCCAGCTCAAGCTCGACCACGACCCGTTGCCGACAAGGGCGTTGCCCCCTACCTCAAAAGGACGAACTCATGAAACGCATTTTCACAACCAAGCGAATCGCAGCGGCATCGGCGCTGTTGTTCTTGACCGGCATGGCCGTCGGTGAAGAAATTCAAGGCCAAAAAGGCATGAACGCCAGCGGAGCCAATATCGAAAAAGGCATCAACGTCACGCAAGACCAGTTGAACAAAGCCGGTGGTCAGACGACGAACTGGTTGCACACCAACGGCGACTACGAGCAAACGCGCTTCTACAAAGGCACGCAAATCAACGCGGGCAACGTGAAGAACATGCGCCCTGAGTTCACCTTCCAAACGGAAGTGCGCGAGTCCATGGAAACCGCCCCCATCGTGGTCGACGGCATCATGTACATGACGACCTCTTACAACCACGTGTACGCCCTCGATGCCGTGACCGGCAAAGAGTTCTGGCACTACAAACACAAGATGGGCCCCATCACCACCTTCTGCTGCGGCCCGAACAACCGTGGTGTGGCCATTGAAGGTGGCAAAGTCTTCCTGGGTACGCTAGACGCTCGCCTGGTGGCGCT
>CANBRM010000026.1 GCA_947371915.1 Comamonadaceae bacterium | reverse complement strand
TTGCTTGGTGCTGGGTGTGTGTGTCGCCGTGTTGAGTGCTTGCCAAGCGCCGGGACCGCTGGCCCCGGTGGTCGAAAAGCCGGTGGCGCCCGTTGCGCCGCCCACAGCGCCGTCGGGAGGCGTGGAAGTGCCTGTTGTCAAAAAAGCGCCTCGTCTTGGCTTGGCGTTGGGCGGCGGAGCGGCACGCGGGTTTGCGCATGTGGGCGTGCTCCAAGTGTTGGAAGAGGCCGGCATCAAAGCTGACTTGGTGGTGGGCACCTCGGCTGGCAGTTTGGTGGCTGCTTTTTATGCCAGTGGCAAAACTGGCGCTCAATTGCAAAGGGTGGCCGAGACCATGGAGGAGGTCACCATCACCGACTGGACCGTGCCTCTGCTGGGGCGCGGCATGATGCGCGGCGATGCGCTGAGCCGCTACGTCAGTCAACAGACCGGAGGCCGACGCATCGAAGAACTCAAAATGCCGTTGGGCATTGTGGCCACTGACCTGCGCACGGGTGAGGGCGTGCTCTTTCAGCGTGGTGATTTGGGCACCGCAGTGCGCGCCTCTAGTTCTGTGCCTTCGGTGTTTGAACCGGTTCGGATTGGCTCTCGTGAGTTTGTGGACGGCGGCTTGGTATCGCCTGTGCCTGTGCGTTATGCACGACAAATGGGGGCCGAGTATGTGCTGGCCGTGGACATTTCCAGTGCGCCCGAGGCCGCGAAAACGGATGACATGTTTCAAATCTTGATGCAAACCTTCACCATCATGGGCAAAAGCATCAATTCGTTTGAGTTGAAAGAGGCCGATTTGGTGGTGCGCCCCGCTTTGAACCAAGTGGGCAGCGCCGATTTCGGTGCGCGTCGCCGTTCGATTGAAGCCGGTCGCGCTGCGATGCTGCAGGCTTTGCCTAAATTACGTGCAGCTTTGGTGCCGCACTGATAAAAAACGCATCTCGAAAAAAAAGGCTCACCTTGCGATGAGCCTTTGAAGGAATCTTTGCACCCAAGGTGACGAAAAGACCCGAGGAGACAACTGGAACCAATTAACGCTTTTTGGCAGCGGCAGTCTTGGTGGCTTTCACAGCCGTGTCGGCTGCAGCTTGCAGATTTGTTTCAGCGATGTCTGTGGCTTGTTTGACTGCTTTTTGCACAGTTTCCACAGCGGTGTTGCTGGCGCTCACTGCTTGTTTGAAGAAGGCCACAGCTTGCTCAGAGCCAGCAGGTGCGTTTTTCAAGGCAGTTTCGATGTAAGCGGCGACGGCTTGTTGGCCTTCAGCTGCTTTGCCTTCGAAGGCTTTGTTCAATTCGGTCGTAGTGCCCGAAGCGATGTCATAGATGTGACGGCTGTAAGCAGCAGACTTTTCGGCCAAAGGCTGCAAAAAGTTGGTTTGCAAGGCGATGAATTCTTGTGGGTCCTTGGCGGCCAACACGGCTTTGGCGTGGTCAGCAGACTCAGTCAAGGCAGCGCGTGCAGCAGTCAGGTTGAGTTCAACCAGTTTTTCCATGCCAGCGAAGGCTTGGTTAGACAAACCAAAGAGGTTGTTCAGGTTGGCTTTGTTAGAGGCGATGATTTGTTCGGCGTTCAGCATGGGGTTACTCCAGAAGTTAAGACAGTTTGCAGAAAATGTTGCGTTGCAGCATTGGGATGAAGTTTAGGGTTATCCCGGAAATTCGCAAGGCCTTGGCGGCGGTTTAGAGGCGAGGTTCTAAATCGCGGTGTTGTGATGAGCTCGTCACAATCAGTCCTATCGCCGCTTCACCCAACTTGCCCATGCGCGCCTTTTATTCCGATCAATTTGTCTTGCCTTTGCCCGAAGGCCATCGCTTTCCTATGGCGAAGTACCGTTTGTTGCGTGAGCAGTTGGCGCATGACATGCCCGAGGTGACGATGCACGTGGCACCGCCCGCCAGTGATGGCGAGTTGGCGTTGGTGCACACGCCGAGCTACATCCAGTCGGTGGTGCAAGGCAGTTTGAGTGCGGCGGCGCAAAAAGAAATTGGCTTTCCGTGGTCTGAGGCCATGGTGGAGCGCTCACGTCGCTCAGCAGGTGCCACCGTGATGGCTGCGCGCACAGCCTTGTTTGACACCGAGGGCGTGTCGGCCAATATGGCCGGCGGCACGCACCACGCCTATGCGGACAGGGGCAGCGGTTTTTGTGTGTTCAACGATGCGGCAGTGGCTGCACGCTTGATACAAGCCGAATGGGCGCGCAGCCATGTACACCCGCTGAAGGTGGCCATCATTGATTTAGACGTGCACCAAGGCAACGGCTCAGCGCACATTTTTGCCAACGATGCGCACGTGTTTACCTTATCGCTGCACGGGGCGCGCAATTTTCCGTTCGCCAAAGAACTCAGCGATTTGGATGTCGAGTTGCCCGATGGTTGTGACGACGACGCCTACCTGCACGCCTTGGACCTCGCACTGGCCGAGCTGACGTCGCGGTTTAGTCCAGGTTTGGTGATTTACCTCGCAGGTGCCGATCCGCATGAGGGCGACCGCTTGGGTCGACTCAAACTGAGCTTTGACGGCCTAGAGGCCCGCGATCGGCGTGTGTTCGATTGGGCATGGTCACATCGTGTGCCGTTGGCGTTTTGTATGGCGGGCGGTTACGGCCATTACATCGAGGACACGGTTCGCGTACAAGTCAATACCTACCGTGTCGCCCAGGCGTACTGGCGACGCTGGCAAAATCTATCTGTATGACGAACCCCACTTCTGCACGCCCCCAAGCACAGCCGCGCAGCGCCTTCAAGGTCTTTCGCACCATCACCACGCGTTGGATGGACAACGACGCCTACGGCCATGTCAACAACGTTGTGTACTACAGCTGGTTTGACACGGCGGTGAACGCGCATTTGATGGAGCAGGGCGCATTGGACATTCACCACGGCGACACGATCGGCTTGGTGATTGAAACCCAATGCAACTACTTCTCACCGTTGGCGTTTCCGCAAACCATTGAAGCCGGCATTCGCGTGGCCAAGCTCGGCTCGTCCAGCGTGCGCTACGAGGTGGGCTTGTTTGCGCAAGGCGCTGAGTTGTGCGCCGCCCACGGGCACTTTGTGCACGTCTATGTAGACAAAGAAAGCCGCAGGCCTGTGAAGGCACTGCCTTTGAATTTAAAAACTGTTTTGGAGACTTTGGTATGAGCACCCCAACTGAGAACATTGCCGCCGTAGACCACGCCATCACCTCGCGCATGTCGGCCCGCGCGTTCACGCAGCAGCCCGTGTCGCGCGACATGATCACCGAGATTTTGCAAGTGGCCAGCCGCGCGCCATCGGGTACCAACACCCAGCCTTGGCAGGTGTATGTGTTGCAAGGCGAGAGCCGCGACAGCTTGGTCGACAAAGTGTGTACCGCGCATGAAGCCATTCGCGCCAACCCAGAACTGGCCCAACAATACCAAGAGCAATACGACTATTACCCCAAGCAGTGGATCAGCCCTTTCATTGACCGTCGTCGTGAAAACGGTTGGGGCTTGTATGGTTTATTGGGCATCGGCAAGGCCGACAAAGAGCAGATGCATCTGCAAAGCCAACGCAACTTCAAGTTCTTTGATGCGCCTGTGGGTTTGATGTTCACCATCAACCCCGTGATGGGCCGGGGCTCCATGTTTGACTACGGCATGTTTGTGCAAAACATCATGTTGGCGGCGCGTGCGCGTGGCCTGCACACCTGCCCGCAAGCGGCATGGAACAGTTTTCACAGCATCATCTTGCCGCACATCGGTGCCGGTGAGGGTGAGATGTTGGTGTGTGGTTTGGCCTTGGGCTGGGCCGATGAGAGTGACAAGGTCAACACCTTCACGACACCTCGCGTGCCGGTGGCAGAGTTCACCCATTGGGTGGACTGAGTTTTAAGAGCGAACACCCGATGATCATCACCAGCCTGCTCGACACCGACCTGTACAAATTCACCATGATGCAGGCCGTGCTGCATCAGTTTCCGAGTGCGCAGGTTTCCTACAAATTCAAGTGTCGTAACCCGGGCGTGAATCTGGCGCCGTATGCGCAAGAAATTCGTGACGAAATTCGCTCGTTGTGCAGCTTGCATTTCCAGGATGCCGAGCTGGCTTGGTTGCGCAGCCTGCGGTTCATCAAAAGCGATTTCGTCGATTTCTTGGGCTTGTTCCATCTCAACGAAAAGTACATCGAAGTCACTGCACTGCCCAGCGGCGAGCTGGACATCAGCATTCACGGACCTTGGTTGCACACGATTTTGTTCGAGATTCCGGTGCTGGCCATCGTCAACGAGGTGTACTTTCGCAACACCCAAAAAGTTCCTGATTTCATTGAAGGCCGCAAACGCTTAGATCAAAAAATTGAAGCCCTGCACGCCGAGCGTTTGAGCGATTTGAAGATTGCCGACTACGGCACGCGTCGCCGCTTCTCACGCGCTTGGCACGAGGAGTTGCTGCGTGTCTTGACCGCCAAATTGGGCACCGGCGCGCAAGGGCAGTTGGCGGGCACCAGCAACGCGTTGTTTGCCATGAAGTTAGGTCTGACGCCTTTGGGCACGATGGCGCACGAATATTTGCAAGCCTGCCAAGCGCTGGGGCCGCGTTTGCGCGATAGCCAAGTGTTTGGGTTCGAGACATGGGCGCGTGAGTACCGAGGCGACTTAGGCATCGCTTTGAGTGACGTGTACGGCATTGAGCCGTTCTTGCGTGACTTCGACATGTACTTTTGCAAGTTGTTTGATGGGGCCCGTCACGACAGTGGTGACCCCTTCACTTGGGGCGAGCGCATGATTGCGCACTACCGCAACAACCGCGTAGACCCCATGACCAAGACCTTGATTTTCTCGGACGGTCTGACGGTCGGAAAAATCATCGCCTTGTACCAACAGTTCAGAGGTCGGTGCTTGCTCGCGTTTGGCATTGGCACCAACTTGACCAATGACTTGGGTTACGAGCCGCTGCAAATCGTCATCAAGATGACGCAATGCAATGGTCAACCGGTGGCGAAGTTGTCAGACACCCCTGGCAAAGGCATGTGTGATGACGAAAAATATTTGGCCTACTTGCGCCAAGTGTTTGGCATCGTGCAGCCCGATTGATGCGCACACGCATGAGTTACGTCAAAATTTTTGTGGTGTTTGTGATCGCGTTCGTGCTGAATGCGTTCGCTGCACCTTTGCTGCAACATTTGTCCAGCTTGGGCGGCGTTGAGGCGTCGATTGCTTTGTCTCTGTGGTGTGTGGGGCTGTTTTTGGTTTTTGGTTGGGCCTGCAGCAAAGCGGCAGAAGGCACGGTGTTTCCCAGCTTTACTTTGCAACTGCTGATTGGCATTGTGTTGCACGACGCGTTGTCGCCCTTGTCTACGCAGCTGAGTTTGTCCGTGGTTGTGTGCACGGCACTTGCTGCGATCATTTTGAAATCAGGCGGTGACGAGATTGAGCGCCGTGATTTTTTTCAGATCGCGTTTCCAACGGTGATGATCGCCTTCGTGGGTTATTTGATGACGTTTTTCATCATGTTCCCCTTGCTGATGTGGCTCGGTTTGGACGGTAAAACGTCTGCGTTGTTGGCTGCCATCATTGGGTCGACCGACCCCGCTGCCTTGATTCCCACCTTGAAGCAATTGGCGTTCAAAGCTGAGTACAAACGCGTAGCCAATCTTTCCGTGGCTGAAAGCGCACTCAACGATGCAGTGGGCGCCATCTTCACAGCCGCCATTGCCCTGATGATCTTGTCGGGTGCCGAGATTGCGAATGTGGCCGATTTGGCGCAAGGCTTGTTCCGTGGTGACAACTTGGTGCACCTGGGTGGACAGTTCTTGTTTGGCAGCATGGCGGGTGTGATCGGTTGGGTGGGCATGTACGCGTTTGAGCGCTATAAATCCAAGCAGAGTCAGCAAGGTGGGCCAGAGGCTCCGTATGACTTTGCGGTGGTGTTGGCCGTGCCTTTGGTGACGTTTGTCTTGGCGCAAGCCATTCACGGCAATGGCTTTTTAGCTGCCTTCGTTGCAGGCTTGCTGGCCAACTTCAACCACGGCACGCATTATTTTCATGGCTTGCTGCACTCCGTCGAGGTGAAGATTGAAAGCGTGGCCAAACCCACCATTTTCATGATGGTGGGGCCTTTTGTTGCCTTGCAAGATTTGGCTGACACCGCTGTTTTGGGTTTGTGTGTGTCCCTTGTTTTTATTTTTTTTGCGCGGCCTGTGGCGGTGTTGTTCTCGTTGTTTCCAACGATCGTCAGTTTGAAAGAAAAACTGTTTTTGTGTGCAGTCCGTGAAACCGGTGCGATTCCGTTGGTGCTCGCGGTGATCACCGTCGCGCAATTCCCTGACATGACACGACTCATGCCGTTGACGGCATGGGTGGTGATTTGGACCCTCACCCTTCTGCCAGCCTTGACCCCTTGGTGGGCGCGTCGCTTGCAGATGGTCGAATGATTTGCGCTGCACGCAGCCCCTTTTGAAAGCTTCACCATGAAACCCAAAATCATCGTTGCCCGTCCCATTTTTGAAGAGGTGTTAACGCGCTTGCGCGAGCACTTTGATGTGACCGACAACCAAGCCGACACAGCCTGGACCAAGGCGTCGTGGACGCAAGCCCTTTCGCAGCATGCAGGCGCACTCACCACGGGTTCTGATCCTGTGGATGCCGAGGTGCTCAAGGCTTGCTCCAGTTTGAAAGCTGTGGCAAACATGGCGGTGGGCTACAACAACTTTGACGTACCCGCCATGACGGCGCACGGCGTGCAAGCCAGCAACACGCCCGATGTGCTGACCGAAACCACCGCTGATTTCGGCTTTGCGTTACTGATGGCCACAGCCCGTCGCTTGACCGAGAGCGAGCACTACTTGCGTCGCGGCGAGTGGACGCAATGGCGTTACGACATGTTTGCGGGCGCAGAAGTGCACGGCAGCACTTTGGGTATTTTGGGGATGGGCCGCATTGGCCAAGGCATCGCCAAGCGCGGTGCACATGGCTTTGGCATGAAGGTTATTTATCACAACCGCTCACGCCTGAGCCCCGAACTCGAAGCCCAATGCGGCGCAACTTACGTGAGCAAAGAAGAGCTGTTGCGCAGCGCTGACCATGTGATGTTGGTCGTGCCTTACAGCGCGGCCTCGCACCACACCATCGGTGCAGCAGAGCTGGCGCAGATGAAGCCCACAGCCACGTTGGTCAACATCGCACGCGGCGGCATCGTGGACGATGCAGCCTTGGCTGTTGCGCTGCGTGAGCGTCGCATTGCGGCCGCCGGTTTGGATGTGTTTGAGGGCGAGCCCAAAGTGCACCCCGATTTGTTGACCGTGCCCAACATCGTGCTGACGCCTCACATTGCCAGCGCATCGATTGCCACGCGCATGGCCATGGCCAATTTGGCGGCCGACAACTTGATCAGCTATTTCACGCAAGGCAAACCGCTGACACCACTCAACACCGTGGGCGCGTGATGGAAGTTTGGATTGCCCTATGCATTGGCTTGGTCAATGCTCTGCTGTTGGTGGTGTTGCTACGACGCTCGGGTTCAGGTAACCAAGAAGAAGCGCAATCACAGGCAATGGCGCAATCTTTGGCGTTGCAACAAAGCATGTTGAACGTGCAAGACAAGCTGGAGCGTGTGGAGCGGGAGCTTCGTTTTGAGATCACCGAATCATCGCGTGGTGGGCGGCAAGAGCTGACGCAAACCTTGGCAAGCTTTCAGCAAAGCCAAGTTCAGCAACTGAGCTTGATGCAAACCACCATCAGCGACACCTTGAACCAACAGCTGCAGCAATTGCAAAAGAGCAACGCCGACAAGCTGGACGAAATGCGTCGCACGGTCGATGAAAAACTGCAGACCACGTTAGAGAAACGCTTGTCAGAGAGTTTCAAGCAGGTGGCCGAGCGCTTAGAGCAAGTGCACAACGGCTTGGGGCAAATGCAAAAACTCGCTGACGGCGTGGGCAGCTTGCAGCGCGTGCTGACCAACGTCAAAACACGCGGCATGTTTGGCGAGGTTCAACTCGAAGCCTTGTTGGAGCAAGTGCTAACGGTGGAGCAATACGCCAAACAGGTGGAGACCAAACCCCGCAGCAACCAGCGTGTCGACTTTGCGATTCGCTTTCCGGGCCGAGGTGGCGCTGACGGTGAACCCGTGTGGCTGCCGATTGATGCCAAGTTCCCGCGTGAAGACTACGAGCGTTTGCTCGATGCCCATGACCGTGCCGATGCCGTGGCGGCAGAGCTGTCTGCCAAGGCCTTGGAGACGCGTATTCGCACCGAGGCCAAGAGCATTGCCGAGAGCTATTTGGCACCGCCTCACACCACCGACTTCGCGATTTTGTTTTTGCCCATCGAAGGGCTGTATGCCGAGGTGCTGCGTCGCCCCGGTTTGATGGACAGTTTGCAGCGCGATTACCGCGTCACCTTGGCGGGGCCCACCACCTTGTTGGCCATGCTCAACAGTTTGCACATGGGTTTTCGCACCTTGGCGCTGGAACAACAAGCCTCAGAAGTGTGGAAGGTGTTGGGCGCCGTTAAAACCGAGTTCGAGCGTTATGGCGATTGGGTCGAGAAGGTGCGCGAGCAAGTGCAAAAAGCGGCAGACACCTTGGACCGTGCCGACACACGCAGTCGACAAATGCGCCGCGCGTTGAAAAACGTGGAGGCCTTGCCCGAAGCGGAGGCCCAAGCGCTGTTGCCTAAGTTTGACGATGCTTTGGATGACTCGGACGCCAAAGTGTGAAGCGTGAACTGACCCGACTCATTGCAGGACAAATTTGTCTGCACGCCTGTATGGCTGGCATGCGCATGGCGGCACCGTTGATGGCGTTGCGCAGCGGCCAAAGTGAGGCTGCTGTCGGCGTTTTACTGGCTTTGTTTGCCTTGACCCAAGTTTTCTTGGCCTTGCCAGCAGGGCGCTATGCCGATGCACATGGTTTGAAACGCCCCATCATGTGGAGCGTGCTCATGGCCGTGACGGGGGCTAGTTTGGCTGCGCTTTGGCCTATTTTTCCGGTGTTGTGTGTCAGCGCTTTGTTGACCGGTGGTGCGACAGGCGGGGCCATCATTGCGCTGCAACGTCATGTGGGGCGCGCGGTGAAAGACACGGCGCAAATGAAGCAAGCCTTCAGTTGGTTGTCGATTGGGCCTGCGTTTTCTAACTTCATCGGGCCTTTCACAGCAGGCCTGTTGATTGACCATGCTGGTTTTCAGTGGGCGTACGCGGCGATGGCCGTGTTCCCCCTTTTGGGTTGGCTGTGTATTCGCCATGCACGAGAGTTGCCGCCGGTCATCAAACCCGATGGTCATGAGAAAAATCGCGCTTGGGACCTGCTTAACGCGCCCATGTTTCGACGTTTGTTGATGGTGAATTGGTTCTTGTCCGCTTGCTGGGATGTGCACACGTTTGTGGTGCCGATCTTGGGCCATGAGCGCGGCCTGAGTGCATCAGCGATTGGGTCGATTTTGGGAGGCTTCGCCATCGCGGCGGCGCTGATTCGCATGCTGTTGCCCATCTTGGCCGCCCGCCTGCAAGAGTGGCAAGTCATCACGGGAGCGATGCTGATTACCTCGGCTTTGTTGGGCATTTATCCGTTGATGCAAACCGCGTGGACCATGGGCATGTGCTCGGTGCTGCTGGGCTTGTCTTTGGGGTCGGTGCAACCGATGTTGATGAGCACCTTGCATCAAATCACACCAGAGCACCGCCAAGGTGAGGCGCTGGGCTTGCGTTTGATGGGCATCAACGCATCGAGTGTTTTGATGCCCATTTTGTTTGGCGCAGCGGGCACGGTGATTGGCATCGGCGGCGTGTTTTGGTGCGTGTCCGCTGTGGTGGGCTTGGGTTCGCGCAGCGCGTATTCACTCAGAGTTGGTAAAACGCACGAATGACGTTCCAAGCGTCGTCCACGCTGTCGACGTAGTTGAACAAGTTCAAATCGTCGGCGGCAATGGCACCTTCTTCCACCAACACTTCTGGGTTGAACAAGCGTTTCCAGTAGTCAGACCCAAACAACACGATGGGCACAGGCTTGACCTTTTTGCACTGAATCAAGGTGAGGGTTTCAAACAATTCATCCAATGTGCCAAAGCCACCCGGGAACGCCACCAAGGCTTTGGCGCGCATCATGAAGTGCATTTTGCGCAGGGCAAAGTAGTGAAACTTGAAGCTCAAACCCTCGGTGATGTAGGGGTTGGGGTTTTGTTCATGAGGCAGCGCGATGTTGAGGCCCACGCTGATGCCACCCGCTTCATGTGCACCACGGTTGGCCGCTTCCATGATGCCGGGCCCGCCGCCCGTGCACACAAACAATTTGTGGTCCGCATGCTGGTCCATGCTGTAGCGCGTGATGATGCTTCCGAGTTGGCGGGCTTGCTCGTAGAAATGTGCGTTGCGCACCAAGGTTTGGGCACGCTGCAGTGCTTGGGCATCGCCTGATGCTTGGGCTTTGTCGAGTTCGGCTTGCGCCGTGTCTTGGCTGCGAAAACGTGCGCTGCCAAACACCACCACGGTGTGCTCAATGCCATGGTCTTGCTGCGCCAGATCAGGCTTGAGCATTTCCAGCTGAAACCGAATACCGCGTGTTTCGCGGCGCATTAAAAACTCAGGGTCTGCAAAAGCCAGTCGGTTTGACTGGGGGCGCAATCCGTCGCCATTGTCGTGTTGCGCCTTCAGGGTCTCCCAAGCTTCGGAGAGGTTTTTGTCGTGTGGGTTGAGTGTGCCGTCCATGCGTGGATGTTAATAGCAGGCTACGTTGCACCATGAAAAAAGGCTCCCGAAGGAGCCTTTGATTTGCTAAGCGTTGTAGGCTTAGACGCGCTTGCGGTATTCGCCAGTGCGTGTGTCCACTTCGATCTTGTCGCCTTGAGCCACAAACAAAGGCACAGCCACTTCGAAGCCAGTTGCAATTTTGGCGGGCTTCAACACTTTGCCTGAGGTGTCGCCTTTGACGGCTGGCTCAGTCCAAGTGATTTCGCGCACGACGTTGGTGGGCAATTCGACAGAGATAGCTTTCTCGTCGTAAAACACCACTTCGAGTTCCATGCCGTCTTCGAGGTAGTTCAGGGCGTCGCCCATGTTGCTGGCTTCGACTTCGTATTGGTTGAAGTCGGCGTCCATACACACATACATCGGGTCAGCGAAGTAGGAGTAGGTGCAATCTTTCTTGTCCAAGATGACTTGGTCCATCTTGTCGTCGGCCTTGAAAACCACTTCGGTGCCGAAGTTGGCGATCAGGCTTTTGAGCTTCATGCGAACGGTGGATGAGCCACGACCGCCGCGTTGGTATTCGGTGCGCAGGACGACCATAGGGTCTTTGCCGTGCATGATGACGTTACCGACGCGGATTTCTTGAGCGGTTTTCATAGTGTGTTGGTGTCTTGTGTTTGTGAAAATGGCCCGTACAGCTCAAGCTGCACTGGGTTCGCATAGCCCACTATTTTAGCGTTTTTGTGCAGCAAACCCGATCAGCGCTGTGCTTAAGTCGGTTTGGGTTTGTAAAAGCTGTCGTGTTTGCGCGCTCCAAGCCTGCCAAACGGCCAAATCTGAAGGTGTCCAAGCTGGTAACTTAGCACCAGAAAGTCCGTTCCAAGCGTTGTGGACATCTTGCAAGCTCTGTGGCATTTGCAAGGCTTGGCAAAAGGCATGCAATTTGTCGTGGTGCGCCAAGTCGTCTTGTGGGTAGATGTGCCACACAAAAGGTTGACCTGCCCACAGGGCGCGCACCAAAGAGTCTTCGCCGCGCACAAAGTTCAGGTCGCAGGCCCACAGCAAATGGTCAAACTCGGTTTGGCTCAGATAGGGCAGGTGGCTGACGTGTAACTGGCCCTTGCCGCTGTTGGGCATGTTCAGCGCTTGGGTAGCCGCTACCACGGCGGCGCTGGGTCGGCCTTGTGTCACCAGCAGGCGTGTGGGCTGACTCGCTTGACTGAGTTGTTTTAGGAGCTGCGACAAGGCCGCAGGCTCGTAGCAAAACAGACTGATGAGTTGCTCGTGGGCCGCAATGGGTTTGTCCAAAGCTAAGGCCTTGAGCCATGCGGCACGGTCAAACGTGGCTTGTCGGTCCTGCAGATTTGGCTCGCGCAGCAAACCACCGGTGTCTGGCGTGAAGCCAGGAAAGTAAAACCATTTAGTCGTGCCGGGTGCAGGACCGCTCATCACGGGCGAGGCCAAGCCGTGAGAGCGGGCCACGTAGGCCTCGGCGCTCAGGTATTCGAGGTTGATCCAAACAGGCACTGTGCCTCGCACCATTAGGGCTTGAAACGCTTCTGGCAACTCACAGCCAAAGGCTTCTATGACGACATCGCCCACTGCAAATGCGGGGTCTTGGGCGAATGCCTGTAGCGCTGCATCGTTGGGCCATGTATGTACCTCCACGCCTGTGTAGCTTTGCGGAGCCATCCATGCGAGGGCGGAGGCGTCGTCGACCCACAGGCGTACGGTGTGGCCTCTCTGAGCCAGATCTACGGACAACCGCCAACACACACCGAGGTCGCCGTGGTTATCGATGACGCGACAAAAAATATCCCACGTCAGAGCGGGCGTGATCAAGGTGGGTGTGCCGGGGATTAATGCAGATGGGCTGAGTTTCACGCCACAGATTGTCCACAATACGGGCATGCCTCAAACTCCTACAGACGCCTCGCCAGAAGAACAACCAAGCAGCAAGCCTGCTGAGGAGGTGCACTCAGTGGCGCAAGCCACCACAGAGAAAGCAGCCTCACGTCACCCGCCCGAGCTGTTAGAGCTGGTTGCCAGCTTGCCCGCGTTGCCCGGCGTGTACCGCTACTTTGATGCGCAGGACCAAGTGCTGTATGTGGGCAAGGCCAACAGCTTGAAGAAGCGGGTGTCGAGCTATTTCCAAAAAGATCACGGCGGCTCGCGCATTGGCCACATGGTGACCAAGATCGTGCGCATGGAAACCACGGTGGTGCGCTCGGAGGCTGAAGCGCTGCTGCTGGAAAACAACCTCATCAAAACGCTCAAGCCCAAGTACAACATCTTGTTTCGGGACGACAAGAGTTACCCGTATTTGAAGATGACGCGTGGCGTGCCAGTGAAGATCCCTGACGCTGCAAAGCAGGCTGTATCGCCCCTCGCCTTGACCAACACCAGCACGACCCATCACCTGAGCGTGAACCCGCAGCAAGTGCCCCGCGTCGTGTACTACCGAGGTGCGGTCGACAAGCGCCACGACTACTTTGGCCCTTACCCCAGCGTGTGGGCGGTGCGCGAGGCCATTCAACTGTTGCAAAAAGTGTTTCGCTTGCGCACTTGCGAAGACACAGTGTTCAACAACCGCACGCGCCCATGTTTGCTGTACCAAATCAAACGTTGCTCAGGGCCGTGTGTGGGGCTGATCTCTGTGCCAGATTACCAACGCGATGTAGACAGCGCCATGCGCTTGCTGCGCGGTGAAACGCAGGAAGTGATGGGCAGCATCGAAGCGCGCATGATGGCCCACGCCGAAAAGTTGGAGTTTGAACAAGCTGCCGAGTTGCGCAACCAAATGAGCGCGCTCTCCAAGGTGCTGCACCAACAAGCCGTGGACACCGTGGGCGACCAAGACGTGGACATCCTCGCCGTCAAAGTGCAAGGCGGCAAGGCTTGTGTCAATTTGGCGATGGTGCGTGGTGGTCGCCATTTGGGTGACCGGCCATATTTCCCCGTTCATGTGGACGATGCTGAGCCGGCCGAAGTGCTGGAAGCGTTTTTGAGCAAGCATTATTTGGATGTACCTGTGCCGCCCGCACTCATCACCAGCCACGCGGTGGACAAAGAGCTGCTTGAAGCTCTGACCGATCAAACGGGCATCAAGATCACTGCTGTGCATAACCCGCGCGAGCAGCGGCGTGTGTGGTTAGAAATGGCGCAACAAAATGCCGACATCCAATTGGCACGCTTGCTGGCCGAAGAAGGCTCGCAACAAGCCCGCACCCGCGCGTTGGTGGATGCCTTAGATTTAGCGCCAGAAGATTTAGAGCAGTTCCGCGTGGAGTGCTTTGATATTTCGCACACTTCGGGCGAGTCCACACAAGCGTCGTGCGTGGTGTTTCATCACCACAAAATGCAAAGCGCGGAATACCGCCGTTACAACATCGAAGGCATCACCGGCGGCGACGATTACGCCGCCATGCGTCAAGTGCTGGTGCGTCGCTACAGCAAGCTGGCTGAGGCCGTGCGTGCGGGCGAGGGCAAGCTGCCTGACCTCGTGTTGATCGACGGTGGCAAAGGCCAAGTCAGCATGGCGCGTGAGGTGTTTGAGTCCCTTGGGCTCGACCTCTCGCGCATCGTGGGTGTGGAAAAAGGCGAGGGCCGCAAAGTGGGCCTCGAAGAGCTGGTGTTTGCCGATGGCCGCGAGAAGGTGTACCTCGGCCGCGATTCAGCCGCCCTGATGCTGGTGGCGCAAATACGCGACGAGGCACACCGCTTTGCCATCACCGGCATGCGTGCCGCACGTGCCAAAGTGCGGGTGGGGGGCAGCAAGCTCGAAGAAATTCCGGGCGTGGGTCCCAAGAAACGCGCCAAGTTGCTGCAGCGCTTTGGCGGTGCGCGGGGTGTGGGCGATGCCAGCGTGCAAGACCTGTGCACCGTAGAAGGTATTTCAGAGGACTTGGCACAAACGATTTACAACGCCCTGCGTTGAGCCGATGAAGGAACTGAGGATGAACACAATGAACCGTCGCGACTGGTTGGCAAACGCTGGCTTGGTTTCAGCCAGCTGCTTGGCCACCAATACTTGGGCGCAAAGCGCTTGGCCCAGCAAACCCTTGCGTTTGGTGGTGCCCTTTGCCCCGGGTGGTAGCTCCGAAATTGTCGCCCGCGCTGTGGCTGCGGAGATGGGCAAGGGCTTGGGCCAAAGCGTGTTTGTGGACAACAAGCCCGGCGGCGCGGGCAACATCGCCATGCAAGAAGTGGCGAACAGCCATGACGAACACACACTCGTGCTCGGTCACATCGGCACTTTAGCCGTCAACCCGTTTATCTTTGACAAACTCTCATATGACGCGGCGCATGACTTCACGCCCATCACTTTGGTGTCAAAAGTACCCAGCTTGTATGTGGTGCACCCTGACTTGCCTGTGAAGAACCTCAAAGAGTTTGTTGCCTACGCCAAGAGCAAACCTGGCCAACTCAATTACGGCACCGCAGGCAACGGCAGTGCAGGTCATTTGGCGTTTGAATATTTGAAGATGGCCACCGAAACCTTCGTGTTGCATGTGCCGTACCGTGGCACGGGGCCCATGTTGACGGACTTGATGGCCGGTCGTTTGCAAGCCAGCGCGGCTGGAGCACCTGCGCTGATTCAGTTCATCAAAGCGGGCAAATTGCGTTGCATCGCCACAGGGTCGAGCACACGTTTGTCGCAATTGCCCGATGTGCCCACCGTGGCCGAGCAAGGCTATAAAGGCTTTGAGATGACGCAGTGGTACGGCCTAATGGCACCCAGCAAATGGGCCAAACCTAACTTGGCGAAGCTAGAGTTGGAGGCGGTCAAAGCAGGCCGCAGCGGGCTGGTGAAAGATAAGCTCGCCGCCGACAATGCGTTGGCCATCGGCAGCACGGGCGCTGAATTTGAAGCGTTCATCAAAACCGAGCAAGCCCGCTGGAAGCAAGTGATTGTGCGGGCGCAAGTCAAACCCGAAGGCGTGTGAGTGGGTGAAGGCGCGTCGCTTTCGACGCGTTAAACCTTGACCACTTCCAGCAGACGGTCCAAGCCACCCTCGTTGATGGCGACCATGGCTTGTTCGCGCACCTTGGGCTTGGCGTGGTAGGCCACTGACAAGCCCGCTTCGCCCATCATGGGCAAGTCGTTGGCACCGTCGCCCATGGCGATGGCTTGTTTGGGGCTGATGCCCATTTGCGTGCAGATGTGCAGCAGCATCTTGCGCTTTTCAGCGCCATCACAAATGTCACCCCAGTCTTGTAGGGCCACTTGGCCCGTGAGTTGGCCGTTGGCAATGTCTAACACGTTGCTGCGTGAAAAATCGATGTTCAGCATCTCGCACACGCGGTCGGCAAAGAAGGTGAAGCCACCGCTGACCAACAACACTTTCATGCCGTGGGCTTTGCAGGTGTCTACCAAGGTTTTGGCACCTGGATTCAGGCGTAGGCGTTGTTCAAATACCTCGTGCAAGGCGGACTCTGGGACACCTTTGAGCAAGGCCAAACGGCGGCGCAGGCTGTCTTTGAAGTCGGTGATTTCACCGCGCATGGCTGCCTCGGTGATGGCGGCCACTTCGGCCTTGCGGCCTGCAGCATCGGCCACTTCGTCGATGCACTCGATGTTGATGAGCGTCGAGTCCATGTCAAACGCGATGAGTTTGAAGTCTTGGAGTTTCAGCGGGGCGGTGAAGCCTTGGATGGCAAGGCCGGGGGCGAATTCGGTGGCAGTGGTCATGTTAAAAATTATCGTCTGAGTCTGTGCGTCAGGACTGAGCCTCAGCTGCTTTGGGCGCGGGTGCAATGGGCGTCCCCAACGAACGCAATACATCGCGCACCATTTGTGCGCGGGCTTGTGGCTCTGAGAGCTCACGCTCAACGCGCAGGCGGTCGTTGCCTGCCAGTTTGATGTGCTTGTTTTTTTGCACCAGCTCGATGATGCGCATGGCGTCAAACGGCGGGTTGGGTTTGAAGCTGATGTGCGTCACGCCTGGCGCGGCATCGACCTTGGTCACGCCGTAGTTGCGGGCTTGCACACGCAGGCGGTGCACGTCGATCAAGGTTTGTGCTTGTGCGGGCAGTTTGCCAAAACGGTCCACGATTTCTTCGAGCAGCGCGTCAATTTGGTCACCGGTTTTGGCGGTGGCTAATTTTTTGTAGAACGACAAGCGCAGGTGCACGTCGCCGCAGTAGTCGTCAGGCAACAGGGCCGGGGCGTGCAGGTTGATTTCGGTTGTGGCACTCAAGGGGCTGAGCAAATCGGGCTCTTCGCCATTTTTCAAGGCGCGCACCGCTTCGTTGAGCATCTCGTTGTACAACTGAAAGCCAACCTCCAGCATGTTGCCGCTTTGGTTTTCGCCCAACACTTCGCCCGCCCCGCGAATTTCCAAGTCGTGCATGGCGAGGTAAAAGCCAGAGCCCAGCTCTTCCATTTGTTGAATGGCGTCCAAGCGTTGCGAGGCATGCTTGGTCAAGCCTTCGATGTCGGGCACCATGAGGTAGGCGTAGGCTTGGTGATGGCTACGTCCCACGCGGCCACGCAGCTGGTGCAACTGGGCCAAGCCAAACTTGTCGGCGCGGCTCATGATGATGGTGTTGGCGCTGGGCACGTCAATGCCCGTCTCGATGATGGTGGAGCACAGCAAGACGTTGAAACGTTGGGCCACAAAGTCACGCATCACGCGCTCGAGTTCGCGCTCGGGCATTTGGCCGTGCGCGATGGCAATGCGGGCCTCGGGCAGCAGCTCTTCCAAACGCGCTTTGCGGTTCTCGATGGTGTCGACTTCGTTGTGCAAAAAGTAGCACTGTCCGCCGCGTTTGAGTTCGCGCAAAACAGCTTCACGGATGACGCCATTGCCTTCGGTGCGTACAAAGGTTTTGATGGCCAAGCGACGTTGCGGGGCGGTGGCGATCACGCTCAAGTCGCGCAGACCCTCCAAGGCCATGCCCAAGGTGCGTGGGATAGGCGTGGCGGTGAGCGTGAGCACATCCACCTCGGCGCGCATGGCTTTCATGGCCTCTTTGTGGCGCACGCCAAACCGGTGCTCTTCGTCGATGATGAGCAGGCCGAGGTCTTTGAATTTGACCGATGCGCTGAACAATTTGTGGGTGCCGACCACGATGTCCACTTGGCCATCGGCCAGCCCCTTGGCCGCAGCGGTGATCTCTTTGGCGGAGCGAAAGCGGCTCATCTCGGCAATCTTCACGGGCCACTTGCTGAAACGGTCGGTCAGGGTTTGAAAGTGCTGCTCGGCCAACAAGGTGGTCGGGGCCAAAAAGGCCACTTGTTTGCCGCCTGTCACGGCCATGAAGGCGGCGCGCAGCGCCACTTCGGTTTTGCCAAAACCCACGTCGCCGCAGACCAAGCGGTCCATGGGGCGAGGGCTGATCATGTCTTGCATGACGGCGTGGATGGCGGCGCGTTGGTCGGCAGTTTCGTCAAAGCCAAAGTCGTTGGCAAAGGTTTCGTAGTCTTGCGGCGAGAAGCGGAAAGGGTGGCCTTCGCGTGCGGCTCGACGCGCGTAAATGTTCAGCAACTCGGCGGCGGCATCCCGCACCTGCTCGGCAGCGCGGCGCTTGGCTTTGTCCCACTGGGCTGAGCCGAGTTTGTGCAGGGGGGCTTCATCGGCGCTGACGCCTGTGTAGCGGCCTATCAGGTGCAGCTGGCTGACCGGCACGTAGAGCACTGCTTTGTCGGCGTATTCGAGGTGCAAGAATTCTTGCAGTGCTGGCGAGCCGTCTGCGTTCTTCTCGCCGAGGTCCATGTTGACCAGGCCTCGGTATCGGCCAATGCCGTGGGCGTTGTGCACCACGGGGTCACCCACGTTGAGCTCGGCCAAGTCTTTGATGAGGGCTTCGACATCGCTGACTTGTTCTTGTTTTTTACGGCGACGCGTGGTGCTGCCGACCGCAAACAACTCGGTTTCAGTAATGAGGTCTAGGCCCGCTTCGGTCCAGCTAAAACCCACTTGCAATCGCGAGGTTGCAATGCCAATTTTTTCGTCGCTGGCTTGAAATTCGGCCAAAGAGTCAAATCCCGGTGGGCTGACTTGGCTAGAGCGCAAGAAGTCGAGCAGGCTTTCGCGGCGGCCATCGCTTTCGGCCAAGATCAGCAAGCGGTTGCTGGTGTGCTTGGCGTAGGTTTGCAGTTTTTGCAGCGGGTCGGTGGCGCCGCGCACGACGGTCAGGTCTGGCAAAGTTTGTGCGAAGGCGTTGTCGGGCACGTCGGTGACTTGCGGGCGCAACACAAATTGGGCATACGTGCTGGCAGCGGCGTAAAACTGCTCGGCGCTTAAAAACAAGCTGGCAGGGGGCAAGGCAGGACGCTCTGGGTCGCCTTGGACCAAGCGGTAACGGTCTTGTGTGTCTTGCCAAAAGCGTTGGAAGACGGGCTCTAAGTCGCCATGCAGCACCACGGTGGCGGATGCGCCTAAGTAGTCAAAGACTGTGGCTGTTTCTTCGAAAAACAAGGGCAGGTAGTACTCGATGCCTGCCGTGGCCACTCCGTTGCCAATGTCTTTGTAGATACGGCTTTTGGTGGGGTCGCCGTCGAGCAGTTCGCGCCAACGGTTGCGAAATTGCCCGCGCGCTGCGTCGTCCATCGGAAACTCGCGGCCGGGCAGCAAGCGCACTTCGGGCACGGGGTAGAGGCTGCGCTGGGTGTCGGGGTCGAAGGTGCGGATGGAGTCGATTTCGTTGTCAAACAAATCGACGCGGTAGGGCACCAAAGATCCCATGGGGAACAGGTCAATCAAGCCACCACGCACGGCGTATTCTCCAGGGCTGACGACTTGGGTGACGTGGTTGTAGCCCGCTAAGGTGAGCTGCGATTTCAGCTTGGCTTCATCCAAAGCCTGCTTGACTTTGAAGTGAAAGGTGTAGCCCGCCAAAAATGCAGGCGGTGCCAAGCGATAGAGCGCGGTTGTAGCGGGGATGAGCACCACATCGGCATCACCTTGCGAAATGCGCCACAGCGTGGCCAAGCGCTCGCTGATGAGGTCTTGGTGGGGCGAGAAGCTGTCGTAAGGCAGGGTTTCCCAGTCAGGGAACAGCACGCAGCGCACGTCGGGGGCGAAGAACGCCATTTCGTCTTGCAAACGCTGCGCATCGACGGCGTCGGCGGTGACGATGGCCACGCGTTGATTTTTAGATTTTTCGCGGGCGCTCAGTTGCGCGAGCAGTAAAGCATCGGCGGAACCAACGGGGCGGGGGAGGGCAAATTTTTTGCCAGAGCTCAAAGAGGGCAGATGCATTGGCGCAATTCTAGAATGGGGGCCCGGTTCATTCCGTCTGTCTGGTTTATGTCCTTGATTAACTCAATGCCTGCTCGCTTCCATGTGCTGATACCTTGTGCAGGTTCAGGAAGCCGTGCGGGCACGCCTCAGCCCAAGCAATACCAAATCGTGGCGGGTTTGCCGATGGTGGTGCACACCTTGCGGGCCTTCGCTGGCGTGACGCGTTTGGCGGGTGGCCTGTTGGTGGTGGCCCCTGACGATCAACGCATGGCCTCTACCTTGGCGTCGCATCCGCAGCCCGCGTTTGAGGTGGTTGGCATTGGCGGAGCCACGCGCGCGCAAAGTGTGTTGGCTGGACTGCATGCCTTAAGTGAGCGGGGTGCACAACAGCATGATTGGGTATTGGTGCATGATGCGGCGCGTTGTTTGGTAACACCCTTACAAATCAATGCGTTAGTCGATGCCTGTCAGTACGACCCCGTAGGCGGTTTATTGGCGCATCAATTGGCCGATACTTTGAAGGCGGCGCAATCGGGGCGCGTGGCGAGCACGGTAGACCGTTCCGACAAATGGCTGGCTCAGACCCCACAAATGTTTCGATTGGGGATGTTGACCCAAGCGCTAGAGCAAGCCGGTGACGCTGTGACGGATGAGTCAAGCGCCCTAGAAGCCATGGGATTACAACCCCGCTTGGTTCAAGCCAGTGCCCAAAACTTCAAAGTAACTTATCCGGAAGACTTTGCACTGGCCGAGGCGATTTTGAAAATACGATCTGAGGAATAAAAAATGACGATGCCTAAATTTCGTATTGGGGAAGGCTGGGATGTCCACGCCTTGGTAGAGGGCCGTCCCCTGATGCTGGGCGGTGTGCATGTGCCGCATGCTTTTGGCTTGCTCGGCCACTCAGATGCGGATGTGTTGCTGCATGCGATCACCGATGCCCTGCTGGGCGCGGCAGCTTTGGGCGACATCGGCCGTCATTTTCCAGACACGGATGTCAAATTTGAAGGTGCAGATTCTTGGGTTTTGTTGCAGCAGGCGGCACAAGCCGTTCGTGAAGCGGGTTTCACGATTGGCAACGTAGACAGCACGGTGATTGCTCAGTCGCCTAAGTTGGCCACTTACATTCCGCAAATGTGTGAACGTATTGCGCAGGCTTTGAAGGTTGACGTCAGCCAAGTGAATGTGAAGGCGAAGACGGCCGAAAAAATAGGCCCTGTGGGCCTAGGTCAAAGCATGGAGGCCAGAGCCTCCGCTTTGATTTACTGATTTTTTGGGTTGAGGGCTGCAAGACCTTCAACGACTTCCCGAACGACACGCCGTTGTTCGGGTTGAAGCGCGAAGTAGCGTGAAATCAATTGCTGATCCACCAAGTTCATGTGTTCATCTTTGGCTGCTTCATCTGCCGGTCGTGGTGGCGGGGTCCCAAACAACAGCCCTTCGGGGGAAATTTTGAGCCACTTTGACAAGACCAAGAGTTTGTCTTGTTTAGGGATCGAAACGCCCATGAGCCAATTGCGAGCTGCGTGGGAGGAAATGCCTTCCCCCCAGTATCGCAAGTTGAACTCGTTTGCCACGACGGTGGCAGAGACACGAACGCCAGCATCTTTCAATGCTGCGCGGAAGCGGTCTGCAAACTTTCCAGTTTCTTTAGGGTAGCTTTGTGTCATACCTCTAAGGTAAGTGAGAAATAGATGTGTGATGTGATTGTAAGTAGGAATTTGCTTTCTTTTAAATAAATAGTTTTACTTTTAATGCGCGGAAAAGTCCTGCACCAACCTCATTGAGCGGCCCAGCCACCATCCATATTCCAAGCCACGCCGCGAATGTTATTGCCGGCGGGTGAGCAGAAGAAGGTGGCCAGTTCACCCAATTCTTCTGGCGTTGTAAATTGCAGGGAGGGCTCTTTTTCGCCCAATAGCAGTTTGACGGCTTCGTCATTGCTGATTTTTAAGGTAGCAGCTTTTGCGTCGATTTGTTTTTGAACCAAGGGCGTCAACACCCAACCTGGGCAAATGGCGTTGCAAGTGACGCCTGTCGTGGCGTTTTCGAGCGCGGTGACTTTGGTCAGGCCCACGATGCCGTGTTTCGCCGCCACATAAGCTGATTTTTGGGCAGATCCCACCAAACCGTGCACTGAGGCAATGTTGATGATGCGACCCCAGTTGGTCTTTTGCATATAGGGCAAAGCCAAACGTGTGGTGTGAAATGCGCTGGTTAAGTTAATGGCGATGATGGCGTCCCAGCGCTCAACGGGGAAGTCTTGCACTGAAGCCACATGCTGGATACCGGCGTTGTTGACCAAGATGTCGACGCCACCCAATGTGGTGGCTGCAAATGTCATCATGGCTTCGATGTCGGCAGCCTTGCTCATGTCGGCCCCGTGGTAAGCCACTTGCACACCCAAGGCGCTGATCTCGGCTTTGGGCCCCTCGATGTCACCAAACCCGTTGAGGATGATGTTGGCTCCCTGTTTGGCCAGCACTTTGGCAATACCCAAACCAATGCCGCTGGTGGAGCCGGTGACCAATGCTGTTTTTCCTGCGAGTGTGCGATCTGACATTTGAAAACTCCATTTGAATTACGATGAGAAACTTCTGACATTATGAAGTTTTCAGTTGTCGTTTCGCTGAATGAATGTGAGCCTTTTATGAAATACAACACAGACCAGCCGCAGACGCCTGTGTTGCCTGCGACCCTGCAAGATTTGCCTGATCAACCCCAAGCTTTGATGCGCGCGAGGGCGTTCGCTGAGCCCTTGTTAATGGGGGCTAAGTTGGACACGGGCGAGGAAGTCTTGGCACATGCCGATTCCGTCGCCGCGATTTTGTCGAACATTGGTGGTTCGGAGGCCATGCAGGCTGCCAGTTATTTGGTCTACGCCAGTGACTACCTGAATAAGCCAGAGGAGGTGATTGCCAAAGCGTTTGGCAAAACTTACGCCAATTTGGCGCTAGAAACGACACGTTTGATTCGCGTGCAGCGCCAAGCTCGCGCAGCGGCGTCTGAAGTCTTACCGCTTGAAATGCAAACGGAAAACGTGCGAAAAATGCTGCTTGCGTTTTCTCGGGATTTGCGGGTCGTGCTGTTGCGAC
>CANBRM010000025.1 GCA_947371915.1 Comamonadaceae bacterium | reverse complement strand
GAACGAGAGTTGCACATTGCCCGCCAACAAATCGGTGATGGCGGGGCCTCCACCTCGATACGGAACGTGAACGATGAAGGTGCCCGTTGCGTCTTTGAACATTTCGGCAGCCAAGTGTGGGCCTCCCCCAGCCCCTGAACTGCTGTAGTTCAGTTTGCCGGGCTGGCTTTTGGCAAGCGCGATGAATTCTTTGTCAGACTTGGCGGGCACCAATGGGTTGATCATCATCGCCAGCGGAAGTTCTG
The DNA here is from genome assembly GCA_947371915.1 of Comamonadaceae bacterium. Lineage (GTDB taxonomy): Bacteria > Pseudomonadota > Gammaproteobacteria > Burkholderiales > Burkholderiaceae_C > Limnohabitans. The sequence goes on along the minus strand of CANBRM010000025.1, from coordinate 23,765 downwards.
CCACGAGTGAGATGGGCGCAAAGGCTTTATCAGGGTCGTAAGGCAATTTTTTGTACAAGGCCGGATTGATGGACTGGGTGCCCACGTTGCCCATCAACAGCGTGTAGCCGTCTGCTTTGGCTTTTGCCACAAAATCGGCCCCCACTTGTCCAGACGCGCCCCCTTTGTTGTCGATGGTGACGGGTTGACCCCATTTCACGCTGAGCTTTTGCCCAACGATGCGAGCCCCTGTATCGGTACCGCCTCCCGGTGGAAAGGGAACCACGATGGTGACGGGCTTGTCTGGCCAAGCCCAAGCGGACGTGATCGACAACGCACACACAGCAACGGCAATGAAGAGGCGGGAATGCGTGTTCATGAGGTGATCCGTTTTTTATCAGCGCACCATGCACGGACGTTTGTGGTCAAACTTCCAGCCTGGAATCAGGTACTGCATGGCCGTGGCGTCGTCGCGCGAGCCCAAGCCATGTTGCAAATACAGCTGATGCGCAGCCTCGACTTTGGCCATGTCCAGCGCAATGCCCAAGCCCGGTTTTTGCGGCACTTGCACATGGCCGTTCACAATTTGCAGCGGCTCTTGGGTCAGACCCTGACCGTCTTGCCAAATCCAGTGGGTGTCGATGGCCGTAACTTTGCCCGGTGCCGCTGCGGCCACATGGGTGAACATGGCCAGCGACACGTCGAAATGGTTGTTGGAATGTGAGCCCCAAGTCAGGCCCCAGTCGCGGCAGGTTTGCGCCACGCGCACCGAACCCGCCATGGTCCAAAAATGCGGATCGGCCAAGGGAATGTCCACGCTTTGCAGCGACAGGGAATGCACCATCTGACGCCAATCAGTGGCCACCATGTTGGTAGCGGTGGGCAAGCCGGTTTCGCGGCGGAACTCGGCCATCACTTCACGACCGCTAAAGCCTTCTTCGGCACCGCATGGGTCTTCAGCGTAAGCCACCACACCGCGCATGTCACGCATCAAATGGATGGCTTCTTTGAGTGACCAGCCGCCATTGGGGTCCAGCGTGACGCGTGCTTGCGGGAAGCGTGCGTGCAAGGCGCGAACGGCTTCAATTTCAGCCTCGCCGGCTAACACACCGCCTTTGAGTTTGAAATCGTTGAAGCCATATTTCTCACGCGCGGCTTCGGCCAAACGCACCACCGACTCAGGGGTCATGGCTTTTTCGTTACGCAAGCGGAACCACGCATTGTCGGCATCGGCCTCTTGGCGATACGGCAAATCGCTTTGGGTGCGGTCACCGATGAAGAACAGGTAACCCAACATCTCCACCGCGCTGCGTTGCTGGCCTTCGCCCAACAGCGCGGCCACAGGCACGTTCAGGTGTTGGCCCAGCAAATCGAGCAAGGCTGACTCCACCGCCGTGATGGCGTGGATGGTGGTGCGCAGGTCAAAGGTTTGCAGGCCACGCCCGCCTACATCGCGGTCGGCGAAGCGGGAGCGCATGGTGTTGAGCACGGCTTGCACATTGCCGATGCTTTGGCCCACCACCAGCTCGGTGGCATCTTCCAATGTGGCGCGAATTTTTTCGCCGCCAGGCACTTCGCCAATGCCGGTGCGGCCCGCGTTGTCGGTGAGGATGAGGATGTTGCGGGTGAAAAACGCGCCGTGTGCACCTGAAAGATTGAGCAACATGCTGTCATGCCCCGCGACGGGGATGACACGCAACTGGGTGATGACAGGGGCTTGCGTCACAGTGGTATTGGCCATATATAGTTCAGTCTGCTTTGATGTTGCGGGTTTCAATCAGCTTCTTCCAACGCGCAAACTCTGCCGCTTGAAATGCCGTAAATTGCTCGGGCGTGTTGGCCACGATTTCAAACCCCAACTCCAACAGTTTGGGTTTGACTTGCGGGTCGTTCAAGGCCGACACGATGGCCGCATGCAACTTGGCTTTGATGTCAGCGGGCAAACCTTTGGGCGCTGCCACCGCTTGCCAAGAGTTGACGTTGGCGTCTTTGATGCCCAGCTCTTCGAGCGAGGGCACATTGGGCAACAAGGGCGAGCGCTTGGCGCTGGTGATCGAGAGCGCACGCAACTTGCCTGCCACGATTTGCGGCATGGCCGTGTTGATGTTCATGAACGATGAATCCACTTGCGCACCCAGCAAATCAGTCATCACCGGGCCACCGCCTTTGTAGGGCACGTGAATGCCCGTGGTGCCGGTTTGCAACCAGAACAACTCGGCCGTCAGGTGGTCGCTGCTGCCGTTGCCGGAAGAGGCAAAGGTCATTTTGTTGGGGTTGGCTTTTTGGAACGCCATCACATCGGCCATGGATTTGAAAGGCGAACTCGCGGGCACCACCAACACGTTGGGGGCTTGCACAGCGACGGTGATGTAGTCGAAGTCTTTCAAAGCGTCGTAAGGCACTTTGGTCAACAAATGCGGGGCGATCACGAATGGGCCCAAAGACGACACAAACAAGGTGTGGCCGTCGGGCGCTGCGCGAGTAACAAAACCCGCGCCAATCGTTCCCGTGGCACCAGCTTTGTTGTCGGTGATGAAGGTGCCGCCCAGCTTCTCTTGCAACTTAGGTGCGAGGGTGCGAGCGATCAAATCGGTAGAACCACCGGGTGGGAAAGGCACCACCAAGGTGACGTTTTTGTCAGGCCAAGCGTGGGCAGCAGTCACGGTCAGAAACCCCGCGAAACATGCCAGTAAAAAGTTGCGTTTATTCATCACAGGGGCTCGTTTCAAAAAGAATCAACCGAGCGTGTTCGCGCCACGGGTGTTGGTGTAAATGGCATACAGCGAGTGGCTACTGGCCATGAAAAGTCGGTTATTTTTGGCGCCCCCAAAACAGAGGTTGGCGCAGCGCTCTGGCAAGTGAATGTGGCCAATCGCCGTGCCATCTGGGGCAAAGACCCGCACGCCGTCGAGCTCCTCAGGGTTGCCGTGTGCCGAGCCATCGCTGCCCCAACCGCACCAAAGGTTGCCGTCCACATCGATGGCGATGCCGTCTAAAGCGCCAGGCCCTTGGGCATCAATCACCAAGCGTTGGTTAGACAGGCCGCCTTGCGGGTCCACGTCATACGCCCAGACCTGACGGTGTGGTTTGGCACGGCTCGCGACGATGTAGAGCACCGACTCATCCGGTGAAAACGCCAAGCCATTGGGCCCTGGCACATCGGTCAGCACTTGTTGCAGAGCGCCTGTGTGTGGGTCAATGCGGTACACCGCATGCGGCAACTCTGCCGGTGCGGGGTCGCCCTCCCAATCACCGGCAATGCCAAACGGGGGGTCGGTGAACCACACCGCGCCGTTGCTTTGGCAAATGATGTCGTTGGGGGAGTTGAGGCGCTTGCCATCAAAGCGATCGGCCAGCACGGTGATGCAGCCGTCGTACTCGGTGCGTGTGATGCGACGTGACTGGTGCTCGCACGTCAGCAAGCGCCCTTGCCTATCACGCGCCAAACCGTTGGCGTTGCGCGAGGGCGTGCGAAATTCACTCACCTGCCCCGAAGGCTCGTCCCAACGCAAGATGCGATCGCCGGGAATGTCGGACACCAACAGGTAGCGGCCATCGCCAAACCACACGGGGCCTTCGGCCCAACGCATGCCGCTGAAGAGTTGCTCCACGCTGCTGCTGAAGACGCGCAGTTTCAAAAAGCGCTCGTCCAAGACCTCAATGCGGGGATCAGGGTAGCGAGGGCTGGTGGCAAAGGGGATAGCGGGACCTTGGTTCATACGGGTGTGTCAGTTCAGGGAATGGGCCGTGGGGCTTATTTCAAAATCAAGTTAGGGAGCCACATCGAGAACGAGGGCACATAAGTCACCAGCATCAAGGCGGCGATCAGGCCACCGTAAAACGGCCAAATGGTTTTCATCACCGTGCCCACCGAGACGCCGCCGATGGTGCAGCCCACAAACTGGGTGGTGCCCACGGGCGGGGTGTTCAAGCCCAGCGCGCAGTTGATGAGCATGACGATGCCGAACTGCTCGGTGCTCATGCCCATTTGCTGGCAGATGGGCAAGAAGATGGGCGTGCAAATCAAAATCGTAGCGGCCATGTCGAGGAAGGTGCCCAGCACAAACAAGATGATGTTGACGCACAAGAAGATGACCCAAGGCGTAGTGCTGAAGCCCGTCAATGCCTTGCCCGTCAACTCGGCCACGCCATACAAGCCAATCAAGTATCCAAACATGGAGCTGATGCCGATCAGCAACAACACCGCACCGGTACTTTTGACCGCTTTAGAGGCGGCCTTCATCAACTGTTCACGTGTGAGTTTTTTGTAGACCACCGCCGCTAAGAATAAGGCCCACAACACAGCCACCGAGGCCGACTCAGTCGCAGTAAACGCGCCCGACAAAATGCCCGCGATGATGATGACCACCACAAACAAGCCAGGCAGCGACTGCACAAACGAATGCCCCACCACCGCCCAGCCGGGGAAGGTGCCTGCGGGATAGCCGCGCTTCACCGCCACCGCATACGCCGCCACCAAGTTGCAAATGGTCAGCACGATCGCCGGCACGATGCCCGCCAAAATCAAGGCTGCAATGCTCACCTTGCCGCTGGCAGCCAGCGTGAAGATGATGAGGTTGTGACTGGTCGGCATCAAGGCGCCCACCAAGGACGCATGGGTGGTGACGTTGACCGCGTAGTCGGCGTCATAGCCCTCTTTTTTCATTTGCGGAATCAGCACCGCACCCATCGCCGACACGTCCGCCACGGGTGAGCCCGAGACACCGCCAAACAAGGTGCACGCCAACACGTTGCTCATGCCCAGGCCGCCGCGCACATGGCCTGCAAGCGACTTGGCGAAATCGACGATCTTGTCGGCAATGCCGCCGTACATCATGATCTCGCCGGCAAAAATGAAGAACGGAATCGCAAGGAACGAAAACGGGTTCATGCCCGAAATCATTTGCTGAAAGCCCACCGCCAGCGGCAAACCTTCGTAAAACAGCGTCGCCAACGACGACAAGCCAATCGAGAACGCCACAGGCACGCCCAACAGCAGCAGCAGCGTGAAGCTCACGCACAAAATAGTCAGTGCCATGCGGGTTCTACCTCGTCACCGCGCAACAAGGCGATGATGTGTTCCAACGAAAACAACGCAATCAAGACGCCCGCCAAAGCAGGAGGGGCGTACTTGAAGGCTTCGGACAATCCCAAAGTTGGGATCTTGTAGTCCCACACGCTTTGCGCCAACACCGCGCAGTTGTAGGCCATGATCAGGCCAAACACCAGCACGAGGGCGTGAATGAGCAGCTCCATCTTCAAGCGCACGCCCTCAGGCACCAGCACCAACAACGACTCCAAGCCAATGTGGCCCGCGTCGCGCACGCCCACGGCCATGCCCAGCATGGTCACGTAGAGCACCAACAACACGGCGCCACTCTCTGCCCAAGTGGGCGTGTCGTTGAACACGTAACGGCCAATGACTTGGTAGAGCACGGCGACGATCAGCAGCCCCAGGCCGCCGACGCCCACCTTCAAACAAAGCCGCGCTAAGGCGGCGCAAAAGCGTGTGTACATGAACGACTCAGTTACTTGACGGCGTTGATGCGTTTGACCATGTCCTGAAGTTTGGGGTCCTTCAAGAACTTGTCATACACAGGCTTCATGGCATTTTGGAAACTGGCTTTGTCCACATCCACAATTTCAGCACCACCGGCTTTGACGATGGCCAACGATTTGGTTTCACGCTCGTCCCACAGCTTGCGCATGTAAGTCACCGACTCTTTGGCAGCCACGCGGATTTGCTTTTGCTCCTCAGCAGGCAGGGTATCCCACACTTTTTTGGAGAACAACAAGATTTCAGGGGCCATCGAATGCTCGGTCTTGTTGTAGTACTTGGCCACTTCGAAGTGGCGTGAGCTCTCGTACGAGGGGTAGTTGTTTTCAGCCGCATCGACCAAGCCCGTTTTCAACGCGGTGTAAACCTCGCCATAAGGCATAGGCGTGGCGTTCGCGCCCATGGCTTCAAGCAAAGACACCCACAAATCGCTTTGCTGCACACGCACTTTCAAGCCTTTGGCATCGGCCAAAGTTTTGATGGGCTTTTTGACGGTGTAGATCGAACGCGCACCCGAGTCGTAAAACGCCAAGCCCACAAAACCTTGGGCTTCGCAGTCTTTCAAGATTTCTTCACCAATGGCACCGTCCAACACCTTGCGCATGTGCTCGGTCGAGCGGAACAAAAACGGCATGGTGGGCACCATGGTGGCGGGGCAAATGTTGTTCATGGGGGCCACGTTCACGCGGGTCATGGCGATCGCGCCCAACTTGGTTTGTTCAATCGTGTCCTTCTCGTTGCCCAAAGCCGACTTGGAGAACACCTTGATGCTGTGCTTGCCGCCCGTGGCCTTGCTCAACTCTTCGCCCATGTGGCGCACGGCTTGCACCGTGGGGTAGTCATCCGGGTGAATGTCCGACGAACGGAACTCGGTGGCGTTGGCCGCCATGGCGAACATCGATGCGGCGGCCGTGGCCACCAAAGTTTGAATCAAGCTGAAGCGTTTAGTCATGGTGTTGTCTCCTGTTGTGTTGTCTAAAAATCAAAAAGGACCTGTTTTGACAAATCCGCCGCCTTGGTAAATCACGGCGGGGTCGTTCAAATCGAGAATGGGCTGACGCGCTTCAGCTGCAGCACGGAAGGGCTCGGAGCTGTCTTGCGGGCGGTAGCCAATGTGCTTGCCGGGCGTGTTGTCCCACCACACATGGTGGTTGTCAGACATGCCATAAATCACGCTGTAGCCCACCACGGGTGAGCTGAGGCTGGCGACCACCAAACGTTCTAAGTCGTCGTAGCTCATCCACGTGGCGAGCATGCGGCGGTCTTTGGGCTCAGGAAACGAGGAGCCAATGCGCAGCGCCACGGTTTCGATGCCATAGCGGTCAAAGTAAAAGCGGGCCAAGTTTTCGCCAAAGGCTTTGCTCAAGCCGTAGTAACCATCGGGGCGCACGGGCATGGTGGCGTCCACCACCTCGTCTTGTCGGTAAAAACCAGTGACGTGGTTGGAACTGGCAAACACAATGCGCCGCGTGCCGTGAATCCGCGCTGCTTCGTACAGGTTGTAGGCCCCAATGATGTTGGCTTGCACGATGTCGTCAAACGGTTGCTCGGTGGAGATGCCGCCCAAGTGCACCACCGCATCGACACCCTGCAGCAGCTGCATCACGGCAGAACGGTCTTGCAAGGCGACTGGCATCAGCTCTTCGTCTGCAGCGGCCTCGCCCAGATTCGACAAATCGCTGACGCGCAACACATCGCAACGGTGTTTCAGGCGCGGACGCAGCACTTGGCCCAGCCCGCCCGCCGCGCCCGTCAATAGCAAACGCGAGTACATGTGTGATGAGGTGGACATAGTGATTTGGTAGCGCTACCAAGTTGAGTTAAAGGGATGGTAACGATGCAAAAACACTGCGTCAATGCTTTTAGCCTAGGGTTTTCGCTAGGGCCGTGCTCTCGCGCTCGATGATCGAGAAGCCCACATCGACGATGCCTGGGTCAACAGGGCGATCTTCGGCACGGTCGATCAAAAAGCGGGCGGCTAGCTCGCCAATTTGCCCACCGTTGATGCGCACGGTGGTCAGCGCGGGCACCATGTCGGCCACAAAAGGGACGTCACCAAAGCCCATCACCGCCACATCGTTGGGCACGGACATTCCGCGTGCTCGGGCCTCGGTCATGACGCCCAAGGCCAGCAAGTCGGAGCTACAAAAAACAGCCTCCACGGCCGGCGCTTCGGCCAAGATGCGCGCCATCGCGTCGCGCCCGCTTTTGAGGGAGCGCGAGGCACCCACATTCACGTCAAACACAGGGGGTAAACCGCGTTGCGCCACAGTATCTTGAAAAGCCACGGTGCGGCGGTCGGCACGCTCGTCTTCCGCGCGCACGATGGCAAATTTTTCGTAGCCCTTGCTGATCAAAAACTGGGCCACTTCACGACCAATATCTGAGTGTGAGAAGCCAATCAGCATGTCAATCGGGGTGGGCGTCAAATCCCAGGTTTCGACCACCGGAATGCCCGACGCCAGCAAACGCGTGCGCGCCCTGCCCGGCGGCAAAATGCCAGTCAAAAAGATGCCGTCCGGACGACGTCCAATGATGGCTTCAAGCAGCAACTCTTCGCGCTCTGCGGAGTAGCCCGATTGCCCCAGCATGAGTTGGTAACCCGCGTCAAACAACGTGCCGTTCAACGACTCGATGGTTTCCATGAACACCGACACCACCGTGCTCGGCACCACCGCGGCAATCAAGCGGCTGCGGGACGAGGCCAAACCACCTGCCATGCGGTTGGGCACATAGCCTGTACGCTGCACCACCTCTTGGACTTTGCGCAACACATCGGGCGACACCTGCCCTGGCGTGTTGATGGCACGCGAAGCGGTGATGGGGGCCACGCCCGCCAGCATGGCCACATCACGGAGGGTGATGGCACCGCTGCTGCGGCGTGATCGTTTGGGGGTTTCTTTGTCAGTCATGTCGCTCACTTGCACGTCGGTATTCAACGGGTTCTTGACCGGATAAATGGTACCGCTATCATTATCCACAAACAGGAGAGTTTGATGACCACCCCGATCACCATCCGCATGCATGCCCGTGACAACGTGGCCATCGTGGCCAACGCAGGCGGCTTGGCTGCTGGCACTGTGCTGCCCGACGGCCTGACCTTGACCACCCAAGTGCCACAAGGCCACAAAGTCGCCTTGGTCGATCTGCCTGCGCAAGCTGCCGTGATTCGTTATGGCATTCCGATTGGCTATGCGCTGAAAGACATCGTGGCAGGCAGCTGGGTTAACGAGCGCTTGTTACAAATGCCAGACGCCCGCGAACTGGACAACCTGCCCATCGCCACCATCAAACCCGACCCCCTCCCCCCGCTGGAGGGCTACACCTTCGAGGGCTACCGCAACGCCGATGGCTCGGTGGGCACGCGCAACATCTTGGCCATCACCACCACCGTGCAATGTGTGTCGGGCGTGGTGGAATTTGCGGTGCAACGCATCAAAGCGGAGTTGCTGCCCAAATACCCCAATGTCGACGACGTGGTGGGCATCGAGCACACCTACGGCTGCGGCGTGGCGATTGACGCCGACGGCGCAGAAATCCCAATTCGCACCCTGCGCAACATCAGCCTCAACCCGAACTTTGGCGGCGAAGTGATGGTGGTCAGCTTGGGCTGCGAAAAACTGCAGCCCGAACGCCTGATGCCCCCCGGCGCCATACCGATCAACGACCAACGCGGCGAAGCCCTCGACGTGGTGTGCTTGCAAGACGACGCCCATGTGGGCTTCATGTCCATGATTGACGACATCATGCAGACGGCAACCCGGCACCTTGAACGCTTAAACATGCGACGCCGCGAAACCGTGCCTGCCAGCGAGCTGGTGGTGGGCGTGCAATGCGGCGGCAGCGATGCGTTCTCTGGCGTCACCGCCAACCCCGCTGTGGGCTTTTGCACCGATTTGCTGGTCCGTGCTGGCGCCAGCGTGATGTTTTCAGAAACCACCGAAGTGCGCGATGGCATTGACCAACTCACCGCTCGCGCCACCACCCCCGAAGTGGCTGAAGCCATGATCCGTGAAATGGCGTGGTACGACGCCTACCTGGCACGTGGCCGAGTGGACCGCAGCGCCAACACCACGCCGGGCAACAAAAAGGGCGGCTTGTCCAACATCGTCGAAAAAGCGATGGGCTCCATCGTCAAGTCGGGCTCAGCCCCCATTTCGGGTGTGCTGTCGCCGGGCAACAAGCTCACCCAAAAAGGCTTGATTTACGCCGCCACGCCCGCCAGCGACTTCATTTGCGGCACGCTGCAACTCGCCACAGGCATGAACATGCACGTTTTCACCACGGGGCGCGGTACGCCCTATGGCTTGGCCGAAGTGCCCGTCATCAAAGTGGCCACCCGCACCGACCTTGCCCGCCGCTGGCATGACCTGATGGACATCAACGCGGGCACCATCGCCGATGGTGAAAAAACGATTGAAGACGTAGGGATGGAGTTATTCCAACTCATGCTCGACGTGGCCAGCGGTCGCAAAAAAACGTGGGCGGAACACTGGAAACTGCACAACGCGCTGGTGTTGTTCAATCCCGCACCCGTGACCTGACGGCTTCACACAGGGCCCCTAGAATCAGAGCAGATTTTCTGTATCAGTCCTGTGCCCACTTCTTCGACCTCCACATCGCCCTACGCGCAACGCCAGCGCAACCCGCGCAAGCACCTCACCAGCATCGCGCTGGTGGTGTTGCTGCATGTGCTGCTGCTGTGGGCGCTGCAGTCGGGCTTGGCCCAAAAGGTGGTGAAGATCACCGAAGTCAAAGTGGTTGCCATGCTGCTGAGCGAGAACGTGCCACCGCCCCCGGCCCCGCCTCAAACACCACCCCCACCGCCCAAAACGCCGCCGCCCCCTGCTGCTGCACCGCTGCCTGTGCCCACCAGCACCACGCCAGCCATCACGGTGCCTGCTGCGCCACCTAGCCCAGCACCAGCGGTGGCAGCACCGCCTGCACCACCCGCACCTGCGGCACCGCCAGCGCCTGCGATACGCACGGGCGCAAGCATTCAAGCTGGCGCGAGCTGCGCCAAACCAGACTACCCCAGCGCCTCGCGTCGCTTAGAAGAAGAAGGTACGGTCACACTGAAGTTTTTGATTGGGACAGATGGGCGCGTGTTGCAAGCCGAGATTGAAAAATCTTCTGGCTTCAACCGTTTGGATGAAGCAGCGCGCAACGCGCTCTCCAAATGCCAGTTTCGGCCTGGCACGGTGGATGGCAAAGCGGAACAAAGTTGGGCCAGCATGAAATACACCTGGCGCTTGGAGTGACCTATCAGGAAAGCTAAATCGGGCCACAAATCAGCACGATTCAGCTGAACAGATGGACGGCCATTCACTCCACTTTCGTGCCGGTTTCCTTGATGATCTTGGACCACTTGGTGATTTCTAATTTCAAATAATCACCGGCCTCTTTGGGCGTGCCGCCCACAGGCTCAAAGCCCACCCCTGCCAACTTCGCCTGGAAATCGGGAGTGCGCAAAATTTTGCCAATCTCAGTGTTCAAGAAATTGACGACGTCAGGTGGTGTTTTGCTCGGTGCAAACACCCCTACCCAGGTGTAATCCTCAAAGCCCGGAAAACCCGACTCAGCCACAGTGGGCACCTCAGGCATGGCAGCCACACGCTTGGCACTGGTTACCGCCAAGCCACGAACTTTGCCACCTTTGACCATCTCGACGGCTGCGGGCAAAGCAACGCTGGCCATCTCCACTTGCCCGCCCATGGTGGCAGCCAAGGCAGGCCCAGCCCCTTGAAACGGAATGTGCGTGACGTTCACCTTGCCCAACACTTTGAACAAATACTCAGCCGTCAAATGGGGCGTGGTGCCCGCACCCGCGGTGCCGTAATTCAACTTGCCCGACTTGGCCTCTGCCATGATGTCTTGCAAATTCTTGGCTTTCAAGCCTGGGTAAGCCACCAACAAATTAGGGCTAGAAGCCACCACACTGGCCAACACAAAATCTTTTTCAGCATCAAAACCAGGGTTCTTCGACAAGCTGGCATTCACCGCAAACGAACTGGTGGTGAGCATCAGGGTGTAGCCATCGGCAGGGGCTTTGGCGATCAATCCACTCGCGACGTTGCCACCGGCACCTGCTTTGTTTTCCACCACGACTGGCTGCCCCAAGCTTTCGGACAAACGTTGCCCCAACAAGCGCGCAATGATGTCGGCAGGCCCGCCGGGTGCAAAGGCGACCACAAATTTGACGGGTTTGTTGGGGTAAATGTTTTGCGCTTGCGCCACAGCAGCACTGCCGTAACACAGGGCCAGAACCGCAGACAGGGCGCGACGTCGGTGCATCATGCTGTTTCCTTGAGAACGTATTCGGCCATCTCTTGACGGGTGGTGACCCACACATCGTCATGCTGGGCGACGATGCCCATGATCTCGTCGTACACCCAAGCACCGGACGGACGGCCCATGACGTGGGTGTGTGCGGTGACATCGAGCATCAAGGGCACCGTTTCGCGTTCGCGCATGGCGGTGAAGGTGTCGTTGAAAGCATCCAACATGTGACGCGGGCCGTGGCCATAACGGATGCAGGTGGGCAAGTCGTTCACGTCCATGGTGAGCGGGATGGCCACGATGCGTTTGCCGTCGTAGTCCAACACATAAGGACGGTCATCGTCGTTGCAATCGCCATGGTGGATGTAGCCAGCCTCGGCCAGCAAGCGCGGCGAGATCAAGCTGCCTGTGCCGCGGGGGCTGATCCAGCCTTTGGGTTTGACGCCTGACACACGGGTCAAGATCTCGTCATTCTTACGGATGTTTTCACGCTCTTGCGCCTCGTCAAAATAGACAGGAATGACGTCCATGCCCCAGGAATGGTTGACGATCTCGTGTCCGCGTGCCTGCAAGGAGCGCACGGTGTCTGGGTCGAGTTCGGCCAACACGCCATTGACCATGATGCTGGTTTTGACACCCCGTTTGTCTGCGTAGTCGAGCAAACGGTGAATGCCGCGCACCCTGCCAAAGCTGCCCCACGAATGGGCGTTGGTGTCGAAGAAGCCGGGCTTCAACACGTTGCCCATGGGGCCGATGCCAGGCGCCACGCCATCGGACCACGCTTCATAGGCGATGTTGAAAATAACAGCCACGCGTTTGCCGCCAGGCCAACGGAAGTCGTCGCTCAGTCGGGTGATTTTTGGGTTGTCTGTGCTCATGGTCATTGCGCTCCATTTTTCAAAATAATCTGTGCGGTCTTGTCGTAGTGGCCCGTCAAGGCGTTGCAGGCTGACATCGCATCGCCAGCCAATACGGCATCCACCACGGTTTTGTGTTCGTCCAATTCGTGACGGCGTTTGTAAGAGGTTTTGGCTGCCAACTGGCGGTAACGATAAGCCTGGTCGTAGAGCTGCTCACAAAAGCCAATCAACCAACGCGAGCCACAGTTCTCGATCAACACCATGTGAAATTCGCGGTGCAGCTTTTCCCAAGCTGGGTTTTCCACGTAGCTGTCTTTGCTCAACGAACGGGGCGTTTTAGACAGCCGGTGCAGGGCCAACACCACGCGCTCTTCCCAAGCTGGCGTGCTGGCTTGCATGGATTGCGTCAAGGCGGTGGTCTCTAACCACACACGGGTTTTGGCTAACTCACGCAGCGCTTCTTCGCTGACCGGGGCCGCCACAAAGCCACGCTGGTCTTGGTGCTGCACCCAGCCCTCAGCAGCCAAGCGGTTGAGCGCTTCACGCACCGGCGTGGCACCCGTGCCATAGTGCCCGCGCAAGGCCTCAATGCCCAGCTTGCCACCGGGCACCCAGCGGCCACTCAGGACGTCTGAGCGCAGTCGCTCATAAGTGCTGAGCGTCAGTGAGGCGGCGGGTTCGGTGAAATTCTCTATCGTCATGCGATTGATATTAATCGATATATTTTTTAATTACCTAAAAATATCGATATTATTCAAGGCGTGCCAACCATTGAATTCAAGGACAAAAAATGCGCTTTCTGAGTTTTTCCACAAACGGTCAATCCAACATCGGTTGGATCAAAGATGCCCAAGCGACTGACTTTGTCGACCTTGGCCAACTGAACATGGGTTTTCCCAGCGATCTCAAAACATTGGTCACAACACCCGGCGGCATGGCCGCAGCCCACGCCGCAGCCTTGAATGCCCCCGCATCTGCCATGCGCTCGCTGTCGTCGGTTCAATTGCTACCGCTGATTCCCAACCCCGGCAAGATCGTTTGTATGGGCCTGAACTACGCCGACCACGCCAAAGAAGGCGGCAATGCGCGCCCCGACTACCCCAGCTTCTTCATGCGCGGCGCCACCTCCATGGTCGGCCACCAAGGCGCCATCGTGCGACCTAAAGCGTCCACTCAGCTCGACTACGAAGCCGAACTGGCCGTGGTGATCGGTCAACGTGCGCGCCATCTGACGGCAGCCAATGCGCTCGACTGCATCGCTGGCTATTCATGCTTCAACGACGCCAGCATTCGCAACTACCAACGCAAATCAGCCCAGTGGACGATTGGCAAAAACTTTGACGGCACCGGCCCCTTCGGCCCTTGGTTGGTCACACCCGATGAGTTGCCTGCAGGTGCTGAGGGCTTGCGCATTCAATCGCGTTTGAATGGCAAAGTCATGCAAGACGCCAACACCAAAGACTTTTTGTGGAACGTGGTGGAGTCGCTGCGCATCATCACCGAGTGCATGACGTTGGAGCCTGGTGACGTGGTGATCACCGGCACACCAGCGGGTGTGGGCTATGCCCGCACACCACCGGTGTGGATGGCCCCCGGCGACGTGTGTGAGATTGAGATTGAAGGGATTGGCACTTTGTCCAACCCCATCGTTGACGAGCAATAAAGCATTTTTCTTGATCAGGAGCGTTGCATGACTCAGTTCACCCTCAATGGACAGTCCGTTCGCAGTGCGGCCTCGGCCAACACACAGCTCTTGGATGTGCTCGCCAACGACCTGCACGTCAACGGCACGAAGTTTGGATGTGGCAAAGCCCAATGCAACGCCTGTTTGGTGATGGTCGATGGCAACCCTTTGAAATCCTGTGTGGCGCCAGTTTCCGCGGTGGCGGGTCGAACTGTCACCACCCTGGCCGGCATGAAAGAAGGCGGCAAGCCCAGCCGCCTTCAGCAAGCGTTCATCGATGAGCAAGCCGCCCAGTGTGGCTACTGCACGTCAGGGATGATCATTCAGGCGCAAGCCTTGCTAGACCGCAACCCTCGTCCCACAGATGCTGAAGTCCGCGTCGCTTTGGATGGCAACTTATGCAGATGCGGTGCGCACAACCGCATTGTTCGTGCTGTGCTGCGTGCAGCAAAAGGGGCTTAATAATGCAAGAACATGGTTCCACCAGTCGCCGTGGCTTTTTGAAGACCACGGGTTATCTGTCACTGGCCTTTGCGATTCCGTTGGACAACGCGTTGTCGCAGGCAGACAACACCAAACCACGCTTACCGGGCGATTTGAACAACAACCGCAAACTGAGTGCTTGGTTGCGCATCAATGCCAACCAAACGGTCACACTGATGGTTGGCAAAGTCGAGTTGGGCCAAGGCATTTTGACGGCGGTCACGCAAGTTTGCGCCGATGAGTTGGACATCGACCTCACCCGTATCCATGTCATCTCAGGGGACACCGCACTGGTTCCGAACGAAGGGGTGACCGCAGGCTCCTTCTCTATGCCTAATTGCGCCACCGCTGTGCAATATGCATCGGCCGAGGTGCGCTCAATTTTGCTCGGGCTTGCGGCAGAAAAACTCAACCAGCCGCTGGCAGCTCTGTCCGTTCGAGATGGAAAAATAACAGCACAAAATGGCACACACATCGCTTATTGGGACCTGGTGTTGGGCGCTGCGTTAGAGCGCGATGCAACGGGCCTCGTCAAGCCTAAACCCGCCGAACAACACCGCTACATCGGCCAATCGGTTCCGCGCACAGACCTGCCACCCAAAATTTTGGGAGACGCTGTGTTCTTGCAAGAACATCGCCCCGCAGGCATGGTGTTTGGACACTTGGTGCGTCCGCCCACCTACGCTGCCAAGTTGTTGTCGGTCAATATCGACAATGCGCAGACCATGCCCGGTGTTGTCAAGGTTGTGCGCAATGGCAGTTTCTTGGGTGTGATTGCACAACGTGAAGAGCAAGCCTTGGCTGCCGCTCAAGTGCTGAGTGCTTCTGCAAAATGGGACGTTGAAAAAAAACTGCCCACACACGAAGGTATTTTTGACTGGCTGCGCAACACCAAACCCAACCGCATCATCGAAACGAAAGTTCAGCCTCGCGCAGGTGGCCAAGCGCCCGCTAAAACCCTGGCAGCGACCTACTACAGGCCGTATCAGATGCACGCCTCCATTGGCACTTCGGCGGCCATTGCCACGATGGTTTCTGATGGCGTGATGCTGATTCAAACACACAGCCAATCGGTGTTTGAAACAAGCCTGGCCATTGCCAAAATGCTGGGCCTCCCGCCCAACAAAGTGCGATGCCAACACATGCAAGGTGCGGGCTGCTATGGCCACAACATGGCCGACGATGCGGCTGCCGATGCCGCGCTGCTGGCGATGACCGTGCCGGGCAAGCCCGTGCGCTTGCAATACACACGCGAGCAAGAACACAAGTGGGAGCCCTATGGTTCGGCCATGGTGATCCAAACGAAAGCAGGCTTGGATGCCAACGGCAACGTGCTGGATTGGGACTTGCAAATTTGGTCCACCCCACATGGCACACGACCCAGCGGTGAGCCCGGCAACTTACTCTCTGCGCGCTACTTAGAAAAACCGTTCACCCAACCTGTGCCAGTCAATGGCGGACCGCCCAACTATGCGGCTGACCGCAATGGCATCGCCTTGTACGACTTTGCGGGTCATCAGGTGCTGACACATTTCATCACCGACATGCCCGTCAGGGTGTCCTCCACCCGTGGGTTGGGCGCCTATGCCAACGTGTTTGCGATCGAGTCTTTTATGGATGAGTTGGCATCAGCGGCTCAAGTGGACCCACTCACCTACCGCCTGCGTTTTCTGAAAGATGAACGTGCCCGCGACGTCCTGCAAAAAGCAGCCGATCAATTTGGCTGGAACAGCTGGAAGAAAACACTCAACCGCGGTCGCGGCATTGGTTTTGCGCGCTACAAAAACATTGCAGGCTACTGCGCTGTGGCCTTGGAGGTAGAAGTCAATCCCCGCAATGGACGCATTCGTGTTTTGCGCGCCGTGGCTTGTGCAGATTCGGGGCACATCGTCAACCCCGATGGCGTCAGCAACCAAATTGAAGGTGGCTTGATTCAATCATTGAGCTGGTCTCTGAAAGAGGAAGTGAAGTTCGATGACACGCAAATTTTGTCCACGGACTGGAGCAGCTACCCGATCCTCACCTTCTCAGAAATTCCACCCGTAGAGGTGGTGTTGATCAACCGACCCGGTGCACCCTTTTTAGGAACCGGCGAAGCATCACAAGGCCCGACCAGTGCCGCTTTGGCCAACGCGGTGTTTGAAGCAACAGGGGTGCGTTTTCGCCAACTGCCCTTCACACCCGAGCGCATCAAGCAAGGCTTGGACAAAAAAGGAATGGCATGAAATTATTTAAATCACTGGGAACACTCGCCTTATGCGCTCACGCGTTGATCGGCATGGCCCAAACTGGTGCCCCCCGCGACTACCCCAATCACCCCATCAAAATGGTCATCCCCTACGCAGCGGGCGGGCCGATGGATTTCATTGGTCGAACTCTGGGGCCCCGGTTGGCGCAGAGTTTGGGCCAGCCTTTGGTGATTGACAACCGTCCAGGGGCCGGAGGCGCCATTGGCACCGACTTTGTCGCCAAGTCGGCAGCTGATGGCTACACCCTGCTCAACACCTCATCCAGCCATGCCAGTCTGCCGGTAGTCTCGCCCAGCCTGAGTTACGACCCCGGCAAAGACTTTGCGCCCATCACCTTGGTGGCCAACAGCGTTGGTTTTGTGCTGGCCGCTCGACCAGATCTCCCCGCGAAAAACTTAAAAGAATTGCTCGCAGATGCCAAAGCTAACCCTGGCAAATACACCTTCGGCTCAGGCGGTGTGGGCAATGTGATGCACTTTGCGGGCGAGTTCTTAGCCAGCAGTGCGGACGTCAAGATGACGCATGTGCCGTTCAAAGGCGTTAGTCAATCGCTCAACGATCTGGTGGCCGGGCGCATCGACTTTGTCATTGCCGCCCCCACCGCCGTGTTGCCTTTGGTCAAAGCCGGCAAGCTCAAAGCCTTGGCCATCACCGCACGCAAACGTTGGAGCGAATTGCCAGACGTGCCCACCATTGACGAAGCCGCTCTGAAAGGTTTTGCTTACACCCCTTGGTATGGCTTTTGGTTCCCTGCCGGCGTCCCGGCTGAGCACGTCACGCGCATGCGCAATGAAGTGAGCAAAGTCTTGGAGGACCCAGAGATCAAACGCGCATTTGCCGAGCAAGGCTTTGCAACGGTGGGTTCGACACCTGCTGAGTTCAGCAAAGTCATCGCCGATGAAATTGCGATGAATAAAAAGTTAGCGACACGCGTGGACTTCACGCAATAACTTGTTCCACCCGGAGGCTTCGATGATTCACACCCCCACCGACAGTTCTTGCAACCACTGCCAGCCACGCCGCAGCTTTTTAACCGGCTTGCTCACGGCCACTGCTGCCACTGTGCTGCCTTCGTGCGCGACCACCGCCAAAGATGCGCCCTTGCCCGCTGAGGCCAAACGCGCCTTGGTGGACGTGCACCACCATGTGTGGGCGCCTGAGTATTTGAAAGGGCTCGAAGCGAGCAAATTGGCTGAGGCACCGGCACGCAACTGGTCGCTCAACAGAACCTTGGACGACATGGCCAAGGCTGGCGTGACGTACAGCATCACCTCACCCACCACGCCTGCCGCAGGTTTTGGCGATGTTGCCACCATGCGTAGCATGGCGCGCATCAGCAACGAATACGGAGCACAACTCGCGCGCGATAACCCGACGAAATTTGGTTTCTTTGCCACGCTACCCATGCTGGATGTGGACGGTGCCCTGGCCGAGATTGCCTACAGCTGCGACGTGCTCAAGGCCAACGGCGTCGCCATGCTCACCAGCTACAACGGCAAGTGGCTAGGCGACAAATCGTTTGCGCCCATCATGGACGAGATCAACCGCCGCAAACTCATCCTCTATACCCACCCCTCCAACACACAGTGTTGCCAAAACTTGCAAGAGGGTGTGCCGGGCTCGACCATCGAGTTCGCCACCGACACCACGCGCACCATCACCAGCTTGCTGTTCAGCGGCACTGCCACGCGCTGCAAAGACATCAAGTTCATCTTCTCGCACGCGGGCGGCACCATGCCGTTCTTGGTCGAGCGCTTGGTGTTGCTGGCCAAGCTCAACCCCAACTTTGGCAAGATCTTGCCCAGCGATCAAGTCATTCCTACCTTGCGCACTTTTTATTACGACACCGCCCAAGCCTCCCACCCCGGCGCCTTGCTGTCACTGCTGAGTTTGGTGGATGTGTCGCAGGTGGTGTTTGGCACCGACTTCCCCTACCGCACGTCCCTGGACCATGTGAAAGGCTTGATGGCCATGGGATTCAGCATGAGCGACCTGACCGCCATTGAAAGCCGCAACGCGCTGCGCATGCTGGGCCGCGCGTCAAGCTAGTCAGCTTTGTTTGGCCAAACAGAACTCAAAACTCACCTCTAAAAACGGGGTGGCGATGCCAAAGCGCTGCGCCACAGCTGCATCGTGACAAGGCGTGAAGTCAACGACGAGGCCAGGTCGAACGCCGAACACGGTGTCTTCAGTGAGGTAAGCCGAGCCCTCTGGGAATAGCTCAGTGACCAAGCCTACATAGCCAGGCGCGCTGACGATGACGTGGTAGTGGGCGGGACGCCAAATATTGCGCTGACTGGCTGCCAACAATGCACCCACGGGGCCGTCGGTGGGCACGGTGTAGGGATGGGGTCGAATGGTCAGCAGATTAAAACTGCCATCGGCTTCACACGCGATTTTGCAGCGCAAATTGTGTGGGTCTTGGTCAGGGTCTTGGGCGGGGTACAGGCCGTTGTCCGCGTTTTGCCAAAAGTCAATTTGAGCGTTCTCAATAGGCTGGCCGTCTGCGTCCACCACGCGGCCTTGGAACCAAACCCGGTCACCAGTTTGCCCTTCGGTCAGGTCGCTGCCATTGGCACGCAGCCGCGAGTCATGGTTATGGAATGGCCCCAACACACTGCTGGGCGTCCCGCCTTCAGGTTGAGACACCACGTCGACCATGGATGAAATGCCCATGATGTCTGAAAACAAACTGAACTCATTGCGCTCTTCGGAGGTAATGGCGGCGCTGGCCGTTAAAAACGTCAACCCCCGCAACCACTCTTCCTTGGTGAGCTTCGATTCGACGACAAACGCATGCAAGTGCTTCACCAACAAGCCCATGACTTGGGCCAAACGCGGGTCGGTGGCGTGGGCAAAACTTTGCATGACCTCGGAGGTCAAGGCGTCTGTCTTTGAAACCGCGGGGGGTATGGTTTGCATCGTTTGTCCTTTGAAGAAGGTGGTTTTCAAAATTAAAAATCTGGCGATTGCGTTGGTGGCGCCGTAGACGCGCGCACCATCAATTGCGGTGGCAACATGACCGTCACATCTTGGCTTCCTGGGCTGTCGTGTAAAGCGTCGAGCAACAAACGAGCGGACGTGTAGCCCATTTGATAATGTTGAATGCGAACTGAGGTCAGGGGTGGATGGACTTGGTCTAGCAGTGGCATGTCGTTGTGCCCCACGATCGAAATCTCGGTCGGCACGGCCACCGCTGCGCGGCGTAGGGCCTGCAAAGCGCCCAACGCGATCAAGTCATTGGCAGCGACCACCGCCGTGAAACCACCACGGGAGCGCTGCGCCAGCAATTGCTGCATCGCCAAGTCACCGCTTTCAATCGCATAGGCATCGGCCATCACAACATGCGCCGCTGTCAACCCGTGGTTGCGCATGGCTTGCTCAAAACCCACGCGCCGCGCCATGCCGGTCGAAAAACTCTCAGGCCCAGCCAAGTGGGCAATCTGCCTGTGACCCAAGCCCACCAAATGGTCCACCGCCAAACGCATGCCGAGCATGTCATCACTGATCACTGCAGGCAAATGCCCTCGGCCGTCGGTGCGGTTGATCAACACAATGCGGGCATCACTTTGACGCAAGTTGTCTAACCACACGTCATCACGCGTCGCTGTGGCGATTAAAAAGCCCTCGACCCGCTGTGCTTGCATGCGGTCGACCGCCACTTCGACAGCGCGACCACTGTTTTCAAGGCGGGAGGTATTGGCGAGCAAGGCGAAATAGCCATCGGCTTCTAAGGCGTCTTCGATGCCACGCAAGATGGGGGGGAACACGGGGTTGGTGATGTCGGGCAACAAGACCCCAATGGTTTTTGAGCGCCCCCGACTCAGTGCCGCAGCGGCGTGGTTGGGCCGGTAGCCCAAATCGCGGGCAGCGGCTTCGACGCGCTCCAACAAATTGGCTTTCACCAAATGACGGCGGGCAGGGTCCATGGCACGTGACACCGTGGACTTATGAACCCCCAAATGCTGCGCCAAGTCTTGCAAAGTAGGGGCCAAAGGTCGCGTCATCTGGGCATTTTATTGCAACCGGTCTCTTTTTTGCTCCTAGGGTAAATCAGGATGCTTCTTTGGTTTTATCGACCTAAAGTTGCAACCGGTTGCAAATCGTTACAAAAAAATTGCAAGCATTGAAAGGTCAACCATGAACACCCCCTCAACACCCCCCATCTTCCCCACCACACCAGACACCATCTTGCCTTTGGTGCTGGAGGTGATGGACCGCACGCCAGACCCAAGACTTCGCCAATTGCTGTGCGCACTGAGCACCCACCTTCACCAATTCGTGATTGAGCAACAGGTGACCGAACGTGAGTTTGAACAAGCCGTGAAGTTCTTGACGGGCATTGGCCAAGAGACGGGAGAGACCAAAAACGAAGTCATCTTGGCGTTTGATTTGTTTGGTGTGTCCACCTTGGTCGCCATGCTCAACAACCCACCTGGGCACGACCGTGAATCGTCCACCGCAGGTTTGCTGGGCCCGTTCTGGCGCGACCGTGCCCCGGTGTGCCAGCCGGGCGACAGCATCGTGCGTTCAAGCACGCCTGGCATTCCCATGGAGGTCCGTGGTGTTGTGTATGACGCCGACGGCCAGCCGGTGGCCAACGCCAAGGTCGACGTTTGGCAAGCCTCCCCTGTGGGTTTGTACGAAAACCAAGACCCCACCCAAGCCGACATGAATTTGCGAGGCGTGTTCACCACCGATGCACAAGGCGGTTATTTCATGCGCACCGTCTGCCCCTCCGGCTATCCCGTGCCTACCGATGGCCCCTGCGGCGAGTTGTTGGCCGCGCAATTGCGCCATCCCAACCGGCCCGCCCATTTGCACTTCATGGTGTCCAGCCCAGGCCACAAAGTGCTGATCACCCAAGTATTTGCAGACGACGATGCCAACCTCACCAGCGACCCCGTGTTTGGCGTCACCGCCCCCCTGGTGGGCCACTTCACCAAACACACGGACGGCGACAACACCACCGCACAACTGACACAAGACTTCCATCTGGTGCGCGGCGAGCTGGTGTACCCCCACCCGCCCATTCCCTGAACTCCTTTGCATCCTGAAACGACAAGAACACCATGACTTCCACCTTTGAACCGACTGAATCTTTGACAAACCGCGTGGCCGTGATCACCGGCGGCACGGGGGCCATTGGCTTGGCCACGGCCCGTCGCTTGGCCCACTTGGGCGCGCGCTGTGTGCTGCTTTACAACTCCGAATCGGCCGAGTCGGCCGCTGCCAAAGCTGCCAGCCTGCCGGGCTCGGGACACTTGTGCTTCAAAGCGCCGGTCACCGACAGCGCCTCGCTGCAAGCGGTGGCAGACCAAGTGGCCGCGCAATGCGGCGTGGTGCACATCTTGGTCAACAGCGCGGGCTACACCCAAGCGGTGCCAGCCAATGACTTGAACGCTTTGACGGATGAGCTGATTGACGACATTTTAAAAGTCAACTTTCGCGGCGTGATCGCCACCATTCGGGCCTTCATGCCTTTGCTCCAAAAATCAGAAGATGGTTTGATCGTCAACATCTCCTCCATCGCTGGCTTCACGGGCACGGGCAGCAACTTGGCGTACGTCGCCGCCAAAGCCAGCATTGACGTGGTGGGCGACGCACTGGCCAAAGCTTTTGCACCGCGTGTGCGCGTGATCTCGGTGTCGCCCGGCGTGGTGGACTCCACCTTCGTGCCGGGCCGTGGCGCTGACTTCAACGAGAAAGTCGCCAACACCATTCCTCTACGCCGCATTGGCACCGTCGACGACGTGGCTGCCGTTGTGCAAGCCTGCGCCACCACCATGCGCTATGTCACGGGCACACGCATCGTGGTGGATGGCGGTCGTCACCTTTAACTCAAAAAACAAACTTGCGATGAACAAAAAAACTTTCCTCACCTGCGCAGTCACCGGCAACATCACCACGCCAGACCAAACCCCTCACCTGCCCGTCACCCCAGCACAAATTGCCGACGAATGTTTGGCTGCAGCAGAAGCCGGTGCCGCCGCGGTGCACATCCATGTGCGCGACCCCAAGACAGGCAAGCCTTCGATGGCGCTAGAGCACTACCGCGAGGTGTTTGACCAAGTGCGTCGTGCCAACCCCGAGTTGATCATCAACCTCACCACAGGCCCAGGTGGTCGCTTTATTCCCAGCGTGGATGACCCGCGTGTGGCAGCCCCAGGCTCGACCTTGGTGCAACCTGAAAAGCGTGTCGAACATGTGCGCATTCTCAAACCCGATGTGTGCTCGCTCGACCTCAACACCATGAACTCCGGCGGCGATGTGGTCATCAACACACCCCGCAACGTGCGCATCATGGCCAAGATCATGCGCGACGCGGGTGTGAAGCCCGAGCTTGAAATTTTTGACTCAGGTGACATGCATTTGGCACGTGACTTGATAGCCGACGGCACGCTAGAAGGCCCCGGCATGTGGACCTTTGTGACGGGCGTGAAATACGGTTTTTCACCCTCGCCCGAAACCTTGCTCTACGCACGCAGCTTGCTGCCTACGGGCGCGATTTGGTCAGCCTTTGGCATTGGCCGATTTGAATTCCCCATCGTCGCGCAAGCTTGGTTTGCAGGCGGCCATGTGCGCGTAGGCATGGAAGACAACATCTATTTGGAAAAAGGCGTGCTCGCCAAGAGCAACGCCGAGTTGGTGACCAAAGCCAAACGCATCATCCA
>CANBRM010000024.1 GCA_947371915.1 Comamonadaceae bacterium | reverse complement strand
ATTTAGGCTTGGTGTTTGACGAAGCCCAACGCAACGGCGCAGTGTTGCCCGTCACCAAGATGGTCGATCAGTTCTACGGCGAAGTTCAGCAAATGGGTGGCAACCGCTGGGACACATCGAGCCTCATCAAGCGCTTGAAATAATCGCAGTAGCCCAAACAAAAGCCGCGCAGTTCTTAACGAACTGCGCGGTTTTTTTATGCCCGTTGAGACAGGCGCATCAGGTAGGAAGCCGATTACTTGATGGGTGTGACCACAGCACCACCACTGACGGGTGGCGCCAAAGAAACTGGCTTGCTAGTCGGTTGATCCAGCGAGGTGCTGCGTCTAGGTTGCATGGCACGCAGCTCGTCTTCGGTGATGTATTCAAACACTTTCACCACGCGCTTGACGCCACTCACGCCTCGTACCACTTCAGTGGCACGGTTGGCTTCACGCTGGGTGACGCGGCCCATCAAATACACCGTGCCGCGTTCGGCCACGACTTTGAACACGTTGGCGAACACGTCTTCGCTGTCAACGATCGCGGCTTTCACTTTGGCGACCAACAACACGTCGTTGGAACGATCACCGAAACTGGAGGCGGGGCCCACTGCCAATTCGTTGGCGACCAAACGCACGTTTTCGACGCGGCCAATCAGTTGCTCCACTTGCTGACGCACACGGTCGCTGGACACCTCGCCCGTGATCAACACTTGGCGGTTGTAGCTGGTGAAGTTGACGTGCTCTTTGTTGCCAAAGTTTTCGTCACGGGCGGAGGCGCTGCGTTGCTCGATGCCCTCGTCTTCGAGTTGAATGCCGGTGGTGCGTCGGTCGCTGGCGACCATCGCGCCGCCCATCATGCCGCCCAACATCACAGGTGCGCAAGCGGACAGGCCCATAGAGAGCACCAGAACGGCGAGCAGCTTTTGGCTTGTGTTTTTCATAGTCATTCGTTTCCTTCTTGATCACCGAGCAGTTGCGTGTCCACGCCATCACAAATGCAATGGATGGTCAGCAAATGCACTTCTTGAATTCGCGCCGTGCGGTCGTGTGGCACGCAAATGTGCACATCGGTTTCGCGCAGGGCTTGGCCCATCTTGCCGCCGCCTTTGCCGGTCAGGGCGACCACCGTCATGTCGCGCTCGTGGGCAGCCTGAATGGCGGCCAACACGTTGGGCGAGCTGCCACTGGTCGTGATGGCCAACAACACATCGCCCGACTGCCCCAAGGCACGCACTTGCTTGGCAAAAATTTGCTCGAAGCTGTAGTCGTTGGCAATGGCCGTGATGATGGAACTGTCGGTGGTGAGCGCAATCGCGCCCAGCTCGGGGCGTTCACGCTCAAAGCGGCCGACAAACTCAGCCGCAAAGTGTTGCGCGTCAGCAGCAGAACCGCCGTTGCCGCAGGCCAGCACCTTGCCACCGCTGGTGACACTGGCCAGCACCGCAGACACGGCGGCTGCAATGGGTTTAGACAAGACTTGTGCGGCTTGGTATTTCAAGTCGGCACTGTCGATGAAGTGTTGCTCAATGCGTTGCTCTAACATGGCGGAATGATACCTTTTGTGCCACTCATGCGGCATCAAAGGCTGCGGGGTACCAGTGCAGGCCATCGGCCTCGACCGCCACCACGTCAAAGCGACATGGCGGCTCTCGGTTCAAGCGCATCAAAAAGTGTCGGGCAGCAAACACAATGCGGCGCTGCTTTGCAGATGTGATGCTGGCCAAAGCGCCGCCATGCGTGCGACTCCCGCGTTGACGCACCTCGACAAACACCAGGGTGCCATCACGGTCTCGAAGAATTAAATCTATTTCGCCGCCACCGCGTCCGGGCGTTCGATAATTGCGTTGCACCAGTTGTAGGCCTTGCGCTTGCAGATGATGCAAGGCGCGGTCTTCAGCCGCATCCCCTTTTTGCTTGGTGGTCGCCTCACTGGTGGTGTCGACCTTGAGCTTGTCCATAGACCCTCCCTGATGAGCGCCAACTTTGACTCCGCCTTGACGGCTGCCCACGCGGCCGCAGCCACACAGAACTACCCCACGGGGGCTTTGTACGTGGTGGCCACGCCTATTGGCAATTTGGCCGACATCAGCCTGCGTGCGCTGCATACCTTGAGCTTATGCGATACCTTGGCCTGTGAAGACACCCGCCACAGTCAAACCTTGTTACGTGCCTATGGCATCGACAAGGGTTCTGCACATTGGCTGGCCGTTCACCAGCACAACGAAGCCGAAGCCGCGCAAGAGGTGGTGCGCCGTTTGCAAGCTGGACAGCGCGTGGCCTATGTCAGTGACGCAGGCACGCCCGCTGTGAGCGACCCCGGGGCTCGCTTGGCGTGGCAAGTGCAGCTCGCTGGCCATCGCGTGATCCCGCTGCCAGGTGCCAGCAGCGTGACGTCGCTGTTGAGCGCCTGCGGTACCCCCGCACACGATTCGTCGGGCTTTGTCTTCGTCGGGTTTCTGCCCTCGAAAGCCACTGAGCGCATGCATGCGGTCGAGGTGCTCAAACAAGAGCCGCGCGCCCAAGTGCTGCTAGAAGCGCCACACCGCATCGAAGCCCTCGCCGCAGCGTTGGCCCCGCTGGGCACACGCCCCGTGACCGTTGGCCGCGAGTTGACGAAGCAGTTTGAAGAAATTGCCACCGTCGCGGCACAAGATCTGAGCGCGTGGATTCAAGCCGGACCGCAACGTACACGAGGTGAATTTGCCTTGGTGGTGCATGCACAAGTGCAAGAGGTGGAAGCTGGTGCCGACAACGACCGCGTGTTGACGCTGTTGATGGCCGAGTTGCCGCTTAAAACTGCGGTGAAACTGGCGGCGGAGTTGACGGGTGAGGCGCGTAACTCACTGTACGAACGCGCCTTGGTCTTGAAGGCGCAAACCGAAGGTTGAAATGGTGCGGCTGGCGGGGATCGAACCCACGACCCTTGGCTTCGGAGGCCAATACTCTATCCACTGAGCTACAGCCGCATTTGAGTCGGCTTTCATTGTAAGGCCCCGCTATAATTTAAAGAGTTTTAAAGTTGATTTCTAAGGACACATTCATCATGAGCGACAACCAGCACGAAGAAGCCCACACCGGACCGGTCAAAACCCCTAAACAGTTCTTAATGATGGTGGGTTACTCGTTTGTGTTGCCTGTTTTTATCATCATTGGTTTGGTTTTCTTTGTTACATCAGCCAACAAGCCTCAAGCTGGCTCTTCTAATGCCCCCGAGGCTGTCGCAGCCCGCATTCAAAAGGTCGGCTCTGTTGAAATTCGTGATGCCAATCGCGAACTCAAAGCTGGCGTCGATGTGTTTAAGGCACAGTGCTCCGCTTGTCACACCACTGGCGCGGCTGGCGCACCTAAGTTTGGCGACAAAGCCGCTTGGGCACCTCGCGTTGGCAAGGGCTACGATGCCTTGTTGACTTCCGCACTCAAAGGCAAAGGCGCCATGGGCGCTCAAGGCGGTGGCGATTTTGACGATCTGGAAATTGGCCGCGCTGTGGTGTACATGGCCAACGAAGGTGGCGCTAAGTTCAGTGAACCTAAGAAAGCAGAAGCCAAGTAATTGGCTTTCTCGTAAAAAAGCCGGCCTAGCCGGTTTTTTTACGCCTGTTTGTTTTTCAGTTCTGCCGCTTGTGGGCTGCGTACGTAACCAAATTGCTGAGCCAACGTGGCCCGCATCACCTCTTGTGGCACCCACAGTCCTGACTCAATGGGGGCCATGGCCAAATGCATGTCTTGGGTGCGCACCAGGCCAAAGCCAATTTCGGTGTCCATATAAAAGTAGCCCGCTTCGTCCACGCAGCAACGCTGCATGCGGGCGGGGCGTCCCGTGTGGGTTTGTAGGCTGCCATCTGGTTGAATGCGCCAAATCCAAGGGGTAGCTTCAAGTTCGACATAGACGCGTTGCGGTCCATTTTGAAAAAACCAGCGTCCTTGTTGATCGCATTCGTAGTTACGTCCAATGAAGTCGATCAGCTTTTCATGCTGCAAGCGGGAGCCCTTGCTTTGCGTGAAATTACCTTGCGCTTGCGCTTGGTCATCACGCATGTACCAATCGCCACGCGCGTCGAGACCTAGCCAACCGTAGCAGTCGGGCACATTGGGCCATTTGGCAATGGCTTGTTTGACGATGTCGTCCATACCTGTCCTTTCAAATGGAGGCTTGTTTCAACCATTCCACAACAGCACGCGGCATATCGGCCAAATGTCCAGGGAATGTCCCGCCCACAAACCCGACGTGGCCGCCTGCTTCGGGTTGCCATAACTGCACCCAATCGCTCACATCTTGGGCCGTGGGCAAACACCACGCGGGAATGAAGGGGTCATTGCGTGCATTCAGCACCAGCGCTGGCACACGCACGCTGGCGAGGCCGGGTTTGGCGGAGGCACGAAGCCAATAATCGTCCGTGTCTTTGAACCCGTGCAATGGCGCGGTGAAGACGTTGTCAAACGCATAGAGTGTGTCCACGCGCTTGAGCGCATGGGGATCGAATAAACCCGGGAACTGTTCTAATTTTTGCAATGCGCGCGGCTTCATGCTGGCTAAAAACATGCGGGCATAAACGCGCTTGTTAAAGCCACTGTCAATCGCATGGCCGCTGGCCGCCAAGTCAATGGGCGAGCAGACGGAGGCAATGCCATCAATGAGTCCTGATGCCGCATGGCCTTGTTCTCCCGCCCAGCGCATCAAAGCATTGCCACCGAGCGAAATCCCGACGGCATACATGGGGCCATCGTGCTGCTGGCGAAACTGCGACAGCAACCAAGCAATTTCTTCGTGGTCACCAGAATGGTAGGCGCGAGGCGCTAAGTTCAACTCACCACTGCAGCCTCTGAAATGCGGCAATGCAAAGCGCCATCCGCGTCGGTTTACTTCTGATGCAAAGGCTTGCGCATAGTGGCTGTCTGAGGAGCCTTCTAGGCCATGAAACATCACCAACAGAGGTGCGTCTTTTTGAACATCGAGGGTTTGAAGCCAATCAACGTCGACAAAATCGCCATCTGGTGTGGACCATCTGTTGCGCGTCCAGTGCGTGACTGCTTGATGAAAGTGCCGAGCGACTTTAGCCGCATAAATAGTTTGCAGATTTCCGTCTGGTAACCACCAAGGCGATCGGTAATTCCAGCTCAATGCAATACCTGAGATCCGTGGGTTGACCCTTGCTTGAGGGCCGATGTACCGGGGCTGGCGTGATGGGCCACCATGCGCCATCCTTGAGGCGTGCGTTGGTACACATTGGTCGCGATGACAAAGGCTTCTTGTGGACCTTCGGCAGAAAGCACTGCCACACACTCCACCACGTTGTGCATGGCACTCGTCAGCGATTCAACTTTGCTGACTTGCTCAGGCCGCACGGCGATGTTGCCGTTGGCAAACATGGCTTCAAAAGCGGCGCGGATGGTGGCACTGCCAACCAAGCGTGGCCCATCAGGGTGCACGCAAATTATTTCATCCTCGTCTGCCCAACAGGCCATCAACTTGTCGATGTCGCCTTGCTGCAAGGCCTCGTAAAACTGAGCCTCGATCTCATCTGCACTGCCGCCTACGGTTGCGGCTTGGAGTTTGGCTTTTCGCATGGCTAAATTGTCGCTTGATTTTTGCCCAATAAAAAAGCCCCAGTCGTGAGACAGGGGCTTTGGCAAGTTGCAGCCGTGAAGCAGTTTACTTTTTACCGCGGAAGCGGCGCAAAGCAGACAACTCAGCAGCCAAGATGGTCAACTCGGAACGAGCACGAGCCATATCAACTTCGCCTTTGGCGTTTTTGACTGCTTCTTCGGCAGCCAATTTGGCAGCGTTGGCTTTTTCTTCGTCCAAGTCTTTGCCGCGAACCGCGGTGTCAGACATGACGGTGACGCAATCGGGTTGCACTTCAAGAATGCCACCCGCCACG
This sequence comes from Comamonadaceae bacterium, assembly GCA_947371915.1. GTDB lineage: Bacteria > Pseudomonadota > Gammaproteobacteria > Burkholderiales > Burkholderiaceae_C > Limnohabitans. The sequence continues at coordinate 18,641 of CANBRM010000024.1, read as the reverse complement.
AACACAAACTCTTCGCCACCATCTGCCGTGTGGATGCGCACCGAACCAGCTCGGATGCGCGAGATCAGCGGGGTGTGGCGCGGATAAATACCGAGCTCACCCGCCTCGCCAGGCAAAGCCACAAAAGTGGCTTCGCCGGAGAAGATCAACTCTTCTGCACTGACGACATCAACGTGGATGGTACTCATAGGATCTCTCAGATCTTCTTAGCTTTTTCGAAGGCTTCGTCGATCGTACCGACCATGTAGAAGGCTTGTTCTGGTAAGTGGTCACACTCACCGTTCACAATCATCTTGAAGCCGCGAATCGTTTCAGCCAAGGTGACGTATTTACCGGGCGAGCCAGTGAACACTTCAGCCACGTGGAAAGGCTGCGATAAGAAACGTTGGATCTTACGAGCGCGGGCCACAGCCAGCTTGTCTTCAGGAGCCAATTCGTCCATGCCCAAAATCGCGATGATGTCACGCAATTCTTTGTAGCGCTGCAAAGTGCCTTGCACAGCGCGAGCTGTGGCGTAGTGCTCTTCGCCCACAACCAAGGGGTCCAACTGGCGGCTGGTGGAGTCCAAGGGATCCACAGCGGGGTAGATACCCAATGAAGCGATGTCACGAGACAACACAACGGTGGAGTCCAAGTGAGCAAAAGTGGTCGCTGGCGATGGGTCGGTCAAGTCATCGGCAGGCACGTAAACGGCTTGGATGGAAGTGATAGAACCCACTTTGGTCGACGTAATACGCTCTTGTAAACGGCCCATTTCTTCGGCCAATGTAGGTTGGTAACCCACAGCAGAAGGCATACGACCCAACAAGGCGGACACTTCGGTACCGGCCAAGGTATAGCGATAGATGTTGTCCACGAAGAACAACACGTCTTTGCCTTCGTCACGGAATGACTCAGCAATGGTCAAACCCGTCAAGGCCACGCGCAAACGGTTGCCAGGAGGCTCGTTCATCTGACCGTAAACCATGGCCACTTTGGACTCTTCGAGTTTCTCGAGGTTCACAACGCCAGAGTCAGCCATCTCGTGATAGAAGTCGTTACCTTCACGGGTACGCTCACCCACACCAGCGAACACGGACAAGCCGCTGTGCGCTTTAGCGATGTTGTTGATCAACTCCATCATGTTCACGGTCTTGCCGACACCAGCGCCACCGAACAAGCCAACCTTACCGCCTTTGGCGAACGGGCAGACCAAGTCGATCACTTTGATGCCGGTCTCGAGCAATTCTTGCGAAGGGCTGAGTTCGTCATAGGCTGGGGCTTTGCGGTGGATAGAGGCAGTTTGTGCCAGATCCACAGGACCACGTTCGTCGATAGGGTTACCCAACACGTCCATGATGCGGCCGAGGGTGGCTTTACCAACGGGGACCGTAATCGCCGCGCCAGTGTTCGTCACCATCAAACCACGACGCAAACCGTCGGAGGTGCCCAACGCGATGGTACGGACGATGCCGTCACCGAGTTGTTGTTGCACTTCGAGCGTCAGGGCTGTGCCCTCGAGCTTCAGTGCGTCGTACACCTTGGGCATTTGGTCGCGTGGGAACTCGACGTCCACCACAGCGCCAATACATTGAACAATCTTGCCTTGGGCATGAGCCATTTTTTGCTCCAAAAATTAAAATCAGACAGCAGCCGCACCGGCAACGATTTCCGAAAGTTCTTTCGTGATCGCAGCTTGACGCGTCTTGTTGTAAACCAGTTTGAGTTCGTTGATCACGTTCCCAGCGTTGTCGGTCGCGGACTTCATCGCCACCATGCGTGCCGATTGCTCGGACGCCATACTTTCAGCCACGGCCTGATAGACCAAAGCTTCCACGTAACGGATCAACAGCTCGTCAATGACGACATGCGGCTCAGGTTCGTAGATGTAGTCCCATGTGCTATGCACTTCGTGAGTCTTGAGCAAATCAGCCGACAAAGGCAGCAATTGCTCAATCACGGCTTCTTGCTTCATCGTGTTAATGAAGCGTGTGAAGCACAGGTAGACCGCATTGATTTCGCCGTTGACATAAGCGTCGAGCAAAACCTTCACGGGGCCAATCAATTTGTCCAGATGCGGCGTATCACCCAGTTGTGTCGCGTGCGACACAACCTTGACACCTGAACGATTCAAAAAGCCCAAACCTTTGTTGCCAATGGCGACGGCTTGCGCCGTCATGCCTTCAGCTTGCATATCGCGCAACTTGTGTGACAAAAGACGCAACACGTTTGTGTTGAGGCCGCCGCACAAACCTTTGTCTGTGGTTACCACGACATAGCCAGCACCTTTAGCATCGTTGATCTCCATGAAGGGATGAACGTATTCAGGGTTGGCCTTGCCGAGGTTAGCCGCGACATGGCGAATTTTTTCGCTGTACGGACGCGCAGCGCGCATGCGCTCCTGCGCTTTGCGCATTTTGGACGCGGCCACCATTTCCATGGCCTTTGTGATCTTCTTGGTGTTTTCCACCGATTTGATCTTGCCGCGAATTTCCTTACCTGCTGCCATTAGAGGCTCCTTGTGTGGTCAGGTAGGAATTAAGCAAAGGTTTTCTTGAACGCTGCGATAGCGGCATTCATGTCAGCCTCGGCATCTTTGTCCATGGCTTTGTCGGCTTCTAATTTGGCCAACAATGCTGCGTGCTTGTCTTTGAGGTAAGCATGCAAGCCATGTTCAAAGCTCAGAACTTGCTTGACGTCGATGTCGTCGAGGTAACCCTTGTTGACAGCAAACAAAGTCGCACCCATCAAGCTGATCGGCTGTGGGCTGTACTGAGCTTGCTTGAGCAATTCAGTCACGCGAGCACCGCGGTCGAGCTGTTTACGTGTGGCTTCGTCGAGGTCAGAAGCGAACTGGGCAAATGCTGCCAATTCACGGTACTGAGCCAAGTCGGTACGGATACCACCGGACAAGTTCTTGATCAATTTCGTTTGCGCTGCACCACCCACGCGAGACACCGAGATACCGGCGTTAATCGCAGGACGGACACCGGCGTTGAACAACGACGTTTCCAAGAAGATTTGACCGTCAGTGATTGAAATCACGTTGGTTGGCACGAAGGCAGACACGTCACCAGCTTGGGTTTCAATGATTGGCAAAGCCGTCAATGAACCTGTTTTGCCTTTGACAGCGCCTTTGGTGAAGGCTTCCACGTAGTCGGCATTCACGCGGGCTGCACGCTCGAGCAAGCGGCTGTGGAGATAGAACACGTCGCCAGGGTAAGCTTCGCGGCCTGGTGGGCGACGCAACAGCAAAGACACTTGACGGTAAGCCACAGCTTGCTTAGACAGATCGTCATAAACGATCAAAGCGTCTTCGCCACGGTCACGGAAGTATTCGCCCATCGTGCAACCTGAGTAGGCAGACACGTACTGCATCGCTGCAGATTCAGAGGCAGAAGCGGCGACCACGATGGTGTATTCCATCGCGCCAGCTTGTTCCAAAGCGCGCACCACGTTTTTGATCGACGAGGCTTTTTGGCCAATCGCGACGTAAACGCAGGTCATGTTCTGACCTTTTTGGTTGATGATGGCGTCGATCGCCACAGCAGTTTTACCTGTCTGACGGTCACCAATGATCAACTCGCGCTGACCACGGCCCACTGGAACCATGGAGTCGATGGACTTCAAACCAGTTTGCATAGGCTGGCTCACGGATTCACGAGCAATCACGCCTGGCGCAACTTTCTCGATCACGTCAGTCAACTTGGCGTTGATGGGGCCTTTGCCGTCGATAGGCTGACCCAAAGCGTTCACCACGCGGCCAATCAGTTCGGGGCCAACGGGCACTTCCAAAATGCGACCTGTACATTTGACAATGTCGCCTTCAGAGATGTGCTCGTACTCACCCAAGATCACAGCACCGACCGAGTCACGCTCGAGGTTCAGGGCCAGACCGAATGTGTTGTTGGGGAATTCCAACATTTCGCCTTGCATCGCGTCTGAAAGACCGTGCACGCGAACGATACCGTCGGTCACCGAAAGAACGGTGCCTTGATTACGAACGTTGGCATCGGTGCCCAAACCTTCGATACGAGTCTTAATCAGCTCAGAGATTTCTGCGGGATTGAGTTGCATGACTCTTTCCTTCTTTCTTGTAAGGGCCAACTGCTTTCAAGCCAAAGGCTTAGGCAGTCAGCGCAACTTTCATTTGATCCAAACGGGCTTTGACCGAAGTGTCGAGCACTTGGTCACCCACCACCACGCGAATACCGCCAATCAGCTCAGGCTGTAGCGTCACAGAAACGTTGAGCTTTCGGCCGAAACGTTTTTGCAGCAATTCCGTCACATTGGCCAAGGCCGCTGCGTCGATGTCAAACGCGCTGTAAACCAAGGCATCTGACGTACCACCTTGTGCATTCACGCGATCGCGGAACTGAGCAGCCATTTCGGGCATTGCGCTCAGTCGTCCGTTGTCGATCACGGCGTGCAAAAAGTTTTGTGCTGCAGGTGACAACTGCGCTTTCGCCACGCCCTGAATCAAACCGAAGACTTGTTCGGCTGTGACTTTGGGGTTGTCAGCAAATTGCATCAACTGCGCATTGCTTGCGATTGCGGCGAGTTCATCTAACCATACGGCAGTAGCGCTCAGGTCGGCTTGGGAGGCTTGGAACAAAGCTTCAGCGTAAGGACGGGCAATGGTGGCGAGTTCAGCCATATCTTCCTCTTACAGCTCTGTCTTCAAGCGACCCAACAAGTCGGCGTGGACGCTGGCATTGACTTCCTTGCGGAGAATTTGCTCAGCACCTTTAACAGCCAACACAGCGACTTGCTCACGCAAGGCTTCACGGGCTTTCACGACTTCTTGTGCAGCTTCTGCTTGAGCGGCAGCCACAATTCGTTTCGCTTCTTCCGAGGCGCGAACCTTGGCATCGTCGATCAAATGTTGGGCACGGCGCTCTGCATCAGCCAACAGAGTAGTGGATTCGTTGCGGGTTTCAGCCAGCTTCAATTCCACTTCTCTGTGCGCGTTGGAGAGTTCAATTTTTGCGTGTTCAGCAGCAGCCAAGCCGTGTGCAATCTTTGCAGAACGCTCATCAAGAGCAGCTGCAATGGGAGGCCACACGAATTTCATCGTGAACCACACCAAGATTGCAAAAACGATGGCCTGCAGGAACAGGGTTGCGTTAATGTTCACGATTCAAGTCCTTCTTTTACGTGAAGGGGGCTCAAATTACTTCAGAACGAAGGGGTTAGCGAAGGCGAACAGCAAAGCGATAGCCACGCCGATCAAGAAGGCAGCGTCGATCAAACCAGCCAAGATGAACATCTTGGTTTGCAATTCGTTCATCAACTCAGGTTGACGAGCCGAAGACTCGAGGAACTTGCCGCCCATCAAAGCGATACCGATCGAAGCGCCGATAGCGCCCAAACCAACGATCAAACCGCAAGCCAATGCCACCAGGCCGAGAATGTTTTCCATGAAAAGCTCCTAAAAGTTGTGGGAAAAGAAAAAAAACGAAAACAGAAAAAGTTACATCAATGTGCGTCGTGCGCTTGACCTGCATAGATCAGCGTCAACATCATAAAGATGAAGGCTTGCAGGGTGATCACCAAGATGTGGAACAGTGTCCACACGGTGCCAGCGATGACGTGACCAACAGCCAAGCCAACGCCAGATGCCGAGACTGCCCATCCGCCGCCCATCAGAGCGATCAACATGAACACCAACTCACCCGCAAACATGTTGCCGAACAACCGCATGCCATGCGACACGGTTTTAGCAACGTATTCAATCATCTGCATCAAGAAGTTAATCGGATACAGCGCCCAGTGGTCACCAAAAGGTGCAGCGATCAACTCGTGCGCCCAACCACCCAAACCCTTGATCTTGATGTTGTAGAACAAACAGATCAACAAAACTGACGTGGACAAGCCCAATGTGGTGGACAAGTCGGCCGTTGGCACTACACGCATGTAATCTTTAAAGCCCAGTGCTGGACCCGCGCTGTGCCAAATTTGAGGAATCAAGTCGACAGGCAACATATCCATCGCGTTCATCAGGAAAATCCAAACGAACACAGTCAAGGCCAAGGGAGAAATCAGCTTGCGGCTTTTTTCGTTATGGATAACACCTTTGGCTTGGTTTTCAACTAACTCAGCCAACATCTCTACCGCAGCCTGAAAGCGACCGGGCACACCCGAAGTTGCTCTGCGAGCCGCAGCCCACATGACCAAACAACCCAACACACCCAACACCAAGGAAAAAACCACGGAGTCGAAGTTGAAGAGCGAAAAGTCAACAATAGTTTCTTGCTTCACATTCTCAAATGCAAAGTTCTTTTGCAAATGTTGCAAGTGATGCTGGATGTACTCTCCAGCCGTCGGAGCGTGCGCTCCAGCGTGTTCAGCAGACATAGTTCACCATTTAAATTTACAAACTTTTTATACCGACCGACTGCGTATTGCTGACCAATACCACGCCAACCAATACACCTTCATCGTCACCACAAAGCCAGCCAGCAACGCTAACCAACTCAGCTCAGAAATCACTTTAGGCGCCGCAGCAAGCAGCACCACGGTCAAAACAACCTTGACCAGCTCCCAAACAAACAAACCCGCCAAAGCCACGTTTGACGACCCTATCTTCATTTGCCGAGACAGCGCCCTTGCGAACAAGGAAGCAGGTAGCGCAACAGCAAAACCACCCCAAGCCACCGACCATGCCCATGCAGATCGACCACTCAGCACGCCAACCAACAAAGCCAATGCGATTGCAACGGCAACCTGCACCGCCAAAATCAGCCACGGCGACGTGGTTGGATTTTTCATTCGCCACACTTGCGCTTCTTGAGGCGTCAGGGGCTTGAATTCAGGCTCTGGAGCCTCATCTTCAAGCTCTGTCGAGATTTTAGTCATCTCAAATTACACCGAAGTTACGAAAGTTGATTCAGCAAAGCCCTTGATTATACGTAGAAACCCCGTGGCTTTACATGCGCTTTAAGAAAGTCCTTACTTATTCCGTCTTAATAGCCTGACTTCTCGTCTTTGTAAGCGCCAATCCGCATCGTATTCAAGCCCTAAAGTCTCTTTACTGCCACCTCGTGCATACTGAAAACTATTTCTAACCCTTTATCGACGCCCTTTAAGCCCTGTCATTTCATGAGTGCATCCATTCACCCCCCACTAGATCCTGCAGCCAACGCAGCCGCACGCAAAGACTCGCTCATCGAGTACCCCAGCGCATTTCCCATCAAAGTCATGGGCCTAGCGCATGAAGACTTCGTACACACGGTTACCCAAGTGGCTCGTACGTTCGATCCTTTTTTTGATGCTGCATCAATCGAACTGCGCACCAGTTCAGGCGGCAAATATTTAGGCGTCACCATCACCGTCACGGCGACCAGTCGCGAGCAGCTCGACAGCTTGTACATCGCACTGTCATCTCACCCCATGGTCAAAGTCGTTCTTTAACGGAACATGCAAGTACACCATTTGGGCTTGGTGGACTACCAGCCCACGTATGAAGCCATGCAAACATGGACTGCCCAGCGTGATGCGGACACACCTGACGAGCTCTGGATGTGCGAGCACCCGCCCACCTTCACACAAGGCTTGGCAGGACAAGCAGACCATCTGCTCGCCCCCGGCACCATTCCCGTCATTGCCACCAACCGCGGCGGCCAAGTCACTTTTCACGGACCCGGTCAAGTGGTGGCCTATCCGCTGGTGAACTTGCAGCGCGCTGGCTACTACGTGAAAGAGTACGTGCACCGCGTGGAAGAAGCTCTCATTCGCACGCTGCTGCACTTTGGCGTCACGGGGCATCGCGTCTCCGGTGCGCCGGGTATATATGTTCGCCTTGACGACCCACACAGCCACGCCATGCTGCCACAGCGCCCACAAAAAGACGGTGATAAAACACCCGACTTCACGGGACTTGGCAAGATCGCGGCCTTGGGCATCAAAGTCAGCCGCCACTGCACGTACCACGGTCTGGCGCTCAATGTGGCGATGGACCTATCGCCCTTTCAACGCATCAACCCTTGTGGCTACCAAGGCTTGCAAACTGTCGACCTTTCTACAATCGGCGTATTGGTCAGCTGGCAAGAAGCCGCTGATGTTTTGAGCCAAAAGCTCGTCACCTATTTGACGCCCTGATCCCGCAGGGCCTCCAACACAGGCTTTTTTGCTATGTCCACCCCTGACAACCTCGTCGTGCGCGAAGCGCAAACCGTCGAAAACTACAACCCACTGGCCAAGCAAAAAGCGGCCGCCAAACTGTCGCGCATTCCCGTGAAAGTTGAGCAAAGCGAAGTGCTGAAAAAGCCCGACTGGATTCGCGTCAAAGCAGGCTCGCCCACCACGCGTTTTTATGAAATCAAAGACGTGTTGCGCGCCAACAAATTGGTCACTGTGTGCGAAGAAGCCAGCTGCCCCAACATTGGTGAATGCTTCGGAAAAGGCACTGCCACCTTCATGATCATGGGCGATAAGTGCACGCGCCGCTGCCCCTTCTGCGATGTGGGCCACGGCCGGCCTGACCCGCTCGACGTGGACGAACCTGAAAACCTGGCCAAAACCATTGCCGAGTTGAAACTGAAATACGTGGTGATCACCAGCGTCGATCGCGACGATTTGCGCGACGGTGGCAGCCAACATTTTGTGGACTGCATTCGCCGCACACGCGAGCTGTCACCCCAAACACAAATCGAGATCTTGGTGCCTGACTTCCGTGGTCGCGACGATCGCGCTCTGGAAATTCTGAAAGCCGCGCCACCTGATGTGATGAACCACAACATGGAAACCGTGCCTCGCCTCTACAAAGAAGCGCGCCCCGGCAGCGACTACGCCTTCAGCTTGAATTTGCTCAAAAAATTCAAAGCACTCCACCCCAACGTGCCGACTAAAAGCGGCTTGATGGTGGGCTTGGGTGAGACCGATGAAGAAATTTTGCAAGTCATGCAAGACATGCGTGCGCACAACATCGACATGCTGACGATCGGCCAATATTTGGCACCCAGCACCAGCCACATTCCTGTGCGCCGCTACGTGCACCCCGACACGTTCAAGATGTTTGAAGAGAAGGCCTACGAGATGGGTTTCAGCCACGCGGCTGTCGGTGCAATGGTTAGATCGTCATACCATGCAGACCAACAAGCCCACGCCGCTTCAGAAGCTTCTAAAGCTTAAACGCCCATCAACTCAGCCGGCTCATCGCTGGCCATCACTTGCTGGGCCCAGCCTTGCAAACGCGAGGCATCGGCGCGTAATACCTCTTGCTTGACCGCCAAAATTTGGGTGGGATGCATCGAAAAGCTTCGCAGCCCCAAGCCCAAGAGCAGGCGCGTGAGCGACGGGTCGCCGGCCATCTCGCCGCACACACTCACGCCTTTGCCCTGCGCCCGACATTCGGCAATGGTGTCTGCCACCAAACGCAGCACAGCAGGGTGTAAGGGGTCGTACAAGTGCGCCACCGACTCGTCTGCGCGGTCGATGGCCAAGGTGTATTGAATCAAGTCGTTGGTGCCAATGGACAAGAAATCGAAGTGGCGCAAGAACATCTTCACGCTCAGCGCGGCCGCCGGAATTTCGATCATCGCGCCCACCTTGAGGGGGCCAAACGCCACACCTCGGGCATCCAATTGCGCGCGTGCTTGGTCGAGCAAGGCAAAGGTTTGTTTGATCTCGCGGGCATGCGCCAGCATCGGGATCAGTAAATTCACTTGGCCAAACGCGGCAGCGCGCAACACGGCACGCAATTGCGTCAAAAACATGGCGGGATCGGCCAAGCTCCAGCGGATGGCACGCAACCCCAAGGCAGGGTTCAAGTGCGTGTCTTCTTTGTGCGCACGGTCCAACGGTTTGTCGGCACCAATATCAACCGTTCGAATGGTCACGGGCAAACCTTGCATGCCTTCGACAGCGCGGCGGTAAGCCTGAAATTGCTCTTCTTCGTCGGGCAATGCGCCGATGCGCCCCATGAATAAAAACTCGCTGCGAAACAAGCCCACGCCCACCGCGCCGACGGCCAAAGCGGCAGGTGCGTCTTCTGGCATTTCGATGTTGGCCAACAGCTCCACGCGTTGATCGTCCATCGTCACGGCAGGTGTGTGGCGCAAACGCGAAAGGCGTTCGCGCTCTAATTCGGCTTGGCGCTTTTTAAAACCGTATTCCGCCAAGATGATGGAGGACGGGTTGACGATCACCACGCCCGTATCGCCGTCAATGATGATCCAGTCATCTTGACGCACCAACTGGCTGGCCGTGCGTGCACCGACCACAGCAGGAATGTCCAAACTACGCGCCACGATCGCGGTGTGCGAAGTCTTGCCACCCACATCGGTCACGAAGCCTGTGAACACACTTTGTTTGAACTGCAGCATGTCGGCTGGCGACAAATCGTGGGCCACCAGCACCAAAGGCACATCCATGTGGTCATCGAGTTGCAGGTCTTGCTGGCGAGCGGAGGACGGCCGCTTGAGCGATGCTTGCGGCACGACATGCGGCACACCTTTGATGTGACGCAGCATGCGCTCCACCACCTGCTCTAAATCGCCCTTGCGCTCGCGCAAGTAGGGGTCATCCATCTCGTCAAACTGACGGGCCACGACGTCGAGCTGCGATGTCAACGCCCACTCGGCGTTGTAGAGCCGGTCTTTGACCCATTGGCCCACACCATCTGCCAGCATTTCGTCTTGCAACAACATCAGGTGAACGTCAAGAATCGCAGCCAACTCTGGTGGCGATTCTTTGGGCAGGGTGTCGTGCAGTTGCTGCAATTCATACAACACCGCATCGCGTGCTTGTGAGAGACGTCGCAACTCCGCAGGGACTTGCGCTTCTTCAATGAAATAGTGCGCCACATCCACGCGACTGGATGCCACCAGCACCGCACGCCCAATGGCAATGCCGCGTGCAACTGCGAGACCGTGGATGGAAAACGTCATGAGTCGCCTTATTCGCCTTCGCCGAATTTGTCGTTGATCAAGGCCAGCAGCCCATCCATGGCTTCTTGCTCTTGTGTGCCTGCGGTTTCGAGCTCAACCTCGCTGCCAATGCCCGCGGCCAGCATCATGACGCCCATGATGCTTTTGGCATTCACGCGGCGCTCACCCTTGCTGATCCACACCTCGCACGGGAAGCTGCCAGCCAGCTTGGTGAGTTTGGCTGAGGCACGGGCGTGCAGGCCCAATTTATTGCTGATGGTCGTGGTGGTTTTGATCATGGATTCGACGGTTTTGATTTTGAGGAGCCGTGATGGCGACTTGCATCACACCTTGGGTGCCGCCCACGAGGGCGCGGGTCACCAAGGCATCTAAAGGTTCATGGCGGTAACACACTGCCCGAAAAAGCATGGGTAAATTGATGCCCGCGATGAGCTTGGCGTTGCCATTGTTGGCGACCAATTTTTGAGCCACGTTGGCGGGCGTTGCGCCAAAGATATCGGTGAGTACCAATAGACCATCACTCTCGGCACCAGCTAAGGCTTGACGCGCTTGGGCCAAGGTGTCTTCAGGCTGGGCATTGGGCAACACATCGAGCGCGATGACGGTGGCCGCGCACTCGGGGTACACATGCATAGCGCAATCGCGCATGGCTTGCGCCAGCGGAGCATGGGCGATGATGAAAATACGGTGGGTCATAACGTGTGCGAGCGCACTTTTACAAAGGTCTAGTCTCGCATTATCAATGGTCAGATTTGTGCTTTAGAAAATAGACATAAGACGCCAAGCAGCTGAACAAGAAAACAGCCATGGCCGCTCTAAAAGCGATGGGTTCAGCATAACCGGCAGTTTGAAAGCCGTCGATCATCAATCCCATGCCCCACTGCACCACAAACACGCCCAAAAACAACACCAAGTTGTAGGCAGACAAGGCACGCCCCGCCAAGGCTGAAGGAAACGCCATGCCCACCGCAGGCTGGGCCAATGAAACAAAAGAGCTGCTGATGCAAAACAGCGCCCAAGACAGCGCCCCCGCATCGACGCAGGCGCAGACGATGTAAATTTGAACCATGAAGTTCAGTGGTACGCCCCACGTCATCAGCTTGTTGGCGTTCAGTCCGCGCGCATACAACGCGGGCGTCACAAGCCCCCAAACCAAGAATGTGAACAACATGCAGACGTTGACCCAAAACAGCCCCGTCGCAGCTTCCAAGGCACTGTAGCCAGCAACCTTGACCATCCAAGGGCCCGCCCACAGGGTTTGCATGGCGATCAGGCCGCCGTAGTTGAAAAACCCAATCGGCGTGAGGCTGCGAAAGTACGGATGCCGCCAAACTTGGGCATAGCTGGCCAAGATGCCCTCTTTGACGGGCAGCGTAGCTGGAGTTGACGCCTCGTTCTTCGCTTCAGGCAAACGCCAGCGGGGCACTTGCCACGCCATCAGCGCCATCGACAACACGACCAACAGCGCCAAGCCAACAAAAATCCAGCGCCAACCCACGACGGGCAGCAACCACTGCACTGGGAGTGTGGACGCCAGCATGCCGAAAGAGCCCGTCATCAACATCCACGAATTGGCGCGCTGTTGCTTCTCCAAAACCAGCCAACGGCGGTACCCCGTTAACGGGGCCATCAAGCAGGCGCTCACCCCCACGCCAATCAGCACGCGTGACAGCAGCAACCCCGTGAAACCATCCGCCCATGCAAAGGCCAGGCAGCCCAAAACGGCCACGCCCAAAAAGCTCAACACCACTTTTTTAGGCCCATGGCTGTCCAGCCAGCGCCCCATGGGCAACTGGGTCAACGAGAAGCCAAAGAAGTAGCCGCCTGCCAACAAACCCAAATCACGCGCATGCAAACCAAACTCGACCGACAGCGTGGGCGACAAGGTGGCGGTAATGGCGCGCAACAAGGCAGACAAGAAGTAAGCGCATGCGAAGGCAACAAAGACCCACACAGCGGTGCGACGGGGTAATAAGTCGGCGCTCATGGGAGTTTGATGCCTGCAAAGTATTCTTCAGCGACCGCATCCAATTTGGACGCTTTCGCATTCCCATACACAGCGGCTTGGTACACCTTGCCATCGCGCACAAACCACACCCACTGCACGCGGTGTGACTGCGTCATCACTGACGTCTTCACGGGAGCGGGCAAGGTGTCTGCACCCCGCAAGACCCAAGTTTGCGCCGACGCCTCTGCGGGTGAAATATTCAAAGGTGCAATACTGGCCAAGCGCCATGCAGCCATGGCCTCCACGGGCGTCATGTCCGCAGGTAGCGTCATTTGACCCAAGGTAAATTGAAAATCACTGGCCTCGCAGCCTCGCATCTGCAAGCTCGCCACCACGTTGCGTTCCTCAGACTTCAAGGTCACATCGCGTTGACCCGTGTCTGGTTTGCAGGGCATCAATGCGGTGACGATGCCATCTTCAAAGCGCACTTCACGCCAATTCAAGGCCGGCGTACAGCCAGCCCAACCTGCCGCAAGTGCACAGAACACCTCGATTTGCCATATTTTTTTCATGCTGGGCATTATCAGGTGCACGCGCTCTGGCTTGCCTGTTTGCAACAAGGTGTCACTTGTATGTCGCACAAGGGCTGTCACTTACCCGACAATTTGCACCATGAACTCACTCGACGGCATTCGCATCCTAGATTTATCACGCGTCTTAGCAGGGCCTTGGTGCACCCAAACTTTGGCAGACCTTGGCGCGGACGTTATCAAAATTGAACGCCCCGGCGCGGGCGACGACACCCGCAGTTGGGGGCCACCCTTTTTAAAGGACACGCAAGGTGTAGACACCCGCGATGCGGCCTATTACCTGGGCGCCAACCGCAACAAGCGCTCGGTGACCTGCGATATCGCAACACCCGAAGGTCAAGCGTTGATCCGCGAGCTGGTGAAGTCGTGCGACGTGTTCATCGAAAACTTCAAGGTTGGCGACATGGCGCGCTACGGCTTGGACTTCGCCAGCATGATTGCCCTCAATCCGCGCTTGGTGTACTGCAGCGTGACCGGCTTTGGCCAAACTGGCCCTTACCGCGAGCGTGCTGGCTACGACTACGCCGTGCAAGGCATTGGCGGCTTGATGAGCGTCACCGGGGAGCGCGACGACTTGGGTGGTGGCCCACAAAAAGTTGGCGTCGCGGTGGCCGATTTGTTCACAGGCATGTACGCCACGGTGGCCATCTTGGCCGCTCTGCGTCACGCAGAGAAGACGGGTGTGGGCCAGCAGGTAGACATGGCTTTGCTGGACACGCAAGTGGCTATGTTGGCCAACTTAGGGGCCAACTATTTGGTATCTGGGCAAAAGGAAGGCAAGGCACCCGGTCGTGCAGGCAATGCACACCAAAATATCGTGCCTTACCAAGTGTTTGAAGTGGCCCCCATGCCAGACGGCACCAAAGACCATTTGATTTTGGCGGTGGGAAATGACGGTCAATACGCCAAGTTCTGCACAGTTGCCAATCGGGCTGACTTAGCGAGCGATCCACGTTTTGTCAAAAACGCAGACCGTGTGCGTCACCGCTCCGTGTTGGTACCGATCCTTGAAACAGTCATGCTGTCACGCAGCAAATCAGATTGGCTGGAAGCGCTGGAAGCAGCCAAAGTGCCTTGTGGTGCGATCAACAATTTGGCTGAAGTATTTGCCGACCCACACATCCGCTCGCGTGACATGGTTAGCACATGGGTGCATCCTGTGGCTGGCGATGTTGAACTGGTGGCGAGCCCGATGAAACTCAGCGTCACGCCAGTGCGACGCGACATCACCCCACCCACCTTGGGCCAGCACACCGACGAAGTGCTTCAGGATTTGTTGCAGTTGGACGCATCGGCCATTGCAGCGCTGCGCCGCCAGCAAATTATTTAATGCATTGGGGGGCACGTTCAACGAACAGTGCCCCGATAAGACGCTTCATAGGCAGGCGATTGACCGCCAGTCCAAGCTTCAAATTACTTGTTTTTGAAATCGTCGTGGCATGACTTGCAAGTGCCTGCTGTGGCTGTAAATGCGGCTTTGAATGCATCCTCTTTGCCGGTTTTAGCAGCAGCGGCCAATTTCACTGATTCAGTTTGCAGCTTGTCGGCCACTTCTTTGAATTTGGGTGCTTGCGACCAAACTTCGTGTTTCGCTTTGGTGTCACCTTGATCGGTGCCTTCACCAAAAGCTGCCCAAGGCAACTTAGCCATGCTGGCAACCACATCGGCGTTCGCCGCTGCGGCTTGTGCGTCAAATGGCACTTTGCCTTGCGCCATGGCACCCAAGCGGCCAAAGTGCGCAGCCATCACAGTGAAGCTGGCTTTGCGGTATTTCACAGCGTCTTCAGGTTTGGCAAATTGCGCAGCAGCGGAAAAGCTCAGTGCGGCGCTGCTGATGGCAATCAGCGTTAAAAGCATTTTTTTCATGATGGTCAGTCCTTCAAAGATAGAAAATAGAATCGGTTTTTGCGATGCCAAGTTTACGTACTTTATGTGTCGCTGTCTTTTTGATGACAAAGGTCTTTCATGTCTAACACCTCCCCTATCCAATCCGTTCGAATTTGGGATTTACCCACACGAATTTTTCACGTCTTGCTGCTCACATTGATCGCTGGGATGTATGTCACGGGGGACATTGGCGAGGACTGGTTACCTGTCCATTTTTTAATGGGTTATGCCGTACTTACCTTGATTTTGTTTCGACTTGTTTGGGGTGTCGTGGGCGGCTACTGGTCACGCTTTTCTAATTTTGTGCCGACGTCCAGTCGCTTGATTCGCTATGTCAAGGCCTTGCGTCAGCCCACCTCCGAACATGCCATAGGGCACAACCCATTGGGGGCGCTGTCTGTGCTGGCCATGCTCTTGACTCTGCTGCTCCAAGTTTTCAGTGGGTTTTGTAGCGATGACGAAGTTGCGGCCACAGGTCCTTGGACTTCCTTGGTTTCTAGCAACTGCGTGGAATGGGCCACGCTGTATCACACGGAAATTGGCCAAGTTGCGTTGTTGTTTTTGATCGCTTTGCATGTGGCATCGGTTGTGTTTTATAAATTTTTCAAACACGAAGACTTGATCACGCCCATGGTCAAGGGCGACAAAGCTCTACCCGCCGATGTACCGGCATCTAAAGACACCGCAATCACACGAACAGTTGCCGTGATCGTTTTAGCTATGTGTGGATACCTTGTCTACCGATTGGTTCATCTCGGCTGACCTCCACAATTGCTTTCAACATTAAAAAGCCGCGCATTTGCGCGGCTTTTATTTGAGCGTTACAAGCCCTAAGGACTTAAACACACACCTTATCAGGCCTTCGCTTGTGCCAACAAGGTTGCAGCGTCGCTGACTTCAAATTTACCTGGACCTTCATTGTTCAGTGCGGTCACTTTGCCGTCTTTGACGAGCATGGAGTAGCGGTTGCTGCGTAAGCCCATGCCACGCGAGGTCAAGTCCAAGGTCAAACCTGTGGCTTTAGCGAAATCAGCACTGCCATCGGCCAACATTCGTACTTTGTTGCCGACTTTTTGGTCACGTGCCCAAGCGCCCATCACAAACGCATCGTTCACGCTCAAGCACCAAATCTCATCCACGCCAGCCGCTTGGAAGGCATCAAAGCTCTCAACATAGCCAGGGACATGCTTGGCTGAGCAAGTGGGTGTGAATGCGCCTGGCAATGCAAACAAGGCAATGGTTTTGCCCGCACTGGCTTTGGCAACGTCAACGGGGTTTGGGCCAATGCTGCAACCTTCTCCCTCAACTTCTGAATACTCCATCAGTGTTGTGTGAGGCAGGGTGTCTCCGACTTTGATCATGGTGGTTCCTAATAATGAACATTACAAAAAGAAAAAACGACCCACATTGTGGGTCGTTTTTAGGGACTTTGCAGGACCAAGGTCCTAAAAGCTTTAAACCGCAGCGGCCTTCTCAACCAAACGGGTTGCAACCCAGTTTTTGGTCTTCGAAATTGGCTTGCTTTCGGTAATCTCGATCACGTCGCCCAAGTGGTATTCACCTGTTTCGTCGTGAGCGTGATATTTGCTCGACTTAGCCACGATCTTGCCGTAAAGCGCGTGTTTCACACGACGCTCGACCAGCACGGTCACGGTTTTAGCACGTTTGTCACTGACCACCTTGCCAATCAAGGTGCGTTTGAGGGATTTCTTAGCGTCCGTCATGTTCACTCCTTACTTGGCGGCTTGCTTTTCAGCAAGAATGGTTTTTGCACGGGCAATACTGCGACGTGTAGAACGCAGTTGTGACGTGTTATTGAGTTGTTGCGTGCCTTTTTGCATGCGCAGACCAAAATGGGCCTTTTGCAGCTCTTTGACTTCGGCTTCGATGCCAGCAACGTCTTTTTGGCGCAGTTCAGCAGCTTTCATTTCTTATCTCTCCTGAATTACTGGCCGATCATGCGAGCCACGAATGTGGTGCGCAAGGGCAACTTTGCAGCGGCCAGACGGAATGCTTCACGGGCCAACTCTTCGGGAACACCTACGATTTCGTAGAGAACCTTGCCGGGTTGGATTTCAGCCACGTAGTACTCGGGGTTACCTTTACCGTTACCCATACGCACTTCAGCAGGCTTTTGGGAGATCGGTTTGTCGGGGAACACACGAATCCAGATGCGACCGCCACGTTTCACGTGACGCGAGATCGCACGACGTGCGGCCTCAATTTGACGAGCCGTCAGACGACCGCGATCAGTTGACTTGAGACCGAAGTCACCGAACGCCACCGTGTTGCCACGGGTAGCGATGCCGGTGTTGCGGCCTTTTTGTTCTTTGCGGTATTTACGGCGTGCTGGTTGCAGCATGCTTATTCTCCTTGACCGTCCGCAGCCGTGCCAGTGGTTGCGGGCGCGGCAACCTTGCGGACGCGCTTGACGGCAGTTGATGGGGCATCAGCGGCTTCAGCGGGCTTATCGCTGCCATCCGTTGGTGCGGCATTGGTACCTGCAGGACGACGAGCGCCGCTGCGTGCGGGACGATCACCGGTAGGGCGAGCATCACGACGTGGACCACGAGGACGACGCTCTTCTTCGCGAGGTTCAACGGCGGCCGGCAGATCGTTACGACCCAAGGTATCGCCTTTGTAAACCCACACCTTGACACCGATGATGCCGTAGGTGGTTTTTGCTTCAGAAGTTGCGTAATCGATGTCTGCACGCAGGGTGTGAAGTGGCACGCGACCTTCACGGTACCACTCGGTACGTGCGATCTCGATGCCGTTCAAACGACCTGCCGACATGATCTTGATGCCTTGGGCACCCAGACGCATGGCGTTTTGCATGGCGCGCTTCATAGCGCGACGGAACATGATGCGTTTTTCGAGCTGTTGGGTGATGCTGTCTGCGATCAACTGAGCATCGATTTCGGGCTTGCGCACTTCTTCGATGTTGACGGCAACTGGCACGCCCAAACGAGCTGTCAATTCGCGCTTGAGGTTTTCGATGTCCTCGCCTTTTTTGCCAATCACAACGCCTGGACGTGCCGAGAAGATGGTGATGCGGGCGCTTTTAGCGGGGCGCTCGATGAGAACGCGAGACACAGAAGCGTTTTTCAGCTTGGCCTTCAAGTACTCACGAACCTTGATGTCTTCAGCCAGCATGCCAGCGAAGTCACGGTTGTTCGCGTACCAGCGGCTAGCCCAATTGCGGCTCACTGCAAGGCGAAAGCCTGTGGGGTGGATTTTTTGTCCCATATCTTCCTATACCTTTCAGTTACCGACTGTCACGTAAACGTGACAAGTAGGCTTGCTGATACTGTTGCCGCGGCCTTTGGCGCGGGCAGTGAAACGCTT
>CANBRM010000023.1 GCA_947371915.1 Comamonadaceae bacterium | reverse complement strand
ATTGCTGCGTGCACGTCAAACCGCTGGCGCCATCAAAGGCGACAACGCTGACCAAGACGCCGGCATCAAACTGGTGTTGAAAGCCATCGAAGCCCCATTGCGCGAAATCGTTTACAACGCCGGCGGCGAGCCATCGGTGGTGGTGAACGCTGTGTTGGCCGGTTCGGGCAACTACGGTTTTAACGCTGCGAACGACACCTACGGTGACATGATCGAAATGGGCATCTTGGACCCAACCAAAGTGACACGCACTGCTTTGCAAAACGCAGCGTCTGTGGCCTCTTTGATGTTGACCACCGAGTGCATGATTTCCGAAGCACCAAAAGAAGAGTCCGGCGCTGGCGGTATGCCTGACATGGGCGGCATGGGTGGTATGGGCGGCATGGGCATGTAATTGCCTCGCTCCTTTGCCTGAGCACTTCGGTGCTCTTGCCAAACAAAAAATCCCCGCAAGGCGCGAGCCCTGCGGGGATTTTTTTCGCTTGCGCTTTGTTGGCGTGCGCGTGACAGCGCTTAGTGCATCAAGGCTTCTAACTTCACCGCATCCACGCAGAACGCGCGAATGCCCTCGGCCAACTTCTCGGTGGCCATGGCGTCTTCGTTCATCGCGTAACGGAACGAGGCCTCGGTGTGGTGCACCTCAGGCAAGTCCAATTGCATGGCGGCCGATGCGCTCAAAGCTTGCGCCAAGGGCTCGCTCGATGCACCCAACTGCGCCAGCAACTCGGGCGCAATGGTCAACAAATCGCAGCCTGCCAAGGCCGTGATTTGGCCGACGTTTCTAAAGCTCGCACCCATCACTTCGGTGGCGATGCCGTGGCGTTTGTAGTGGTTGTAAATGGCGCGCACCGACTTGACGCCGGGGTCATTGGCTTGGGCGTTGTCAGCCTCCACCCACGCAGCGCCAGCCGACTTTTTGTACCAGTCGTAAATGCGCCCGACGAATGGGGAAATGAGTTGCACCTTGGCATCGCCACAGGCCACCGCTTGGGCGAAGGAGAACAGCAATGTCAGGTTGGTGCGAATTCCTTCGCGCTCCAACTCGGCCGCGGCTTGAATGCCTTCCCAAGTGGAGGCAATTTTGATGAGCACACGCTCACGCTTCACACCCTGCGCTTCGTACAACGCCATGATGCGTTTGGCGCGGGCCACGGTGGCCGCGGTGTCAAAGCTCAAACGCGCATCGACTTCGGTGGACACACGGCCGGGGATGGTGGCCAAAATCTCGCAGCCAAAGCGCACCAGCAAACGGTCGATCTGCGCGTCCATGGGCTCGTTGCCGTGGGCGGCCACGGTGTCTTTGAGCAAGGGCAGGTATTCGGGCTTTTGCACCGCCTTCAAAATCAGCGAAGGGTTGGTGGTGGCGTCTTGCGGCTGAAACTGAGCGAGTTGCTTGAAGTCGCCTGTGTCGGCCACGACGGTGGTGAATTGTTTGAGAGCGTCGAGTTGGTTCATGTCGCAATTATCTAGTGCGAATATGACCCCAACGCCACATGACACGTCAACTCAACTTACATTGTGGGGATGAACACCGCTACCCCTCAAAAAATTCTCGTCCTTGGTGGCTCTGGCTTCGTCGGTCGCCATGTCTGCGAGGCGCTTTGCCGTTTGCACCACCGCATCACCGTACCCACCCGACGCTTGCCTGCGCGCAGCGTGCAAATGCTGCCGGGTGTGGAGGTCATCCAAGCCGATGTGCACGATGCCAAGCAGCTGCAAGCCTTGGTGCGTGGCCACGATGCGGTGGTCAATTTGGTGGCCATCCTGCATGGCAACGAGGCCGCGTTTGACCGCGTTCATGTACAACTGCCGCGCACCTTGGCCAAGGTTTGCAAAGCCGAAGGCGTGACCCGCTTGGTGCACATCAGTGCTTTGGGGGCAGACCCGCAAGGCCCATCCTTGTACCAACGCAGCAAAGCCCACGGCGAGCAAGTGTTGCAACAAGCAGCGCAAACCTCGGACCTCGCCTTAACGCTGCTGCGCCCGAGTGTCATTTTTGGTGCCGACGACGCATTCATCAACCTGTTTGCCAAACTGCAAGCCCTCTTTCCGGTCATGCCGTTGGCGGGGGCTGGCACACGTTTTCAGCCGGTGTGGGTGCAAGACGTGGCACAGGCCATCGTGACTTGCCTGCAAAACCCCACCACCGCTGGGCAAACCTATGAAGCCTGCGGCCCCGAGGTGTTCACTTTGGCAGAGCTGGTGCACATCGCAGGCCGACACATCGGCCACGAACGCCCTGTGCTGCCCTTGCCCTATGCCGTCGGCTGGCTGCAAGCCGTGCTGATGGAGCTCGCGCCCGGCCCCACGTTGATGAGCCGCGACAACTTGGCGTCCATGAAAGTCGACAACGTGGCCAGCGGTCATATGGCTGGATTGACCGCGTTGGGGCGCCCCCACGCACGCCCCTTGCTTAGCGTCTTTGCGCCTCGCCCTTAAATTCAGCGCAACGGCACACCGCAGCCGGCTTGTGCCTCGACTCGCCAAAAATTAACTACTTATACTTAACAAAGAAAGTCTCAGCTCACATCATCGGAACGCCCTCATGTCACTCACGCTGGTCATCGGCAACAAGAACTACTCCTCGTGGTCCATGCGGGCGTGGTTGATGCTCAAACAGGTCAACTTGGCCTTCACTGAACAGCGGGTGCGTTTTGACAGTTTCGATGCGCAATCGCACTTCAAACAGTCACTTTTGGCCATCAGCCCCATCGGCAAAGTGCCCGTATTGCTGGACAGCACCCTAGGCCCCGACACCGCCATTTGGGACACCTTGGCCATTGCCGAATACCTCGCCGAACGTTACCCCGACAGTCAGCTTTGGCCCGCAGACATGGCCGACCGTGCCCGTGCACGCAGCCTGTGCGCCGAAATGCATGCAGGCTTTGGCGCATTGCGCTCGCTGTGCCCCATGAATATTGAAGCCCTGCTGCCCGACGTCGGTGCGCGCTTGTGGCGCGACAACGCTCATTTACGCGACGACGTGCAACGCTTGGTGGGCCTGTGGCAAGCCCAGCTTCAACGCAGCGGCGGCCCCCTGCTGTTTGGCGACTTCAGCATCGCAGACGCCTATTTCGCCCCCGTTTGCCTACGCCTCACCACCTATGCCCTGCCTCTGCCAGACGATGTGCAAGCCTACGTATCGCACGTCTTAGCCTTGCCCAGCGTGGTGGCCTGGGTGTCTGCCGCTTTGGCCGAGCGCGACTTTTTACCCTTTGAAGAGCCTTACCGAACCAGCGCCCAGCCTGCTGCAAGCGTCGCCTAAAAACAACAAAAGCTACAGAATTACAAGAATTAACAATTATCGACCTCAGTAAATATTAAGTACTCATAAAGTTATTTACAATACAAAGTATTCATTTTCTTGAGGCGTCTATGTCTTACACACTGTTTATCGGCAATAAAAACACCGACGCTTGGTCCATGGGCCCTTGGGTGCTCATGAAACAAGCCGGCATCGCGTTCAACGAACAACTCGTGCGCAACGACGATCCTGAAAACGTGGACGTCAAAAACGCCTTGCGCGCTGTGACGCCGTTGGGCAAGTTGCCGGTCTTGGTCGATCCCTCCCTCGGCAGCAACCCCTCCATTTGGGACTCCTTGGCCATGTGCGAATATTTGGCCGAAGTTCACCCGGAGTTAAACCTGTGGCCAGCCAACCGCACCGCCCGCGCCCGCGCCCGCAGCCTGTGCGCCGAAATGCATGCGGGCTTCTCGGAGCTGCGCAGCCTGTGCCCCATGAACATTGAGGTGCGACTTCCCACCATCGGAGAGCGCTTGATCCACAGCAATAACGCGTTTTGTGACGACCTCAACCGCTTGGTCAACATGTGGCAAACGCAACTCAAGCTCAGCGGCGGGCCCATGCTGTTTGGCGAATTCACCATAGCGGACGCTTACTTTGTCTCGATGTGCATGCGCATCCGCACCTATGCATTGCCCGTCTCGCCGCCCGTGCAGGCCTACATCAGCCGCATCATTGCGCTGCCGAGTGTGGCCGAGTGGATGGCCAAAGCCGAACGAGAAGCCAACTTCTTGATTTACGAAGAGCCCTGTTTGCAAGCCTGAGGGCCACGCCAACGCCACGTTTTACACTCGTGGCATGAACACATATTTGGTCGGCGGCGCCGTACGCGATGCCCTGTTGGGCTTCCCCAAGGCAGACCGCGATTGGGTGGTGGTGGGCAGCACCCCTGAAGCGCTGGTGGCCCAAGGTTTTATCCCTGTGGGCCGCGACTTTCCTGTGTTCTTGCATCCTGAAACACGCGAAGAACACGCCCTCGCCCGCACCGAACGCAAAACCGCACGCGGCTATCACGGCTTTGCAGTTCACGCCTCGCCCGACGTCACGCTAGAGCAAGATTTGGCGCGCCGCGATCTGACCATCAACGCCATCGCCCAAGACGCCCACGGCCAGCGAATCGACCCCTACGGCGGCGAGCGCGACATCCAAGCCAAAGTGCTGCGCCATGTGACCGATGCCTTTCGCGAAGACCCCGTGCGCATCTTGCGCCTCGCCCGCTTTGCCGCCCGCTTCCCCGACTTCACCGTCGCCCCCGAAACCGTGACGCTCATGCGCGAGATGGTGGACAACGGCGAAGTCGACGCCTTAGTCAGCGAGCGCGTGTGGCAAGAACTCTCACGCGGCTTGATGGGCGCAAAACCCTCACGCATGCTGCAAGTGCTGCGCGACTGCGGTGCCTTGCAGCGCCTGCTGCCCGAAGTCGACCAACTCTACGGCGTGCCCCAACGCCCCGAGTACCACCCCGAAATCGACACCGGCATTCACCTCGAAATGGCGCTCGACCAAAGCGCGCACCTCAACGCGCCGCTGGAAGTACGCTTCGCCTGCCTGTGCCACGACCTCGGCAAAGGCACCACACCCGCCGACGTGTTGCCGCGCCACATCGGCCACGAACAGCGCAGCGAAAAACTCACCCGAGCCCTGTGCACCCGTTGGCGCGTGCCGGTGGAGTGCAAAGAATTGGCGGAGTTGGTGGCGCGTGAACACGGCAACATCCACCAAAGCGGCAGCTTTGGCGCAGAAGCCGTCTTACGCCTGCTGATGCGATGCGATGCTCTGCGAAGGCCTGAACGGTTTTTATTGGCCCTGCAAGCTTGTGAGTGTGATGCGCGTGGGCGATTGGGAAAAGAAGACGAGGCGTATACGCAAGGCCAGAGGTTGGCTTTATTGCTGAAGGCAGCTCAGTCCGTCGACAGCGCCGCACTCAGCGCCCAAGCCATAGAAGAAGGCCTAAAAGGCCCCGCCATAGGCAAACGCCTAGACAACGCCAGAGAAGCGGCAATAGCAAAAGCGTTGTATTAGCCCTCGATCGCGTCAAGCGCAGAGGGATGTGCCTGCGGCAGCGACATCGAGCTGCGAAGCGGCGGAGGAGCAGAGCAGGCACATCCCTCTGCGCGCCCCCAAGAAGGGCAGTCACACGCTCAAAGCACCTTAGAAATGCCCGCACACACAAGGCTGAGAATGATGGTCGACGCCAGCGGAATAAAAATCTCCCGCCCAAAAATCTTGAAGCGAATGTCGCCAGGCAAGCGGCCAAAGCCCATTTTTTGCAACCACGGCGTGACGGCGTTGATCAGCAACAACGCGAGGAAAACCACAATCAGCCAGCGGGTCATGTCAGGCCTTAAAGGGTGTGGCTGCGATCACCTTGCGCGAAGCCCATGGGCTCCCACTCGGACGTACCTAAAGCCACCACCTTGAACAACTCGCCCATTTCGTGCTCGGTGATTAGCTTTTGCGCCATCGCCTTCTCGGCGATAGGCGCATCGACCAAGGGCAGCAGCAAACCGCAGTTGATCAAGAAGTGCGCTTGGGTGGTGTAGCCCAGCACATGAAGCCCCGCATCTTGCGCGGCCAATGCCACACCAGTGAAGTTGACGTGCGCGGTGATGTCTTTGGCACCCACATCGTGCAAGGGGTCTGTGTCGGACTTGTGCAACTGGTGGCACATGAGCGTGCCCATGTGGCGCTGAGGGTGAAAGTACTCGCCCTCAGGAAAACCGTAGTCAATCAAAAATGCTGCACCGCCTTTGCCCGTGGCTGATTCGGCCGCCTTAAAACGGTCCGCCAAGGTGGCCACAAACGCCTCCGCTTGGCTGTGGATCTCGGTCAAATAATCGTGATCGCAGGGAACGTCAACGGGGGGACGCAGCTCGGTCACGCGATCTTCCCATTGCAACGCATCCTCGCGCCAGACTACACCACGCTCGTGCCAAACACCGCTTTTGCGCACCAAGAGTTGCACAGGCATGGCGTCCAGCACTTCGTTGCCCACCACCACGCCGCTCAGTTGCTCGGGCAGGGCATCGACCCAGCGCACTTTGTGGGCATGGGCTGCCAGCGTCTCTTGCTGGCGCGCACGCAAACTGCCTGACAAATCGACGATGGTGTAGCGCTGAACCGCATCACCCAAAGCGTCGAGCAGCTGCTTGGCCAAGGCGCCCGAACCGGCGCCAAACTCCCACACCTCGCTGGTGCCCGTCACTTGCAAGGCTTCGCCCACTTGATGCGCCAAGGTGCGACCAAAGTGCGGCGACATTTCGGGTGCGGTGGCAAAGTCGCTGCCGCTTTCAGGGGTCAAACCAAACTTACGCAAACTGTTGGCGTAGTAGCCCATGCCGGGTGCGTACAACGCCAAAGCCATGAAACGGTCAAACCCCAACCAGCCGCCCGCATTGGCGATGCTGCGTTGAATGAGGGTATATAAGGCCTGCTGGCCCGGGTCGTTGGATAATTGGTGAGAATTCATGCGATGCAGATCGTAACGCGAACCCTGTACTGCACCTCGCACATCGCGTCTTCCAATCCTTCTTACACAGGCATCTCCTCACCATGCGCTCTTGGGCACTCATCACCGGCGGCAGTGTTCGCTTAGGCCGCGAAATCGGTCTGGCTTTCGCACGCGCAGGCTGGAACGTGGCCTGCCACTACAACCGATCAGGTGAGCAAGCCCAAGCGTTGTGCGCCGAGCTGCGCGCCTTGGGCGTGGACGCCTTGGCAGTGCAAGGTGAACTGGAAGACGAAGCCAGCTGCCAACGCATTTTTGACACGACCGTGGCGACCACGGGCTTGGCACTGCGCTGCGTGGTCAACAACGCGTCGCTGTTTGTGCCCGACGAGGGCGACAGCTTCGACGAAGCCCAAGCCTTGGCGCAGCTGAAAGTCAATTTGATGGCGCCCATGCGCTTTGGCAAGTGGCTAGCGAAGTTGCATGCCAACTCGCAGCAAGCAACAAAACAAAGCACACCCGAGGCTGCTTCTGCATCGCATCAGCCTCAACCCAGCGTCATCCATGTGCTGGACCAAAAGGTCTACAACCTCAACCCCGATTACTTCTCGTACACGCTGTCCAAGCTTGCGCTGGAGCGCGCGGTCAGCCTGCAAGCCCAGTCGCTTGCGCCCACCTTGCGCGTGAACGCCGTGGCGCCGGGCCTGATGTACTTGAGCGGTCCACAAACCCAAGACAACTTCAACCGCGCCGCACAGGCCAACTTGCTGCGTCAACCCATCAACCCTGCAGACGTGGCCAGCAGCGTGCTGTTTTTGGCCCAAAACGCCAGCATCACCGGCACCACCCTTCGTGTGGACAACGGCCAGCACTTGGTACCACTGGCCCGTGATGTGATGTTTGTCGTCGAGGAGCTTTTCAAATCATGAACCACACCCTTCTTCTCAACTGCCGCCGTCTGTTTTTGACCGGCCTCACCGTGCAAGCCAACATTGGCGTGCATGACTTTGAGCACCAAGCCCCGCAACGCCTGATCATCGATGTGGACCTGTATGTCTCGTTCGAAGGCACACGCCCCAAAGACGACCGCATCGACGAAGTGGTCGACTACGACTTTGTGCGCGCCGTCGTGCACGAGCGCATTGCACGCGGCCACATCGGTCTGCAAGAAACGCTGTGCGACGACATCTTGACCCGCTTGCTCGACCACACCGGCGTGATGGCTGCACGCGTGTCCACCCGCAAACCCGACGTTTACCCCGACTGCGAAGCCGTGGGCGTCGAGGCCTTCCGCGCCAAACCCGGAGTGCTCTGAAATGGCCAGCAAAGGCACCCAAATTTTGAACCTCACCGGCCTGCGCTTTGACGCCAACCTTGGCATCTTGGAGCACGAAAAAACCGACCCGCAACCCATTCAAGTCGACGCCGAATTGAACTTGGGCACGCAACCCCTGCTGCCACACGACGATGACATTTGCCATGTGTTGGACTACCGCAAGGTGCGCCAAATCATCATCACCGAATGCACGGCTGTGCACGTCAACTTGCTTGAAACGCTGATTGGCAAACTCGCCCACCGCCTCATGCAACTGCCGGGCGTGCTGGGTGTGCGCGTGAAAATCGCCAAGCTAGAAATTTTTGACGACTGCGAAGTGGCCATTCGCATGGAAACAGGACAATGGTGACTATGACGACCGCTGAAAAAGACCTCAACAAAGACCCAAAGCAAATCAAGATCGAGCACGAAAACCACAAGCTCGAAAAACGCCTGTGCCGCCAAGTCGGCCAAGCCATCGTGGACTACAACATGATCGAAGAAGGCGACAAGATCATGGTCTGCATGTCCGGCGGCAAAGACAGCTACGCCATGCTCGACATCTTGCTGATGATGCAGCAGCGCGCGCCCATTAGCTTTGAGCTGATTGCCGTCAACCTCGACCAAAAACAACCCGGCTTTCCTGCCGATGTGTTGCCCAAATACTTGGCGCAAGTGGGCGTGAAGTTCCGCATCGAAACGCAAGACACGTACTCCATCGTCAAAGACAAAATTGCCGAAGGCAAAACCATGTGCAGCCTGTGCTCGCGCTTACGTCGCGGCATTTTGTACCGCGTGGCAGGCGAGTTGGGTTGCAACAAAATTGCCTTGGGCCACCACCGCGACGACATCTTGCAAACCTTCTTCTTGAACATGTTCTTTGGTGGCAAGCTCAAAGCCATGCCCCCCAAACTGGTCAGCGACGGCGGCGACCACATGGTGATCCGCCCCTTGGCCTACGTGGCCGAGAAAGACTTAGAACGTTGGTCCAAAGTGCGCCAGTTCCCCATCATTCCTTGCACGCTGTGCGGTAGCCAAGACGGCTTGCAGCGTCAGGTGGTGGGGGAGATGTTGCGCGATTGGGAAAAGAAGTTTCCGGGCCGCATTGAAAACATGTTCGCGGCGATGCAAAACGTGGTGCCTTCGCATTTGATGGATCACACGAAGTTTGATTTCAAGAATTTGGTGACCACGGGGGTGGCGTCGGAAGATGGGGACAAAGGGTTTGATAGTGAAGAGTTTCCGATGCCTACGTTGCCTGGGTTGCAGGTGGTGAAGCTTTGATCTTTTTGCTGGGCTCTGCTTTTTGCTGAGCTCGCTTCGGAGAGGGGCTTAGGGCGGGTTCCTCATGATGGGTACATAAAATCGTCACCCGCCCTAAGCCCCTCTCCGAAGTCTGCGAAGTACGTTGCTTCGCTCGTACGCCTCACGCATAGATCACTTCGAATAACCCAAAGCATTTCGCGCGTGGGGTGCGGCGGCTGACGATTTTATGTACCCATCATGAGGAAGCCGCCGCACCTCATGCGCGAGATGCGGCGGCTCCGGAGATGACAAAAGCGAGATTAAGCTTTAAAAGCCACAACCTTCTGATGTTGCTCACCCAGACCTTCAATCCCCAAAGTCATGGTGTCACCACGCTTCAAGTACACAGGCGCTGACTTGCCGTCTTTCTTCACACCCATACCAACGCCAGGAGGCGTACCGGTACAAATCACGTCACCAGGCATCAAGGTGATGAACTGGCTCACGTAGCTCACAATTTTGGCCACGCCAAAAATCATCGTCTTGGTGTTGCCGTTTTGCATACGCACGCCGTTGTGGTCCAGCCACATGCCCAACTTTTGTGGGTTCGGCACTTCATCGCGCGTCACCAGCCAAGGGCCAATGGGGCCGAAGGTGTCGCAACCCTTGCCCTTGTCCCATGAACCGCCGCGCTCCAACTGGTACTCGCGCTCGCTCACGTCGTTGATCAAGCAGTAGCCGGCCACGTAGTTGAACGCGTCTTTTTGCGACACGTAGCGTGCCTGTGTGCCGATGACGATGCCCAGTTCCACTTCCCAGTCGGACTTGACCGAGCCTTTGGGCAACATCACGTCGTCGTTGGGGCCTTGGATACAGCTGATGGCTTTGGTGAACACGATGGGTTCTTTGGGAATCGGCATGCCCGACTCTGCGGCGTGGTCGGCGTAGTTCAAGCCGATGGCCAAGAACTTGCCGATGTTGGCAACGGGGCAACCCATGCGTGGCTTGCCTTTGACCAAAGGCAACTTCTCGGTGTTGAGCTTGGCGATTTTGGCCAACGCTTTGTCGCTGAGTTGATCGGGCGTGACGTCTTTGATGACCTTGCTCAGGTCGCGCAACTTGCCATCAGCATCAATCAGTCCGGGCTTTTCTTTGCCGGGGTTGCCATATCGAACCAGTTTCATGAATTGCCTTTCGGGTTAAAAATTCTCAAGAATTATGACGCGCTCCATGCCGTCGAACTGCACCAACGTGACAGCGCTCAGGGGGTTTACTGGTTTCCCCGAGTCGCCATGCAAGGTGCACAAGAATATTATGGTATGACGATTAAGACCCCTTTCAACCTAGTTAAAACCCATGCCCATCACCCTCCAAGCCCAAGACCTTGAACAACACATCAGCCGCATTTTTGTGGCCGCCGGCAGTAGCGCCAGCGAAGCGCAAGAAGTGGCGGCCAACTTGGTGATGGCCAACCTCAGTGGCCACGACTCGCACGGCGTGGGCATGGCCCCCCGCTACATCGACGCCATTTTGGAAGGCGGCTTGACGCCCAACAGCGACGTGGCGGTACGGGTGGACAGCGGCATGCTGCTGGGTCTTGACGGTCAACAAGGCTTTGGGCAAAACGTGGGCGTGCAAGCGATGAACCTCGCGTTTGAGCGTGTGGCACAGCACGGCGCGTGCATCATGTCGCTGGCGCATGCGCACCACTTGGGCCGCATTGGTCACTTCGCCGAAATGGCGGTGGCGCGCGGTTGGGTGTCGCTGCATTTTGTGAACGTGCTCTCGCGCCCTGTGGTGGCCCCGTGGCACGGCGGTGATGGCCGCTTTGGCACCAACCCGTGTTGCATTGGCATTCCCGTTGGCATGGACGACACCACCCGCGAGCCCTTTGTGCTCGACTTCGCCACCAGCCGCGTGGCCCAAGGCAAGATGCGCGTGGCCCACAACGAGGGCAAAGAAGTAGCGCCCGGCACTTTGATCGACGAACACGGCCAACCCACCAATCGCCCTGGCGTAGTGGTGGTGCCGCAAAGCAATGGCGGCTATGGTGCGCTCATGCCCTTTGGCGAACACAAAGGCTTTGGCTTGGCCGTGGCCTGCGAGCTGCTAGGCGGTGCTTTAAGCGGTGGCGGTACTTGGCACCGCGAGGCCAACAGCAAGCGCGCGGTCTACAACGGCATGCTCAGCATCATCATCGACCCCAAGGCCTTGGGCACGCAGCTGAGTTTTGCCCAAGAAACCTTGGCCTTCATTGATTGGCTGCGCCAAAGCCCCGCCAGCCCACACAGCGACGGCGTGCTGGTGGCGGGTGAGCCCGAACGTGCAGCACGTGCGGATCGCAAAAAAAATGGCATCGTCGTCGACGATGCCACTTGGCAAGAAATTCAAGACGCCGCACGCAAAGTGGGCGTCACGCTCTGAGCTCAGTGCGAGCGAATCATGGTGCCAAACGCTTGCTCGGTCAGCACCTCCAGCAGCATGGCGTGCGGCACGCGGCCATCAATGATGTGCACCGCATTGACGCCGCTCTTGGCCGCATCTAAAGCGCCAGCAATCTTCGGAATCATGCCGCCGCTGATGGTGCCGTCGGCACACAACTCGTCAATGCGACGCGGTGTGAGTTCGGTCAACAGCTCGCCCGCTTTGTCGAGCACGCCACGGATGTTGGTGAGCATCAACAGTTTTTCAGCATTCAGCACGGTGGCCAATTTGGCCGCCACCACATCGGCGTTGATGTTGTAACTCTCGTTGTTTTCACCAAAGCCGATGGGGCTGATCACGGGGATGAACGCGTCGTCTTGCAGTGCCTTCACCACGCTGGGGTCGATGCTGACGATGTCGCCCACTTGGCCCACGTCGTACTCTTTGCTGGGGTCTTGCGTGTCGTGCAGCTTGAGCTTTTTGGCGCGAATCATCGCGCCATCGCGGCCCGTCAAACCCACGGCCTTGCCACCAGCTTGGTTGATCAAGCCCACGATGTCTTGCTGCACTTCGCCGCCCAACACCCACTCCACCACTTCCATGGTTTCGGCATCGGTCACGCGCATGCCTTGAATGAACTCGCCGGTTTTACCCAAGCGCTTCAAGGCGGTTTCAATTTGCGGGCCGCCGCCGTGCACCACGACGGGGTTCATGCCCACCAGCTTGAGCAGCACCACATCTTCGGCAAACGCTTTTTGCAGCGCCGGGTCGGTCATGGCGTTGCCGCCGTATTTGATAACCAAGGTTTTGCCGTGAAACTTGCGGATGTACGGCAGGGCCTGGGCCAGGATGTCAGCGGGAGACAAATTACTCATGCGGTGTAACTCCGTCAGGGTGAGTTTTTGGGATGGTATAGAGGTGTTCAGTCTGCGTGGTCAACCGAAGGTGACGACGCCAAGCTTTGTGCGGCTTGTGGGCCTAACACGAGGTCGCGCACCATTTCACGCAAGAGCTTTTTCTCTTGGAAGCTCAACGCACGCTCCAGCACGCGTCGCACGCCCAACAGCAACTGGCGGTCCACCTCTTGCGGAATGCCGCGTGTGTTTTGCAACTCTTCGCGCAGTTCTTCGCGCAAGTCTTCAGGCTCATCGGCCCACCAAGTGTTGATCACGGTGCCCAGTTGCGCACGCAATTGCTCGGGGTCGATCGGGGCCACAGCGTGCATGGAGCTGGCGTGGCGCGGCGTGGCGCCATCGCGCAAAGCTTGCGCACCCAACACCACACGGTGGTCGGCTTGCGACAGCAAACGGGCCCAACCTGGGTCGTCACGGTTGAGCTGGCTCATGTTGCGCGAGGCTTCGTCAGCCAACAAATGCACCGCCACGCCGTGTAACTGCGCTTCGTCAATCAGCGCCAGCAAACGCTCGTCGTCGCTGCCCACCAAGATGTGGTCGCACGCGCCGCGTTCGGCCAAACGCTTCAAATCTGCGCCCAAGGTGCGCAACATCGACAAACCGCCGTCTTGGCTGTGAGGCATCACGGCGCGGCTGATTTGTGCGTCGTACGCTTGGTCATCGGGCGTGTCGCTGTACCAGTAGATGCGGCGCAGGTTCAGGTCCAAGCCGTTGTGGG
This sequence comes from Comamonadaceae bacterium, assembly GCA_947371915.1. Lineage (GTDB taxonomy): Bacteria > Pseudomonadota > Gammaproteobacteria > Burkholderiales > Burkholderiaceae_C > Limnohabitans. The sequence continues at coordinate 12,008 of CANBRM010000023.1, read as the reverse complement.
CCAAGGCGTTGCCCAGCAAGCCGTGTAGTTGTTGACGCACATGGTCTTGGCCGCCGTCTGTTTGACCTTGCAACCACGCCAAAAATCGGGCGTCAATGAGGGCGATGCAAGACTCAGCGCTGCCATGCGCTGCTGAATGTGTGGGGTGTTGACGTTTCATGAAAGTACTAAAAAGGTAAAAGATAGAAAACTGCCAGAGGCCGCGCTAACCGTGCACTCGGCCCCGTGCTGGTATTTATTTTAGGGCGGCATAAACACGACAGCAGTAGATAATTGTGTAACTCACGTAAATTCCACCATGACACCACCTATTTTGATCACCGGCGGCACCGGATTTATTGGCTCCCACACGGTCGTGACGCTGGCTCAAGCCGGTCAGCCCGTGGTGATTTTGGACAATTTGTGCAATTCCAGCCCCAAAGTGCTGGACCGCTTGGCCCGCCTCAACGCCAGCCCCATCGAGTTTGTGCAGGCCGACATCCGCGACTCAGCCGCCTTAGATGCGCTGTTTGCGCGTTACGACTTCGCAGGCGTCATCCACTTTGCGGGTCTCAAAGCCGTGGGCGAGTCGGTGGCCCAACCCCTGCGCTACCTCGAGAACAACGTCAGCGGCACCATCAACCTGCTGCAAGCCATGGACCGCGCCAACGTGCGCCGCATCGTGTTCAGCTCGTCGGCCACTGTGTACGGCGACCCTGTCAGCGTGCCCATTCCCGAAACCGCCGCGTTGACCGCCACCAACCCTTATGGCCGCAGCAAGCTCATGTGCGAAGACGCGCTGCGCGAGTTGCACGCTGCCGACCCACGCTGGCACATCGCCATCCTGCGCTACTTCAACCCCGTGGGCACGCACGAAAGCGGCTTGCTGGGCGAAGCCCCCAACGGCATCCCCAACAACCTCATGCCCTACATCACGCAAGTGGCCTTGGGCCAGCGCGAGGCCTTGCAGATTTTTGGCAACGACTACCCCACGCCCGACGGCACTGGCGTGCGTGACTACCTGCATGTGGTCGACTTGGCTGCCGGTCACTTGGCCGCCCTGCGCGCCTTGGACACACCCAAACTGTTGACCGTCAACCTCGGCACCGGCCAAGGCGTGAGCGTGCAAGACATGGTGGACACCTTTGCCCGCGTCAACGGCATGCCCATCCCGCACAACGTGGTGCCCCGCCGCCCCGGCGATGTGGCGCAATGCTTGGCCGATGCCCGCCAAGCCAAAGCGGTGCTGAACTGGCAAACCGAACTCGGCCTCGACCGCATGTGCGCCGATGCGTGGCGCTGGCAATCGATGAACCCACAAGGCTTCGACACCCCCCTATGAAAACCCCCGACGACGGCACGCTGTCCCTGTTTGACGACTTTCCGGCTTCGAACGCGGCGCCTGTAGCCGCCGTCAAAAAGCCACGCGCCAAACGCAAAACTTCAGCCAAAGTTGAAGTGCTTGAGGATGTGCCAGCGGGAGCTTTGGCAGATGTGCCCGTCGAAACGCCCAGTGCGGCAGCAGAAGCATTGCAAGCCGCATTGCCGACGCAAACCCCGTCCGATTCAACAGCGCCAAGCACATTCCCAGATGCACCAGACAGCCCCCTTGCAGAAGAAGCTTTGCAACCAGCGGCCGCCCCCGTGCCAGCCCCCATGCCCAGCGTGGACGTCGAAGCCACCTTGCAACTGGCCAACTTGGTGCCCACACCACCCAAACGCCAAAACCCGTGGGCCAAAGCTGCTGCGGAATCGGCGCAACAAGACAACACTGCCAAACCGCATGTGATGCTGGTCATCACCAAAGGCGAAGCGGGCGGTGCGCAATCGCATGTGCTGGCTTTGTGCGAGGCGCTGCAATCGCGCATTAACTTCACCGTGGTGATTGGTGGCCCCGAAGAAGCCTCCGTGTTGGGCCAACAACTGCGCGCCTTGGGCGTGACGGTGTGCCCCATGCCTGAGATGGTGGAGTCGCTCAACCCGTGGCGCTTGTGGCCTGCCATCCAACAATTGACCGCGCTGATCGCCGCCACCCCACCCGATTTGATCCATGCCCACAGTGCCATCGCAGGCTTGGCGGCACGCTTGGCCTGCCAACGCACGGCACGCCCTGTGGTCTACACCGTGCACGGCTTTGGCTTCAAACCCGAAATTCCGTGGCTGCGTCGCCAAATGGCGTCGCTGGCCGAACGCGCCTTGTCGGGCTCGACCACGCACATGATTTGTGTCTCCAAACACGAGCGCGAGCTGGCCTACCAACTGCCCATTGCACAAGAGCGGGTGCACGTCATTCCCAACGGCATTGCCAAATTGCCAGCGCCTTTGGTTCAGATCGAAGCGGCTGAGGCATCAGACACCGACGCCCCCGTCAGCGTGCACACCACCAAGCCCCGCTTGATCATGGTGGCGCGCATGAAAGCGCCCAAACGCCACGACGTGCTGCTGCGCGCCTTGGCCCAAGTGCGCAACACCTTGGGCTACGAATTACCCATCAGCTTGGCGGGTGATGGCCCCTTGCGCGCTGCGCACGAGGCGTTAGCCCAAGAACTCAACTTGCAAGAAGTCACGTGGCTGGGCGACGTGAACAACGTGAGCGAACAGCTCGCCGCGCACGACGTGTTTGTGCTGCTGTCCGACCACGAAGGCATGCCCATCACCGTGCTCGAAGCCATGCGTGCAGGCCTAGGCATTTTGGCCACCGACTTGCCCGGCATTCGCGAACAACTCATCCCCGGCCAAGAAGGCCTGCTGGTCGCCAACACACCCGAGGCCGTGGCGGAACAACTCATGCGCTTGGTGCGCGAGCCCTATTTGCGCAAACGCTTAGGCCGCGCCGCGCAACAGTGTTTCGAAGGCAACTTTGCCGTCGAGCACATGGCTGAACAAGTGATGGACGTCTACCAGCAATGCCTGCGCGACGACGCCGCCACCTCGCGCCCCCACACCGACGACAACGCCGTGGGCTCGGCCTTGGTGTCGGCCTCGGTACGCCGCCGCGACGCCTTGCAAAGCTGGACGCTGTGGGGCGCGTGGATGCTGCCCCCCAGCCTGTTCGCTGCGCAATGGCTGCAAGACGCCGGCGTGATGACCTACCAATTTGGCGACACGCTGTGGTGGTGCGTGCTGCCCTACATCGTGGCCAGCCACTTGCTCATGCGCGCCTCGCACCTGCCCGTGGCAGAGCGCGGTGGCGTGCTGTGGGTGGCCACCGTGGCCCCCTTTGTGTTCACGCCATTGGGCTTTGCTTTGCTGCAACAGCCGTACTCACGCGCCGCCGTGTTGTGGGCTTATGTGGCCACCACCTTGTGGCTATGGTTGGGCTACCGCCGCTTGGTCAAACACCGCGTCTTGCGCTTGGTCCATTTGGACGCCAGCGTGCCCGCTCAGTTGGCCGCTTGCCTGCACCCTCAAGCGCTGGACCCACGTGCCGTCGATTTGCAGCACTGGAGCCCCCTCGCCGACACCGCCCTGCCCGCCTGCGATGGTTTGGTGCTCGACCGCCATGTGCCTGCCACGCCTGAGCGCACGCAGCTACTGGGCCAACTCAAGATGCAGCACCTGCGCCTGTACAGCGTTGAAGCCGTGGCCGAACTCATGAGTGGCCGCAAGATGCTGCCCACCGCCGCCGACAGCCTGTGGGAGATCGACAACGACCCCGGCTACGACCGCGTCAAGCGCCTGCTCGACTTGGCCGCCTTGGTGACATTGACGCCCATTTGGTTGCCCTTGTCCTTGCTTGTCGCAGCAGCAGTTCGCTTCGACTCCAAAGGACCCGCGCTTTTTTCTCAGCAACGCGTGGGCCGCAACGGCCAGCTGTTCAGGCTGTGGAAATTCCGCAGCATGGTGCATGGCCTGCAAGCACCGGGCGTGCACTTTGCACAAGCCGACGACCCGCGTATCACCCGAGTGGGCCACTTTTTGCGACGCACCCGCTTGGACGAGTTGCCCCAACTCTGGAACGTGCTGCGCGGCCACATGAGCCTGATTGGCCCACGTCCCGAACAAGCGCCCTTTGTGCGCGAATTTGCCACCACCATCCCCAGCTACCCCTACCGCCACCTCGTGCGCCCCGGCCTCACCGGCTGGGCCCAAGTGCAACAAGGCTATGCCGACAGCACCGACAGCACCCGCCTCAAACTCAGCTACGACCTGTACTACGTGGCCCACTATTCGTTGGCGTTAGACCTGCTGATCGCGGCCAAAACCGTCAAGACCATTTGCACGGGGTTTGGCGCTCGGTGAGGCTGAGCTTGCAAAGCCTACACGCGCCCCTCTTGAAGCCCCTGCCATCATCGCCACAGCCATGAATGCCCGTCGTATCCTGCTGCTAGAGGAACCTTCTTGGGGCGGCGTGCAAACCATATCGCGCACCTTGGCCGAGGGCCTGAGCGCACAAGGCTGGCAAGTCACTGGATTGCCTTGGCGGCAAACCGCGTGGGGCACCTTGGTGCAAGCCGCCAAAGAGCACGACGTCCTCGTGGCCACGCACAACTTTGGCCCCACTTACGCCGGTGCTGCAATCAAAGCCATCACCGGCAAACCGCTGGTCAGCTGGGTGCACGGCCCGCTGCAAGATGTGCTGCACACTGCGCGGGCCTCGACGCTCAAAAAACTCTGGCTCAAGCTGCTCTACAAACAAGTCAGCCACTTTGTGTGTGTGTCGCGCACCACCCAAGATTCGCTGATGGGGTTTGTCAAACAACTCGGCGGCCAACAACGCTGCACCGTGGTGCCCAACGGTTTGGGCAACTTGCCCCCCGGCCAGCCACTGCATGTGCATGCAGGCCACGGCGGCGAAGGCTTAGCGCCCTTGCTGCTGGGCTATGTGGGCCGTTTGTCGGAAGAAAAGCAGCCCGGCTTTTTGCTAGAAACCTTGCGCTTTTTGCCACATCACGCCCAACTCGGTGTGGTGGGCGAAGGCCCCTTGCACCGCAAACTCGTGCACGACGGCATGGACTTGCTTTACCAAGGCCGCGTGCACTTCTTGGGCAAACACCCCAGCGGCGCCAGTCTGTACCAGCCTTGGCAGATGACGTTGCTGCCCTCACGCTACGAAGGTTGCCCCATGACCGCCTTAGAGTCGCTCGCCTGCGGCGTGCCCTGCGTGGCCTTGCCCATCCCTGCCATGCGCGAGCTGTTCGACCGCGACGCCCCCTACCTCTTGGCCCGTGGCGACACCCCTGTGGCGCTGGCCGAAACGGTGATGACCGTGCTCAGCCTGCCGCCCGAACAGGTGCAAGCGGACATGGCCCGCATCGTGGCGCGTCACTCGCTGGCCGACTTTGTCCGCAACTGGCAACAGGTGCTGCGCATATGTTGAAAGAGCTTGAAGCCTTAAAGACTGCCGACAAAAAGCCCTTGGTGCGCGTGCACTTCGTGCGCAATGGCCCCTCGTATTTGCCCGAGCTAGACGCGTACGAACAGTTCATCACCGCCTACGGCCATGAAGCGCGCATCCACGACACCAGCGCCACCGTGCCCGACAACGCGCACGTGGTGTGGTGGATCTGCGGACGCGTGCCCCACTCAGAAGCGCGCCGCTTGCGCGATGCCTTTCAAATTCACGAATACGCCTCGGCCTCGGTGCCGCCCTATGCGTGGCTGAAAGACCAAGTCAAACACTGGACCCAGCCCCGCCCCGACTTTCGGCTGTTTCAAAACGCGTGGGTGCGTGAACGCCTTGGCTTTGCCGACGACGTGCCCAGCAATTTGCGTGACATGGGTGTGGCGCAGTATTTTTTAGACGCTGGGCAAATTCAAGCGCAAAAGCAAACTCAAGAACAAGCGCTCGGCCACAAACACGGCCTGCCCGACGCCCCCGAATTTGACTTGGTCTACCTCGGCGAAATGGGCCGCCTCGCGCCCTTCTTGCCTTTGCTGCAAAGCATTCACGACGCGGGCCGCACGCTGCTGCTGGTCGGTGATGTCCCCGACCACGTGCGCACACAACTGCCCCCATCTGTCAGCTACACAGGCCGCGTACCGCACGCCGAAGTGCCCCGCCATTTGCTGCGCGCACGCATCGGCCTGAACTTGGTCAGCAACGTGGCCCCGTACCACCAACAAACCTCGACCAAACTCTTGGAGTACTGCGCCGTGGGCCTGCCCGTGGTCAGCAACGACTACGCGTGGGTGCGCTTCTTTGCCACGCATTTTGAGGGTAATTTTTATCTGCTCAACGACGCGCCAGACACTTGGGAGCTGAGCTTTGGTGGTGCGCTAGACGCCTTTCCGTTCCGCGTGCCCGACGTGCAGACACTGGCTTGGCCCACCTTGCTGCGCCACTTGCCGCTTTGGAAAAAACTGCACATCAACGCCTCATGAGCTGGCTCAAACTCCCCCGCGCCAGCCACACTGTGGCGCTGTCCAGCTTGGTGGCTTTTGGCACTCAAATCGCGTTTGCGCTGTTGATGCTGCGGCTCTTCACGCCGGAAGAGGTGGGCGAGTTTTCGGTACTCAGCCAAATTGGTTTTTTCTGGATGACTTTGGCTCTGGCTCAAGCGCCCTTGAGCTTGCTGGCCAACGCCCACACGCCCGCTGACCAAGCGCTGCGACTCGCATGGCAAAGCAGCGTACGACGTGGCTTGCTGCTGTTGCCCTTTGCCGCCTTGGCCTTGTGGCTGAGCCACTTCAACCTGTGGCCCTCGTTGCTATGGGTGCTGCTGCTCGCGTTTTTTCAGATGGGCAATTTGCTCTCGCAGAGCTACAGCTTGCGCGCGGGCGGCGCTTGGCAGCAAGCGGCAGTGCGCGTGTTGCCGCCGTTGACAGCTGCGTTGTTTGCGCTGACAACGAACCTGCGTGATATACCCGTCTTGGTCATCGCCGCCATCTTGGGCTACGCCGTGGGCTCGGCTTGGTTGGTGCCTGTGCTTTGCCAAGCGCCTGACTCAACCTCACGTCAGCAATCTGACACCCGCAGCGCCACATTGCGCATGGCCCACACCTTGGCCGACGCGTTGCTGGCCACCGCCTTGGTTGTGGTTTGGCAACGCCTCTACGGCGCACAAGAAACAGGGTGGATGACGGCCTTGCTGCGCGTGCTGGGTTTTGTGCCCGCCGTGGTGCACATGGCGTGGGCGCAAGTGGTGTTGGCGCAAGGGGCACATGAAAAGCTAGACATAGAAACCCATGCAAGCGCCCCATCTAAAAACTTGCTGTCGACAACGAGGCAACGCCATCACAAAGCCGCCGTTTGGCTAGGACTCACGGCCTTCAGTGCGGTTGTTGTATTGGGTGGTGTGTGTGCGCTCGCTTTGAACTGGCAATGGTTAGACCCGCGCTGGGAAGGTGTGTGGGTCTACATCCTGCCGTTGGTGCTGTGGCAAGGCAGCGCCTGTTTGTCGGCGGCCTTCAGTCATCGACCTTTTCAAACCCATGCAGCGGCGCGTTACTCGTGGGCTTGTATGGGGTTGGCGCTGCTGCAAGCGGTGGTGTTACTGTGCCCGCTGGCTCTGTCTATTCCCATAGATGCATCAGCGCACATGATGGTTTTTGCTGCGGTCAGCAGCTTAGGACTAGTGGGGCTGACTGCGTGGATGGCGGGGTTGCGCTCATCCACTTAAATCATGCGCATAGCCCCTGTTTAAGCTTGTTGTGATGTTTGTTCCAAAGTCAAAGCGCTGGCATCTTTGGCCGCCAACAAAGGCCCAGCATCCAACAAATGCAAAGGCCATTCAATACCAACATCTGCGTCGTTCCACAACAAGCTGCGCTCAAAGGCGGGGTTGTAGTAGTCGGTGGTTTTGTACAAAAACTCAGCACTCTCGCTGGTCACCAAAAAGCCATGGGCCAAACCCTCGGGAATCCAGAGTTGTTTTTTGTTTTCGGCCGACAGCTCTAAGCCAAACCACTGGCCATAAGTTTTGGAACCAGGGCGAATGTCGACCACCGCATCAAACACCGCGCCTTGCGTGACGCGCACCAATTTGCCTTGCGGGTTTTGCGCTTGGTAATGCATGCCGCGCAGCACGCCTTTGGCCGATTTGCTGTGGTTGTCTTGCACGAAGCTGCGTTGTAGGCCCGTGGCTTGCTCAAAGTCGCGGGCGTTGAAGCTTTCAAAAAAGAAACCGCGCGCGTCGCCAAACACCTTGGGCTCCAAAATCAACACACCCTCAATGGGCGTGGGGGTCACTTGGTAAGGCATGGCTTATTTCAGCAAGTTCAACAGGTATTGGCCGTACCCGTTTTTGGCCAACGGCGCCGCCAGCTTTTGCAGCATGGCAGCATCGATCCACTTTTGGTGAAACGCAATTTCTTCTGGGCATGCCACCATCAGGCCTTGGCGTTTTTGCAAGGTACCAATGAAACTTGCAGCTTCTAGCAAGCTGTCGTGTGTGCCGGTGTCCAGCCACGCATAGCCACGGCCCATGATCTCGACGCTCAGTTGGTTTAGCTCTAAATAGCGCTTGTTGACGTCGGTAATTTCTAGCTCGCCTCGGTGCGATGGCTTCACGGCAGCGGCAATATCGCACACCTGCTCATCGTAAAAATACAACCCCGTCACGGCGTAGTTGCTCTTGGGGGCTTTGGGCTTTTCTTCGATGCTCAAGGCGCGGAACTGGTCGTCAAACTCCACCACACCATAGCGCTCGGGGTCGTGCACATGGTAGGCAAACACGCTAGCGCCGCTGGGGCGTTGGTTCGCGTTGTTAAGTTGCTTGACCAAGTCGTGGCCGTAAAAAATGTTGTCGCCCAACACCAAAGCACTCGGGTGGTCGGCCACAAAGTTTTTACCAATGATGAAAGCTTGTGCCAAGCCATCGGGGCTGGACTGCACCGCGTATTCAATGTGCATGCCCCATTGGCTGCCGTCACCCAACAGCTCGGTAAAACGCGGTGTGTCTTGCGGGGTAGAGATGATCAACACCTCGCGAATGCCGCTGAGCATGAGCGTGGTGAGGGGGTAATAAATCATGGGCTTGTCGTACACGGGCATGAGCTGTTTGCTCACCGCTTGTGTGACGGGGTAAAGCCGCGTGCCCGAGCCACCGGCCAAGATGATGCCTTTGCGTTGTTTGGTCATGATGATTTTCCAGAAATGATGTGATCGAGGATGGCGTCCACCCCCACTTGCCAAGCAGGCAGGGTGAGCGCAAATGTGGTTTGCAATTTGTGCGTGTTCAAACGTGAATTGAGGGGGCGCGGCGCTGGCACAGGGTATTCGGCGGTAGTAATAGGGCTGACCGCCTCGGGCTTGGCCTTGAGGTATGCGCCTCGCTGCAAAGCACCTGCAATGACGTGCTGCGCATAGCCATGCCACGACACTTCGCCGGCTGCCGCCAAGTGATAAACACCCCAACGTGCATCGTTGTCGGCGGCGGTGCGCATGGCCTGCAACAGCTGCACCGTCACATCCGCCAGCAAGGCGGTGCTGGTGGGTGCGCCAATTTGGTCAGCCACCACGCGCAAGGCATCGCGCTCGGCAGCCAAACGCAGCATGGTTTTTAAGAAGTTGCCGCCGTGGGCACCCACCACCCAACTGGTGCGCAAAATCAAATGCTTAGGGCAATGAGCGGCAATGGCCAACTCGCCATCGCGCTTGCTTTGGCCGTACACCGACAACGGATGTGTGGTGTCGCTCTCTTTCCAAGGCTGCGTGCCCGAGCCGTCAAACACGTAGTCGGTGGAGTAATGCACCAGCGTGGCGTTCCACACTTTTGCTAACTCTGCCAACACAGCGGGCGACTCGGCATTCACCGCTTGCGCCAACTCAGTTTCGGTTTGTGCTTTGTCGACAGCCGTGTAGGCCGCGGCATTGACGATCACCGTGGGGTGAAAAGTTTGGGCAAGCTCGGTCAACGCTACGCGCAAAGCTGCAGGGTTAGCCAAGTCAGCCTCGGCACGCGTGAGTGCTTTGACTTCGCCCAACTGTTGCAACTGCACGGCGAGCTGGTGGCCCAACTGGCCGTTGGCACCTATTAACAAAAGACGTTGTGCAGAAGATGTCATCAAATTAAGTTCATAACCAAGCCATGCGTTGGCTTTGTAAAAAAGGTCGGTCAATCGCTTGCGCCAAGACAGCCACATCTTGCGCAGACACACCCGCCTTCGCGAAGTGCACTTGCCATGCATGAGCAACCCCCACCACCTCCGCCATCACTTCTTTGGCTCGCGCCAGCGTCATGCCGAAAGATTTGTGCTCAGAAATAGCATTTTCCAACGTAGAAGCTGCACCCACCTGCCCCACACGCATGGACTGATAACCCAGTGCTTGCGCTGCAGGCAACACATCAAACGCGGGGGCCAAGCTATAGGAGTTGCTCACGTTGTTCACACACAGCAGCGCATGGTTTTTTTCATGGTCGTCGGTGTTGTCCATCACGATGTTGAAAACCATGCGGCGAAACACCTGCTCGCCGTTGGCGTGAATGTGCGCTGCGTTGCCGCGTCTGCGCAGCAACAAAGCCAACTCGGGGTAGCCATAGTCAACACCCGCCGCACGCAGCGCCACATGTGCAGAGACAGCGTGCAAACGCTGGTCCACCACACGATCAAAGCGTCGAACGGCCACGGCATGCCGAATGGTGGAGCCGTGTTGGTAGGCGATGGGTCGCGTTTCACACACATCAATACCTGCGTGTGCGGCCAACGTCATACAGGCGTGCTCGACCAAGCCGCTGTCGCACACCTCACCCGCTTCGGCAAATTTGAGCACCCATTGCGCGCCATCCATCGCCAACAAGGCTTTGGGTTTCGCGCCGCCCAGCGTCGCGCCTGGGGCCACCCAATGGTGCAGCGGTTCGGCCAGCATCTCACCCGCTTCGACACGGCGCACCAAGTCGTGCACCTGCTGTACATCGGCAAACTGCGGCAATGCTCCGTGTTGGTAGGGCGCGTAGACAGCCTCGGAAGTCGAGACACCCAAACCACCAAAACGGTCATCGCCTGCAAAGAACAAATAGTCCAAGGTCGATAAGCGCTGTGGCTTGATGAGCAAACGAATCACGCGTTCGCCCCAGCGGTCTGGGCGGGCATCGTCCACTGCACCTGCGGCGGCATCCGATTCGGCAGGCATGTACTCGGCATCTCTCAACGGCAGGTCTTCACTCAATGCAAACCCCGTTGCCAGCCACTCGGCGCTGTAGCGCAACGACACGCCAGCCTGCTGCTGTTGCGCCCGACGCACCCACCGCAATGTGCCCACAAGCCGAGGTGAGCTGGGTTGCCCCAACCACCAAAGGAACAAAATTTCGGGCAATGCAATAGCGCTCATGGGGCAGAGCGGCGACCGCGTTTTTGTGCAGCTTGAACTTCGGCGTCCAGCGCCACCATGTCGAACTCGGGCAGCGCCACATCGGCCAACGCTTGTGAGCGCCCTGCCAACCAAATGGCCAAGGCATAGACCCCCATGCCTACGCCTGGGTCGCCTTTTTCCATGCGCTGCAAAGTGCGCACCGCCACGCCCATGCGCTGCGCCCAACTGCGCAGCGACTCTTTGCGTCGCTGGCGTGCCAAGGCCAAACTTTGACCGAGCGCGACGACCGCCTGCGCAGCCGGTGGCGGCAAGAAATCGTTGTGGTCTGAAGATTTAGGCATGACTTAAGGTAACACAAAATCGATAATTTGTGTCACTTAAAGTCATATCAAGCGCCGTATTGCTTACCCACCCATTGGCGATAAGCACCGCTGGTCACGCCCTCCACCCAAGCTTGGTTGGCCAAATACCACTGCACGGTTTTGCGAATGCCGGTCTCGAAGGTTTCTTCGGGCTTCCAGCCCAGTTCACGCTCAATCTTGCGAGCGTCAATGGCGTAGCGGCGGTCGTGGCCGGGGCGATCTTTGACGTAGGTGATTTGCTCGGCATAGCGCTTGCCGTCTGCGCGGGGCTGCAGCTCATCAAGCACGCGGCACAGGGTGTGGACCACCTCGAGGTTGGGCTTTTCGTTCCAGCCACCGATGTTGTAGGTCTCGCCCAGCTTGCCCGCTTCGAGGACGCGTGCAATGGCTCGGCAGTGGTCTTGCACATACAGCCAGTCGCGCACTTGTTGGCCGTCGCCATAAATCGGCAGCGGCTTGCCCGCCAAGGCGTT
>CANBRM010000022.1 GCA_947371915.1 Comamonadaceae bacterium | reverse complement strand
AAGTGTTCATGGGAGATGTGGGCGCGTTGGCTTTGGGCGGTGCGCTCGGCACGATTGCGGTGATCGTGCGTCAAGAAATTGTGCTGGCCATCATGGGCGGCATCTTTGTGGTGGAAGCCCTGTCGGTCATGCTGCAAGTCACGTACTTCAAATACACCAAGAAAAAGTATGGCCAAGGCCGTCGCATTTTGAAAATGGCGCCCTTGCACCACCACTTCGAGAAAAGCGGCTGGAAAGAAACCCAAGTCACCGTGCGTTTTTGGATCATCACCATGCTGCTGTGCTTGGTGGGTTTGTCGACCTTGAAGCTGAGATAAGACGATGCAGCAACTTCTCAACCAATCGGTGCTGATTCTGGGCTTGGGTGATTCCGGCCTGGCGATGGCGCGTTGGTGCGTGCGTTGCGGGGCGCAAGTGCAAGTGGTCGACACGCGTGCGGAGCCGCCGCATCTGGCCGCCTTGCGCAGCGAGTTGCCGCAGGTGACGTTCGTGCATGGTGCATTTGATGCCGCGTTGTTGCAGGGTTCCGACGACGGTCATGGCATTCGTGCCGTGTTCAAGAGCCCGGGTTTGTCCCCAGAGTCGGTGGCCTCGGTTTGGCAAGCGGCTCAGGCAGCTGGCTTGTGGATCGGCACGGAGCTCACCTTGTTTGCCCAAGCCCTCAGCGATTTGCAGGGCAGTGCGGCTTACCATCCCAAAGTGCTGGCCATCACGGGTACCAACGGTAAAACCACGGTCACGTCTTTGACGGGCCAGTTGTTAGAGCGTGCCGGTTTGCGCGTGGCCATCGCGGGCAACATCGGCCCCACCTTGCTGGACACTTTGTCGCAAGCGTTGGACGTCGCCGCTGTTCAAGAGGCCGAGGCCGCTGAAAAAGCCAAGGCGGAGCAAGACGAACTGGAAGCCGCACAGGCCGAAGAGGCCAAAGTGCAAGAGGCATTGGCAACTGCGCAAGCGGCCAGTGTGTTGGCCGAGGCCAGACTCCAAGCCAGTGTGGACGCTGCATTGGCCGCTGCCGATCACGCACAACTCAGCATGACGCTAACGCAGCACACGGAACCCTCCGAGGGCGAAGCTGTCGCCAGTTCTGACATCACAGAAACTGTCGACGCCCTAGACGCCAATGCCACAGACGCCGGTGAAGTCACGGTTGGTGAAGGTGACACAGCGCAGCCCAGCACCGAAGAAGCTGCCGCAGAGACGCCCTTCGAAGTCGATTTGCCACAGCTCGTGCCGCCACCTCCACCGCCGGTCGATCACCCTTATTTGCCGCAAGTCTGGGTGTTGGAGTTGTCCAGTTTTCAGTTGGACGGCGTCACCAACTTTGAGCCGACTGCCGGTGCGGTGCTCAACCTCACACAAGACCATCTAGATTGGCATGGCGATATGCGTGCTTATGGCGCTGCGAAAGCCCGCATTTTTGGCCAACACGGTTTGTTGGTCCTTAACCGCGAAGATTTGGGCGTGATGAACATGCTGCCCGAACCCGTGCGCGTGAAGTTGCAAAAACCCCAAGTGCGTGCACATGTCACCTTTGGCGGCGACTTGCCCCAACGCCCTGGTGACTACGGCATTGAAACGGTCAACGGCATGACCTGGCTGGTGCGCGCCTTAGAAGCCGACGAAACGCGTCGCCGTCGCAAAGACGATGCAGAAGAAATTCACATTCAACGTTTGATGCCCGCCGATGCGTTGCGCATTCGCGGCCGTCATAACGCGCTCAACGCTCTGGCGGCACTCGCCTTAGCAGGCAGCACCCAAGCCAGCTTGGCACCGATGTTGTTTGGCCTGCGTGAATATCGCGGTGAGCCTCACCGTGTCGAGTCAGTCACGGTGTTGAACGACGTTGAGTATTTTGACGACAGCAAAGGCACCAACGTGGGCGCCACCGTGGCTGCGCTCCAAGGCTTGGGTGTGGACCGCCGTTTGGTGGTGATCTTGGGCGGCGATGGCAAGGGGCAAGACTTCTCACCACTGCAAGCGCCCATCACACACTACGCACGCGGCGTGGTGCTGATCGGGCGCGATGCCCCTGAACTGCGTGAGGTGTTGCAAGACTGCGGCGTGCCTTTGGTCGATGCGGCAACTTTGCCAGACGCTGTTGTGCAAGCCAGCCGCATGGCTCAAGCGCGTGACGCCGTGTTGCTCTCACCCGCCTGCGCGAGCCTCGACATGTTCCGCAACTACGCCCATCGCGCCGAGGTGTTTGTGAGCGCCGTTCAAGCCTTGGCCGACGAAGCCGGACTGGCGTTGGATGGCACGCAAGGAGTTGGCGTATGACCGTGCTGCGCCACGTCAACGTTGTGCCGCAGTTTTTGCGTGCTGTTGGACAGCGCGTGAGTCGCCTGTGGGGTGCCGATCAGCCCGAGTCGGGCATCGATGTGTTGCCAGTGCGTGTGCAGGGCACTGAGTTCACACACACAACCGCTTCGCCTGTGCATGTGAAGGGGTTTGATCAACCCCTGGTGTGGGTCACCTTTGCGTTGCTGATGTTCGGCTTGGTGATGGTGTATTCGGCGTCCATCGCCATTCCCGACAACCCACGCATGGGCGCGGGTTACACGCCCACACACTTTTTGATGCGTCACGCCATGTCGCTATTCGTAGCCTTTGTGGCCGCGCTGTTTGCCTTTCAAATACCGCTGAACACGTGGGAGCGCGTGGCCCCCTGGGTGTTTGTGGTGTCCATCGTCTTGTTGATTGCCGTGCTGATGCCCTTCATTGGTAAATCGGTCAATGGTGCACGCCGTTGGATTGGCTTGGGCTTTATGAACTTCCAGCCCTCTGAGTTGGCCAAGTGGGGCGTGTTGCTCTACGCCGCCAATTACATGGTGCGCAAGATGGACGTGAAAGAAAAGTTCTTCGCCGCGGTCACGCCCATGGGCGCTGCGGTGTCCATCGTGGGCTTGCTGTTGTTGTCTGAGCCCGACATGGGTGCGTTCATGGTGATCGCCGTGATTGCCATGGGCATCTTGTTCTTAGGCGGTGTCAACGCCCGCATGTTCTTCTTGATCGCCACAGCGCTGATTGGGGTGTTTGGTTTGATCATCGCGTCGTCGCCTTGGCGTCGCGAGCGCATTTTTGCGTACCTCGACCCTTGGAGCATGGAGCATGCGTTGGGCAAGGGCTACCAGTTGTCGCACTCCCTGATCGCCATCGGTCGTGGCGAGATATTTGGCGTGGGTTTGGGTGGCAGCGTTGAGAAACTCCATTGGTTGCCTGAAGCACACACCGACTTTTTGTTGGCCGTGATTGGTGAAGAGTTTGGTTTCGTGGGTGTCGTGTTGGTGATTGGCATGTTCATGTGGCTGACCCGTCGCATCATGTACATCGGACGTCAAGCCATTGCCATGGACCGTGTGTTCGCGGGTTTGGTCGCGCAAGGCGTGGGCATTTGGATGGGCTTTCAATCGTTCATCAACATGGGTGTGAACTTGGGCGCTTTACCCACCAAAGGGCTAACCCTGCCTTTGATGAGTTACGGCGGCTCTGCCATCTTGCTCAACCTCATCGCGATTGCGGTGGTGCTGCGTGTGGACTATGAAAACCGTGTGGTCATGCATGGAGGGCGGTTATGAGTGCAAACGCATCCAAGCCCAAACGCACCGCGTTGATCATGGCGGGCGGCACAGGTGGCCACATCTTCCCAGGCTTGGCTGTGGCTGCGCTCATGCGCGAACGCGGCTGGAACGTGCATTGGGTGGGCGCACCAGCCCCCAGTATGGAAAGCCATTTGGTTCCTGCGCAAGGCATTGCCTTAGAAACCGTGCAGTTTGGTGGTGTGCGCGGCAAGGGCTTGAAGACTTTGGCGCTGTTGCCCTTCAAGCTCCTGCGCGCGTTCTGGCAAAGCCTGCAAGTGGTGCGTCGCGTGAAACCCGATGCGGTGGTGGGCTTGGGCGGTTACATCAGTTTTCCAGCGGGTTTGATGGCGGTGTTGATGGGCAAGCCCTTGGTGTTGCACGAACAAAACTCAGTGGCGGGCATGGCCAACAAAGTGCTGGCCAAAGTCGCCAACCGCGTGTTCACCGCCTTCCCGAGCGTGATGCCCAAGGCCGAATGGGTGGGCAACCCTTTGCGTGAGGGTTTCGTTACACAAGCCACACCGGCTGAGCGCTTTGCCAACCGCAGCGGCCCCTTACGCGTGTTGGTGGTCGGCGGCAGTTTGGGTGCGCAAGCCTTGAACACTCTCGTGCCGCAAGCCTTGACCTTGATTCCTGTGGCGCAACGTCCCACGGTCTTGCATCAGAGTGGCGCCAAACAAATTGATGCCTTGCAAGCTGCATATGCGCAAGCCGGCGTGCAGGCCGAACTCACGCCGTTCATTGACGACACGGCCCAAGCCTTCGCCGAGGCCGACATCGTCATCGCCCGCGCGGGTGCCAGCACCGTCACCGAATTGGCGGCAGTGGGCGTGGCTGCTATTTATGTGCCGTTCCCCCATGCCGTGGACGACCACCAAACCACCAACGCTCGTTTCTTGGTGGAAGCTGGCGGGGGTTGGTTGATTCCACAAGCCGAGTTGAACGCCCAAGACTTGGCCAACCGATTGCAATTCATGACACGCCGCACGCTGCAAGCCTGCGCAGAGAAAGCCTACGCGATGAGAAAAATTGACGCCGCACAAGCGGTGGTCGCTGCCTGTGAAACCTTGGCAGCCCAAGGGGAGAAGGCATGAAACACGCCATTCGTCACATCCATTTCGTCGGCATCGGTGGTGCGGGCATGAGCGGCATTGCCGAGGTGCTGCTGAATTTGGGCTATGTCATTTCTGGCTCTGACTTGTCCGATAGCGTTGCCTTGAAGCGCTTGCACAGTTTGGGCATTCAGACCTATGTGGGTCACGACGCAGCCAACATCGTGGGTGCCGATGCGGTGGTCACCTCGACCGCCGTGCAAGCCAGCAACCCCGAAGTGGTGGCGGCACACGCCAAGCTCGTGCCTGTGGTGCCACGCGCCGTGATGTTGGCTGAATTGATGCGTCTCAAAACCGGTGTGGCCATCGCGGGCACGCACGGCAAAACTACCACCACCAGCTTGGTCGCCAGCGTGCTGGCCGAAGCCGGTCTAGACCCCACATTTGTGATTGGCGGCAAACTGACCAGCGCGGGCGCGAACGCCAAATTAGGCTCGGGCGACTACATCGTGGTCGAAGCCGATGAGTCCGATGCGTCTTTCTTGAACCTGCTGCCTGTGATGGCCGTGGTGACCAACATCGATGCCGACCACATGGACACGTATGGCCATGACTTCAACCGGTTAAAGGCCGCGTTTGTGGAGTTCTTGCACCGCATGCCGTTTTATGGCGCTGCCATTTTGTGTACCGACGATGCGGCTGTGCGCAGCATCTTGTCGGATGTGTCACGCCCCATCACCAGCTACGGCTTCAACGACCAAGCGCAAGTGCGCGGTGTGAATGTGCGGGCCGACAACGGTCGCATGTGCTTCACGGTGCAGCGTCGCAATGGCATCACGCTGCCCGACTTGGACATCACTCTGAACTTGGCGGGCGAGCACAACGTGCTCAATGCCTTGGCCGCCATCGCGATTGCGGTGGAGCTGAACGTGCCAGACGAAGCGGTACAAAAAGCCCTGGCTGAATTCAAAGGTGTGGGTCGACGCTTCCAGCGTCATGGCGATGTGGCCGCGAAAACCGGTGGTGAGTTCACACTCATCGAAGACTACGGTCACCACCCCGTTGAAGTTGCGGCCACTCTGGCCGCCGCACGCGGTGCATTTCCGGGCCGTCGCTTGGTGCTGGCGTTTCAGCCGCACCGTTACACCCGCACCCGTGACTGCTTCGAAGACTTCGTGCAAGTCATGGGCCGCGCCGATGTGCTGTGGTTGTCCGAAATTTACGCCGCCGGCGAAACCCCGATTCCCGCTGCCGATGGCCGCGCCCTGTCGCGTGCCATGCGCATGGCGGGCCACGAAGCCTTGGTCTTCGTGGATGACATTCAAAACATGGCCCAAGTCATTGCCGACCACGCCCAAGCCGACGATGTGGTGATGTGCATGGGCGCAGGCTCGATCGGTCAAGTCCCCGCCCAAGTGCTGGCGCTGGTCGAGCAACGCAACACCACTGTGAAAAGCTAAGCCATGAGCGTCACCTCTACTTTCAACATTCAAAGCGCCAAGGTCGCGGTGCTGATGGGCGGCATGTCGGCTGAACGCGACGTGTCGATCATGTCGGGCACGGGCGTGCTCAAGGCACTACAGTCTAAAGGCGTGAACGCGTTGGCGTTTGATCCGGCCGAACGCAGTTTGGACGATCTCAAGCGCGAGGGTTTCACCCATGCGTTCATCGCCTTGCATGGCCGTTACGGTGAAGACGGTTCGGTGCAAGGTGCGCTGGAGTTGCTGGGCATTCCCTACACCGGCTCTGGCGTGATGGCGTCGGCCATGGCCATGGACAAAGTGATGACCAAGCGCGTATGGTCGGCTGTCGGCTTGTCGACACCGGGCTATGTGTGGCTCGCGCCCGAAGACCAAACGGCCGACAACATCCAAGCCATTCCTACCAAGCTGGGTTTGCCCTTGATCGTGAAGCCACCCCGCGAAGGCTCGTCGATTGGCATGAGCAAAGTGACCGAGGCATCACAAATTCAAACCGCCACCGCTTTGGCGATGCGGTACGACCCTGATTTGTTGTGCGAAGAATTCATCACCGGTGAAGAGTTGACGTGTCCGATTTTGGGCAACGGACCACACGCACGCGCATTGCCCGTGGTGCGCATTGCCGCTCCTGATGGTGCTTACGACTACCAAAATAAGTATTTCACCGACGACGTGAAATACCACTGCCCAAGCGGTTTGCCAGAAGCAGAAGAGACCAAAATTCAGCGTTTGGTGGTGGCGGCCTACCGCGCCTTGGGTTGCCGTGGCTGGGGCCGCGCCGACATCATGTTGCGCGCCAGTGACCGCAAGCCCTTCTTGCTGGAGATGAACACCTCCCCCGGCATGACCAGCCATTCCTTGGTGCCTATGTCGGCCCGTGCCGCAGGCATCAGTTATGAAGACCTGTGCCTGACGCTGCTGGCCAGCGCCACGCTCGATCACCCACAAGGCCCTGTGCACGCATGACCACGCGCTACACCACCCACCTGCGTCCGCGCCCGGAGGTCAACACCTCCGTGGTGGTGCCGCTGGACGTTCGTCTGATGCACATGGCGGCTTCGCTCATGTTCATGGCGGCGATCGTGGGTGTGTTGTATGCCGGTGTGTGGGCCTTGGTGCGATTGCCTGCGTTTGCGTTGACGGGCATCACGGTGTTGGGCGAGGTCGATCACAACAACGCGGTGACCTTGCGTGCCAACGTGACGTCCAAGATGACGGGTAACTTTTTCACCGCCGATTTAGACCGCGTGCGCAGCACGTTCGAGAGCGTGCCTTGGGTGCGTTTGGCGACAGTGCAGCGCGAGTTCCCGAACCGCTTGCGCGTGACCTTGCAAGAGCACCAACCCGTGGCGTTTTGGGGTGATGACAACGATGCGCGATTGGTGAACTCGTATGGCGAAGTGTTTGAAGCCAACGTTGGCGATTTGGACGATGACAACCTGCCACGCTTGAGCGGGCCAGACAGCCAGTCAGAGCAAGTGTTGGCCATGTATTTGGCGCTATCTCCGTTGTTCAAAAACATGACGTTGGCACTCGACAGCTTAGAGCTCACAGGACGCGGCAGTTGGCGTGCGCATGTGGGCCGCAATGCGGTGATTGAGTTGGGCCGTGGCAACACGCAAGAGGTGATGGCGCGCATGCAAGTCATGAACCAAACCTTGGTGCAAGTCACCCAAAAATTGGGCCGCAAGGTCAGTGCCATTGAGTCGGCGGACTTGCGGCACGAAAACGGTTATGCGCTTCGTTTGCGCGGTGTCAGCACCCAAGATGTGTTGGCCCCACGCGCACGAACTGGGCGATAGAAGAGAAAGAACGAGGCTGTTATGGCAAAAGAGTACAAAGATTTGGTGGTCGGCTTAGACATTGGCACAGCCAAGGTCATGGTCGTGGTCGCCGAAGTTCTGCCAGGCGGTGAGCTCAAGCTCGCTGGCTTGGGTGTGTCGCCCAGTAACGGTTTGAAGCGCGGTGTGGTGGTCAACATCGATGCCACGGTGCAAAGTATTCAGCAGGCCTTGAAAGAAGCCGAGTTGATGGCCGACTGCAAGATCACACGGGTCTATACGGGCATCACCGGCAGCCACATTCGCGGCATCAATTCCACCGGCATGGTGGCGGTGAAAGACAAAGAAGTCACTGCCCCTGATGTGGCGCGCGTGGTGGAAACAGCCAAAGCCATCAACATTTCAACCGACCAACGTTTGTTGTTGGTGCAGCCGCAAGAGTTTGTGATCGACGGCCAAGACGTGCGTGAACCCATTGGTATGAGTGGCATCCGCTTGGAAGCCAAGGTGCACATCGTCACGGGCGCACAAAGCGCGGCAGAAAACATCATCAAGTGCGTGCGTCGCTGCGGTTTGGATGTGGACCAGTTGATGCTAAATCCCTTGGCGTCAAGTCTGTCGGTGTTGACCGATGACGAGCGCGAATTGGGTGTGGCGTTGGTCGACATTGGCGCAGGCACCACCGACGTGGCGATCTTCACCAACGGTGCGATCCGCCACACCGCCGTGATTCCGATTGCGGGTGACTTGATCACCAGCGACATCGCGATGGCTTTGCGCACGCCCACCAAAGATGCCGAAGAAATTAAAATCGAATCGGGCTATGCCAAACAAATGTTGGCAGACCCGGAGGTGCAAGTCGAAGTGCCTGGTTTGGGTGACCGCGCACCGCGCATGCTCAGCCGCCAAGCGTTGGCTGGCGTGATTGAGCCACGTGTGGAAGAGATCTTTTCGTTGGTGCAACAAGTCATCCGCGAGTCCGGCTACGAAGAAGTGCTGTCGTCAGGCATTGTGCTGACGGGCGGCAGCGCGGTGATGCCAGGCATGGTGGAGCTGGGCGAAGACATTTTCTTGAAGCCCGTGCGCCGCGGTGTGCCGCACTACAAGAGCGCCTTGGCCGACATGGTGTCGCAGCCGCGCTCGGCCACGGTTATGGGCTTGCTTGAAGAAGCACGCATGGCGCGTCTGCGCGGCTTCAAAGTTTCGCAAAAGAGTGGTTCGGTGAAGTCAGCGATGGACCGGATCAAAGACTGGATCGTGGGGAACTTCTGACCATGATTCCATTTCACAAACTTTATCTCGCGCGTGGCAGTCCGCCACCGAGGCGGCTCAGTGGTCGACGATGGCGACCCTGCGCGGCAACAGCCCCTCCGTCCTGAGGGTGCAGCATGGACACACAAGAATTTTTGAAATCAAGGCAACTGCAAATTTTTAGATCGACAGGAGAAAAATCATGAGCATCGAAATGATCGAAGTTGAAGCATTCAACTCAGGCACCCAAATCAAAGTCATCGGCGTGGGCGGCGGCGGCGGCAATGCCGTGGAGCACATGATTCGCTCAGGCGTGCAAGGCGTGGAGTTCGTGACAGCGAACACCGACGCACAAGCACTGCGCGTGAGCAATGCCCACAAAGTGATCCAGCTTGGCGACAGCGGCTTGGGCGCTGGCAGCAAGCCAGAGCGCGGCCGTGAAGCGGCTGAAGCGGCGATCGATGAAATCCGCACCGCGCTCGAAGGCACCAACATGTTGTTCGTGACCGCGGGTATGGGCGGCGGCACCGGTACAGGCGCTGCGCCTGTGGTGGCACGCGTGGCGCGCGAAATGGGCATCTTGACCGTGGGCGTGGTGACCAAGCCTTTTGAGTTTGAAGGCAACCGCCGCATGGGCAATGCCGAAGCAGGTTTGGCCGAACTCGAAGCCAATGTTGACTCCTTGATCGTGGTGTTGAATGACAAGTTGATGGACGTGTTGGGCGACGACGCCAGCCAAGACGAAGCCTTTGCTTTTGCCAACGACGTGTTGAAAAACTCGGTCGGCGGTATTGCCGAGATCATCAACGTCGAAGCCTTGGTGAACGTCGACTTTGAAGACGTGCGCACCGTGATGAGCGAAACCGGCAAAGCCATGATGGGCACTGCGGTAGCCAATGGCCCAGACCGTGCACGCATCGCGGCTGAGCAAGCCGTGGCTTGCCCGCTGCTCGAAGGCGTGGACATGTCCGGTGCCAAAGGCGTGTTGGTGCTGATCACTGCTGCCAAAGGTGGCTTGAAGATGTCTGAGTCGCGCGAAGCCATGAACACGATTCGCAAGTTTGCTTCACCAGACGCACACGTCATTTACGGTACTGCTTACGACGAAGCGTTGGGTGACCAAATTCGCGTGACCGTGGTGGCCACAGGCTTGGCCGGTGGCCGTCGCGCTGCGCCTCAGTTGCAAGTCTTGCGCACAGGCACGGACGGCATGAGCTTCCCCACCACGCAAGCGCCTAACGCATCGCCCGCAGGTTTGATGGCCGCTGCTTCGGCTGGCTTGTCTGGCTTGGCGTCTGGTTTGGGCGTGGGTACCACCCGCGCACAGCCTGACTACAACAGCATGGCCGTGCCTAGCGTGTGGCGTACCAACCGTACCCAAGCGGCTGCCAAGGTCGACGCTTTGTCGTCCGGCGGTATGGACGATTACGAAATTCCAGCCTTCTTGCGCAAGCAAGCCGACTAAGAATTTCGATCGCGACGATTGAACAGATCAATCCCCTAAAAGAGGGGATTGATTAAAATTCATCCGTGCTTAAACAAAGAACCCTTCAATCCCTCACCAAAGCGGTGGGTGTCGGCTTACACAGCGGTCAACGCGTGGAGCTGACCCTGCGGCCTGCCCAACCCGACACGGGCATCGTGTTCCGTCGGGTGGATTTGCCGCAGCCGATCGACATTCCGATCAGCGCCACCGCCGTGACCGACACGCGCTTGGCTTCGACCATTTCCAACGGCGGCTCCAAGGTGTTCACCGTTGAGCACTTGATGTCGGCGTGCGCGGGCTTGGGGATTGATAACCTCATCATCGACATCACCGCTGAAGAAGTGCCCATCTTGGATGGCTCGGCGTCTTCGTTTGTGTTTTTGTTACAAAGCGCGGGCATCGTTGAGCAAAACGCGCCCAAGCGTTTCATTCGGGTGTTGAAAACGGTGGAAGTGCGCGAAGGTGAGGGCGATAACGTGAAGTGGGCCCGCTTAGAGCCGCATCATGGCTACAAGCTCAGTTTCGAGATCGACTTTCATCACCCCGCGGTGGACTCCACAGGTCAAAGCGTGGTGTTTGACACCGACACCGACAGCTACACCCGCGACATTGCGCGCGCCCGCACCTTTGGCTTCACACGCGATGTGGAGATGCTGCGTGCCAACGGCTTGGCCTTAGGCGGAGGCTTGGACAACGCCATCGTGATGGATGACTACAAGGTCTTGAACAGCGACGGCTTGCGCTATGACGATGAGTTTGTGAAACACAAAATTCTCGACGCCATGGGTGATTTGTATTTGATTGGCAAACCTTTGCTCGCCTCGTACGTGGCGTTTCGCTCCGGCCACG
Source organism: Comamonadaceae bacterium (assembly GCA_947371915.1). Classification (GTDB taxonomy): domain Bacteria; phylum Pseudomonadota; class Gammaproteobacteria; order Burkholderiales; family Burkholderiaceae_C; genus Limnohabitans. The sequence goes on along the minus strand of CANBRM010000022.1, from coordinate 14,601 downwards.
CGATGAACAACAAGCTCTTGCGCGAGTTGCTGAGTCGCCCAGACGCGTATGACGTGGTGACGTTTGCCGACGCCCGCAAAGCGCCGCAGGGCTTGGCGCATCTCGCCCCTGCTTGGTAAATCAAGTTTCGAGAAAATTTAGCGGCTACGACCTGCGCGGTACATACCGCTGGTTTTGCGGTCCAAGGGGGTCGCTGCGGCCAAGCGCGCCATCGCCTGTCCAGCGTGGGCGTGGGTGATGGCAAGACCCAACGCGTCCGCAGCATCGGGCCCGGGCAAGCCAGGCAGGTTCAGCAAGCGTTTGACCATTTCCTGCACCTGTTCTTTTTTGGCCATGCCATGTCCGGCCACCGCTTGCTTCATTTGCAAGGCGGTGTATTCGGCAACAGGCAGGTCGCACGTGACCAAGGCCGTCACACAAGCGCCGCGTGCTTGGCCCAGCAGCAAGGTGGCTTGCGGGTTGACGTTGACGAACACAATTTCAACCGCTGAGCAGTCGGGCTTGTAACGCTCGACCACTTCGTGGATGCCATCAAACAAGACCTTCAAGCGCTCTGGCAAATTGCCTTGGGCTTCTTTGTTGGTGCGAATGGTGCCACTGGCCACGTAAAGAAGTTGGCTGCCGTGCTTCTCCACCACGCCAAAGCCGGTGGTGCGAAGTCCAGGGTCGATGCCAAGAATGCGCATGGCGGTTAGGGCAATTGCGCGCTGTTCATGCGCGACACGATGATTTCGGTGCGGCCTGCCAGGTAAGCAGACTGCGGGAACTTTTGGTAGTACTTGGGGCGCGGCAGCATCACGGCCAAGCGCCCAGCTTCCCAGGGCGCAAGTTGTGCCGCTGACTTAGCAAAGTAATGCTGAGCGGCGGCTTCCGCGCCAAAAATGCCTTCGCCCCATTCCACATGGTTGAGGTAAATCTCCAAAATGCGTTGTTTGCTCAGCAGGGCTTCCAGCATCAAGGTCAGTACAAACTCTTGGCCCTTGCGCATGAAGGTACGTTCGCCAGACAAAAACAAATTCTTAGCAAGTTGCTGCGTGATGGTCGAGCCGCCCACCACTTTAGGAGGGCGTGCTTTGTTCGCACGACTTGCCTGCAACTCGGCCTTGGCGTTTTTGGCCCAGGCTTTCTCAATCGCCTCCCATTGCACACCGTCGTGTTGGGCAAAGATGTCATCTTCCGAAGCAATGACGGCGCGTTTCAAATGATTAGAAATGGCGCTGTAAGGCACCCAGTCTTGACGCCAGCGGAAGGCGTCTTTCGACGTGGCGATGCGCCATGCTTCAGAGCGCTCAAAGGCGGTGGACTCTGGTGCCAAACGCGCCATCACAGCAATGCGCGCGATGAAGAAAAACTGCAAACCCAGCCACGCCACCAAAACGAGCAGCAGCCAGCGCAGCCATGGGCGTTGTCTGGTCATGGAATAGGGGCTTCACCGCGCGTGTGCAGCGCGTTGTCTTTGCCAAACACAAAGCGAGAAATCACGCCCAGTTGGTCGGCTTTTTGGCGCATCTCATCGGTGAACTCGCCAAACGGACCCGCGCTGGTGACGATGGCTTGTGCGCGACGGTCCAAGTCTCTTTGGCCCGAGCTCTGAATGATTTCAGTTTTCAACACGCGACCGTTTGGCGCGATGGTGATGACCATGGTGAGCTCGCCGTAAAGTTTTTGGCCATCACGTTCTGGAAAGTAGCGTGTGCCACGGTCTTCGATTTTGCGTTTGAGGGCATCGTAGTAAACGGCATAGGCCACTTCACGGGTCGCCGGACTGACATAGTGCTTGGTTGGACGCGCATTTTCTTGTTCGATGCGTTGCTCAATTTCAGCCAAAAGCTTGAGCATTTGACGTCGCTTTTGTTCGACCTCTTCGCGCTCCACTTGGCTTTTATTGGGTTGTGGTGGCGGCAGTTGGGCCAGCATGGCCTTGACTTGGGCCAGCAGCAATGATTGCTCTTTTTTCAAGTTGGCCACTTGGCGCTGCACATTGCTCACGCCGTCACCTTGGGTGGTTTGGGCGGACATGGCCAGAGGCGAAGCCGCACGGCCCGTCTTGAGCTCACCGCCGCCAGCCAACTGCGTTTGTGCCAAGGATTGCGCTTTCTCGGGCGGGGCTTCAGATCTGGCGCTGGTGTTGACCAAAATAACTTCGAGCGTGGTGTTGTCGAACATTCGCTCAAAGCGATCGGGGGCGGCGATGCGCAGCGTCAACACAGCGATGTGCAAAGTCAATGAGAGCGCCAAGGCCACTTGCAAGGTGGTCCAGCCTGACAAGGTCAATGGCAAAGCTGCGCGTTTCACGAACCCGATGCTTCCGTGGTGGGGGCCTCGTTCACATCGACGGCAATCGCAATGGGGCCGGCAGCGTTGTCGTCGTCCTCTTCGGGGGCTTCGCTCGCATCGGTGCCCATGGGGTCGTCTGCTTCGAGCACGTTCAAGAGATGACCGGTGATGTCGAGCGTGATGTCGTCCATGTCGCTCAAGCGCACTTGTAGGCGCGCGCCGCGGGGTGCGTCGCCCGCACTCATGACGGGGAACACCAAGGGCAGGGTGTCGGCACGCGCCATGGGCGGGTGACCTGGGAAGGTCTTGAACACCGTGGCGGTGAGCTCGGTGATGTTGTTTTGCTTCAAGTACTGCAAGGTCCAAAAGCGTTCCATGCCGCTTTGGTAGCCGTTGTAAGCGCTGTAAGCGCCATCAAACGCCGAGATGATGGAGAACAACTCCGCATCTTTGGGTTTGAACGGTGCTGCCAAAGCCGCGGTGCTGCCGTGTTTGGCGCAGGCAATGATTTGCCATTGGTTGACCAAGTCGGTGTAGCGGCGCAGGGGCGAGGTGCTCCATGCGTAGCTGGGCACACCAATGCCGGCGTGCGGCAACGCTTTGGTGCCCATGCGCACTTTGACGCCGGGCAGCAAACTGGCTTGGCTGCGGTAAATGCCGGGCACGCCGAGCTCGGCCATCCAGTTGCCCCACGTGCTGTTGGCCAAAATCATGGCCTCGGCCACCATCAGGTCTAGGGGCGCGCCGCGTTGGCGTGTGGAAATTTGTACTTGCTCGAAACCTTGGGGCTCTGCGCCTTCGTTGCCGACCAAACGGAAGTTGTAGTCGGGACGGTTGAAGGTTTCGGGCTTGCCGCGCACCACTTCGCGTTGCGCTTTGAGGTGTTGGGCCAAGCGGAACAAGAAGGCCAGTTGTGCGCGTGGCATGGCGGGCTCTTGCACGCCAGCGTCGTGGGTGAAGCTGCTGTCTTTGAGCCAAGCTTCGGTGACGATGGCATCAAGCTGGTCGTGGCGCAAATTGGCGGCGATGGCCACGCGCTCCACACGGGTCGTAGTGCTTTGCAGGGCCAGTGTGGCTTCGTCAAAGGTGACGTACAGCGACACGGCGGGGCAGTCACGCCCTTCTTGCAGCGTGTAGGTTTGCACCACCTCGTCGGGCAACATGGTGATTTTGTAACCCGGCATGTAGACGGTGGACAAGCGGTTGCGGCCCAGTTGGTCGATGGGGCTGCCAGGCTTCAAAGCCAGCGCAGGTGCTGCAATGTGGATGCCCAGTGTGACCGTGCCCGTGCCCAAGCCTTGGACTGACAGGGCATCGTCAATCTCGGTGGTTTGCGAGTCGTCGATGGAGTACGCCTGCGCGGTAGACAGCGGCAACTCGTCGGCAATGGCGGGCGCTTGCAGCGCTGGAAATGCTGTGCCTTTGGGGAAGTTGTCAAACAAGAAACGCTGCCAATGAAACTGGTAGGCCGAGGTGATGGCGCCTGCGCGTTGCAGCAAGGCCAAGGGCGCAGTTTGGGTGGCGCGGGCCGCGTCGACCACGGCTTTGTATTCGGGCGCGTTCTTGTCAGGCCGGAACAAGATTTTGTAGAGCTGGGTTTGAATGGGCGCGGGGCAAGTGCCTTGCGCCAGTTCTGCGGCCCAAGCTTCAATTTGGGCCTGAAGTTGTTTCTTCTTTTCGATGCCTGCCAAGGCTTGCTGAATCACGTCGGCCGAAGCCTTTTTGAAGCGGCCTTTGCCAGCACGGCGGAAATAGTGGGGGGCGTCGAACAAGCGGAGCAAGGCAGCGGTCTGTTCGGTCAGCGTGGCTTGCGCGCTGAAGTATTCGCGGGCCAAGTCGGCAAAGCCAAACTCGTCTTCGGGGGCGAACTCCCAAGCGAGGTCCAGCTCAATGGTGGCGCTCACGGCTTGGGCCTCGCGCATCAAGTCGGCGGGGGAGGGCTTGTCAAACTTGATCAGGATATGGGCGGCTTTGACCTTGACCCGTTTGCCGGATTCCAGCTCGATTTGGGCCGAGCTTTCAGCTTCGGAGAGGATGCGGCCCGTCTGGAATTTACCAGCGTCTTCAAACAATGCGTACATGGGTGCAATTGTCCCATGATCGCCTTGGCGGTTCCTTGCGAGTTACGCCAAACCCAAAAACGCCAGCACCCGGGGAAGTTGCGTGTCGAAGTCGGGCAGGGCATGGTCGCCACCTTCGAGCAGCACCTGTTGAGCGTTGGCGTAGCGTGCGCTCATTTCGCGCCAATCCAGCACTTCGTCGCCTTTGGCCATCAAGGCCAGCAGCTGGTCTGGGCCGGGCTGAAAGGCAGGGCTTTCCAGCACCCGCAACTCGTCCACAAACTCGGGCGCAAAGTAAAAGCGTTCGTCGGGGTTGTGCCAAGCGGTTTGCTCGCCGATGTACTTGGCTAAATCGCGGGCAGGGAACACGGCGGGGTTGATCAACACAGCCTTGCAGCCGCGCTGTGTGGCTAACCACGTGGCGTAAAAACCGCCCAAGGATGAGCCCATCACAGCCATGGTCTGCGCGGGCCAGTCGGCGGTGCCTTGCGCGATCAAGGCGGCCGCCGCTTTGGGTGAAGGCGGCAGTTGCGGGCACCACCACGTCACTGTCGGATACCGCTCGGCCATGAGCGCTGCCATGTGGCGCGCTTTGGTGGACTGCGGCGAAGAGCGAAAACCGTGCAAATACAGCAGATGGGTGACGGCCCAGGAAGGCTTGGTGTTGAGGGGCGATAAATCTTGGGGCATGGTCGAAATCCTAGCAGTGGCTGGGTAGAAGAGATAATCCAGCTTATGCCCACCGTGATTCATAAACCCAGTCCGTTTCAGCGTTTGTTGCCATTGCTGCGAGGCTTTGACGGACCGTTGGCGTTTGGCGTGTTTTTGCTGGCCTGTGCGGGTCTGTTGACCATGTATTCGTCAGGCTTTGCCAACGGTGCGCGTTTCTTTGACCACGGTCGCAACATGTTGATTGCGGGTTTCATCATGTTTGTGGTGGCCCAAATTCCGCCGCAACGCTTGATGGCGTTTGCGGTGCCGCTGTACACCGTGGGTGTGGCTTTGCTGGTGGCGGTGGCGTTGTTTGGCTTGACCAAAAAGGGCGCACGTCGCTGGTTGAACATCGGTGTGGTGATTCAACCGAGCGAGATCATGAAAATCGCCATGCCCTTGATGCTGGCCTGGTGGTTTCAAAAACGCGAAGGCCAATTGCGCCCGCTCGACTTTTTGGCCGCAGGCTTGTTGTTGTTGGTGCCCGTGGGTTTGATCGTGCGTCAACCTGATTTGGGGACAGCCATCTTGGTGCTCGCGGCGGGTGTGGCGGTGATCTTTTTTGCAGGCTTGAGCTGGTTTTTGATCGTGCCTCCTATCGTGTTGGGCCTGATTGGCATTGCCTTGGTGGTGATTTTTGAGCCCACCTTGTGCGCCGACGGCTTCCGCTGGCCCATCCTGCACGACTACCAACAGCAGCGCATTTGTACTTTGCTCGATCCGTCGCGAGACCCGTTGGGCAAAGGGTTTCACATCATCCAAGGCATGATCGCGATCGGCTCGGGGGGCTTTTGGGGCAAGGGTTTCATGCAAGGCACGCAAACCCACCTCGATTTCATCCCAGAACGCACCACCGACTTTGTGTTTGCCGCGTTTGGCGAAGAGTTTGGTCTGTTCGGTAATTTGTTGCTGATCGCTGGCTTTATCTTCTTGGTGTTTCGAGGTTTGGCGATTGCCGTGGAAGGCCCTACGCTGTTCACGCGGCTTTTGGCCGGCAGCATTACCTTGAGCTTTTTCATTTACGCCTTTGTCAACATGGGCATGGTCAGTGGCATCTTGCCGGTGGTGGGCGTGCCTTTGCCGTTCATCAGCTATGGCGGCACTGCGATGGTGACGCTGGGTCTAGGTCTTGGCATCTTGATGTCTGTGGCTAAAGCCAAGCAGTTGGTGCAGTCTTGACGCTTGACTTCTACAATCCCTTCCATGATTTCACGTGAACCCACCCTCGAACGCTTGAGCGTTGCCCGTCAACTGTTGTTAGAGCCTTTTGGTTTGGACGAGACGCACTTGGCGCGTACCTTGGCCGAAATCAAGACTCACCAAGTGGATGAGGCTGATCTGTACTTCCAGTACACCCGCTCAGAAGGTTGGAGTTTGGAAGAGGGCATCGTCAAAACAGGCTCGTTCAGCATTGACCAAGGTGTGGGCGTTCGCGCGGTGAGCGGCGAAAAAACCGCCTTCGCTTATTCAGACGACATCTCTGAAGCCTCCTTGCTCGACGCGGCCCGCACGGTGCGCACCATTGGCGCAGCCGCAAAGGGCGGACGCGTCAAAGTGCCTTCGCGCAAAGTGGCACCTAGCCGTTCTTTGTACCGTGACCTCGATCCGATTGCGTCGCTGGACAGCACCGAGAAAGTCGCCTTGCTCGGTCGCGTGGAGCACATGGCGCGCGCCAAAGACCCACGCATCATTCAAGTGATGGCCGGTTTGGCCAGCGAGTACGACGTGGTGATGGTGGTGCGCGCGGATGGCACGCTGGCCGCCGATGTGCGTCCTTTGGTACGCCTCAGTGTGTCAGTGATTGCCGAGCAAAACGGCCGTCGCGAGTCGGGTTCAGGTGGCGGCGGCGGGCGTTTTGGCTTGACACATTTTGACGATGCGCTGGTGCAAAGCTACGTGGACGAAGCTGTCAAATGCGCGTTGACCAACTTGGAAGCACGCCCCGCACCGGCCGGTGAAATGAGCGTGGTGTTGGGCCCCGGTTGGCCTGGCATTTTGTTGCACGAAGCGATTGGCCACGGTTTGGAAGGCGACTTCAACCGCAAAGGCTCCAGCGCCTTCAGTGGGCGCATTGGCCAACGCGTGGCCGCCAAAGGCGTGACCGTGCTCGACGATGGCACCTTGCCAGACCGCCGTGGTTCGCTCAATGTGGACGACGAAGGCAACGCCAGCCAACGCAATGTGCTGATCGAAGACGGTATCTTGAAGGGCTACATCCAAGACAGCATGAATGCGCGCTTGATGGGGGTGAAGCCCACGGGCAACGGCCGTCGCGAGAGCTACGCCCATGTGCCAATGCCACGCATGACCAACACCTACATGTTGGGTGGCGATAAATCACCCGAAGAAATTGTGTCGAGCTTGAAGAAGGGCTTGTACGCGGTGAACTTTGGTGGCGGTCAAGTCGACATCACATCGGGCAAGTTTGTGTTCTCGACCTCCCAGGCCTTTTGGGTGGAGAACGGCAAGATTCAATACCCCGTCAAAGGTGCCACTCTGGTGGGCAACGGCCCCGATGCCTTGACGCGTGTGAGCCTGATCGGCAACGACATGGCGCTGGACACGGGCGTGGGCACTTGCGGTAAAGAAGGTCAGAGCGTCCCCGTGGGCGTGGGTCAACCCACCTTGCGTATTGACGGCTTGACGGTAGGCGGGACGGCCTAAACGCTGCAGGTGACACGGTTTAACACCCGTGTGCTGCGTAGCACCCTGGTTGGCGCTGCGTGTAAACCCCAGTGATTTGTCAGCAAACTGCCAGATTCCCTGTGCTACATTCCAATCCATGAGTCCAGCCCGTTTTTATTTTGCTTACTTTTTTATCTCACGCCCCCACGGCGGTCGAGAGATCTGAACGTACGCAAAACGCTCTGAACTCCCAAACCAACCGCCGGAACCCCGGCGGTTTTTTTTTGCCCAATTCTTAAATCACCTTTTTCAAACTTCAGGACGAGACCATGAAAACGAACACAAGCTATCCAAGCCACGTTGAAAACACCAGTCAAACCGACGACCAACGTATCAAGGACATCACCGTGCTGCCTCCTCCCGAACATTTGATTCGCTTCTTCCCGATCCAAGACACACCGGTCGAGAAGCTCATCACGCATACCCGCAAGACCATCCACCACATCATGAACGGCAAAGACGATCGCCTGCTGGTGGTGATTGGCCCTTGTTCCATCCACGACCCCGCTGCCGCGATTGACTACGCACGTCGCTTGCAACCGCTGCGCGAAAAGTACGCCGACACCTTAGAAATCGTGATGCGTGTGTACTTTGAAAAGCCACGCACCACCGTGGGCTGGAAGGGTTTGATCAACGACCCGTACTTGGACGAGAGCTTTCGCATCGACGAAGGTTTGCGCATCGCACGCCAGTTGCTGATTGAAATTAATCGCTTGGGCTTGCCTGCTGGCAGTGAGTTTTTGGACGCCATCAGCCCGCAATACATTGGTGACCTGATTTCGTGGGGCGCGATTGGGGCGCGCACGACCGAGAGCCAAGTGCACCGCGAATTGGCCTCTGGCATTTCTGCGCCGATTGGTTTCAAAAATGGCACCGATGGCAATATCAAGATTGCGACCGACGCGATCCAAGCCGCCGCTGGCGCCCATCACTTTTTGTCGATTCACAAAAACGGCCAAGTGGCGATTGTGCAAACCAAGGGCAACAAAGACTGCCACGTGATTTTGCGCGGCGGCAAAGCGCCCAACTACGACGCAGCCAGCGTGACAGCGGCGTGTGAAGAATTGGCCAAAGCCAAGCTGCCAGCGACGTTGATGGTGGATTGCAGCCATGCCAACAGCAGCAAGCAGCACGAGCGTCAGTTGGTGGTGGCCAAAGACATTGCCGAACAAATCAGCGGGGGCTCTCACCAAGTGTTTGGCGTGATGATTGAAAGCCACATTCACGGTGGTGCCCAGAAGTTCACGCCAGGCAAAGACGATGTGTCGAAGCTGGAATACGGCAAGAGCATCACCGATGCGTGCTTGGATTGGGATGACTCGGTCGCTTCGTTGGACGTTTTGTCTGAAGCTGTGGCAGCGCGTCGTCAGCGTTCTTGACGCGACGCGCGCGTGGGATCACGCCAAGGCTGCAAGCAGCTTGGCGTGAATGCCACCAAACCCGCCATTGCTCATGCACAGCACATGGTCGCCCGCTTGGGCGGCGGCGACCACTTGGGCAATGACCGCATCGACCGAGTCTGCGACACAAGCGCGCGCGCCCATCGGTGTCAAGGCTTCCGTGGCGTCCCAGTCCAAACCGCCTGAGTGACAAAACGCGAGGTCTGCGTCTTCCAAACTCCATGGCAGTTGCGACTTCATCGTGCCCAGCTTCATCGTGTTGCTACGTGGCTCAAACACGGCCAAGATGCGGGCATTCGGACCCACTTTGCGACGCAGGCCATCAACCGTGGTGCGAATGGCGGTGGGGTGATGGGCAAAGTCGTCGTACACGGTGATGTCTCCGCCGGAACGCGCCACCGTGCCCCGCACTTCCATGCGGCGGCGCACGTTTTGAAATTCGCTCAACGAGGCTGCGGCTTGCGCAGGCGATACGCCTAAGTGCTCCGCCGCTGCAATCGCAGCCAAAGCGTTGAGCTGGTTGTGCACGCCCGTGATGTCCCATTGCACGCGGCCTACTTCTAGACCTTGGTGCAGCACGGCAAAATCATCGGGCTCGCCCTGCACCGACCAAGCATCTGGACCCGAGGCGTTGGCGCTCACGCCAAACTTGGCGATGCCGCTCCAGCAGCCTTGGTCCAGCACGCGTTGCAAACTGTCTTCGTCGGCGTTTACCACCACGCGGCCACTGCCGGGCACGGTGCGCACCAAGTGGTGGAACTGGCGCTCGATGGCGGCGAGGTTGTCAAAGATGTCGGCGTGGTCAAACTCGAGGTTGTTCAAAATCGCCGTACGGGGGTGGTAATGCACAAACTTGCTGCGTTTGTCAAAGAAGGCGGTGTCGTATTCGTCGGCTTCAATCACGAAGGGGGTGCGTTTGTGGGCGGATACGTCGGCTTCTGAGCTCAAACGCCCCAAACGTGCTGACACGCCAAAGTTCATGGGCACACCGCCCACCAAGAAGCCTGGCTCTAATCCCGCGGCTTGCAAGATCCAAGCGAGCATGGACGTGGTGGTGGTTTTGCCATGTGTACCCGCTACGGCCAGTACATGGCGCGGTTGGCTGGGGTGGTGCAGCACATGTTCAGCCAGCCACTGCGGGCCACTGGTGTAGGTGGCGCCGCTTTCCAAAATGGCTTCCATCAGCGGAAATTTGGGGCTGCCATCGGCTAAGCGGGCGCGTGAGACCACGTTGCCAATGACGTACACATCGGGGTTGAGGCGCATTTGGTCAGCGGCAAAGCCCTCGATCAACTCAATGCCGAGGCTGCGGAGTTGGTCGCTCATGGGCGGGTAGACACCCGCATCGCAACCGGTCACCTTATGGCCTGCTTCACGCGCCAACGCAGCCAGTCCACCCATGAACGTGCCGCAAATTCCCAAAATATGTATGTGCATGCCCTGATTTTAGGTGGGTGTTCCCATGGGGTTCGCTTTTGGCCATCGGCGCTTGGCGCGACAATGCGACCTATGAATACGGTTCAAGAAGAAATTGCCGCCACTGCGGCGCGCATGGTGGTGGAAGAAGGCTTGGAATACGGCTTCGCCAAGCGTCGCGCTGTGAAACAACTGAGTTTGAATGGCCGTGCGCAGCTCCCCAATAACGACCAAGTCGAAGAGGCGGTGCGCGAGTACATCGACTTGTTTTGTGCTGACACACAACCTGCGGAGTTGATGGCATTGCGACAGCTCGCGTTGGTGTGGATGGGCAGGTTGACCGAGTTTCGTCCCCATTTGAGTGGTGCAGTTTGGCGCGGTACGGCGACCGCGTTGTCTGATATTTACCTGCAGTTGTTTTGTGATGATCCCAAATCAGCGGAAATTAGACTCATTGACCATCAAGTGCGCTACGAAGTGAGCACGGTACAGGGCTTTCAAGGTGAGGCGGTCGATGCGTTGAGCATGGTGTGCGCCTGCCCCGGATTGAGTCAAAAAGCGGTGGTGCATCTGATGATTTACGACCACGATGACTTGCGTGGGGCGTTGAAGCCAGATGCCCAAGGTAGAACCCAGCGTGGAGATTTGGCTGCATTAGAACGATTGATGAAAGAAGAAGTATGACGTTATCAACATCGCGCCGTAATTGGCTCTTTACCGGTGTGGCAGCCGTGGCAGGTTTGGCTGGCGCTGGACTGGCATGGCGGCGTCATGCGTTGACAGAGATGCCAAGCGGGGCTTTGTCTACCCTTTGGGCTTCGGAGTTTGAGTCGCCAACTGGCGAGGTCTTACGTTTGGCTGATTTTCAAGGCAAGCCTTTGGTGTTGAACTTCTGGGCCACTTGGTGTGCCCCATGCGTCGAAGAAATGCCATTAATCGATGCCTTTTACCGTCAAAACTCAACAAATGGCTGGCAAGTTTTAGGCTTGGCGATTGACCAACCCAGTCGCGTTCGGCAGTTTTTGACCCAGCATGCCGTGTCTTACCCCGTCGGTTTGGCTGGTTTGAATGGCACTGAGCTTGGCAAGGTGCTTGGAAACAGCCAAGGCGGTCTGCCTTTCACTGTCGTTTTAGATGCACAAGGTCAACTAAAACAGCGTAAATTAGGAAAACTGTCAGAAGACGACGTAAAGAACTGGGCTTTGTAAGTGAGGATTTTGAGATTCGGTTCACGATTTGGTGTAAATTAGCCGCTTATTTACAACAAATAAGGTGTAGTTATGGATTTGCGAAAACTCAAGACGTTGATTGACCTGGTCTCCGACTCCAATGTGTCTGAACTCGAAATTACAGAGGCTGAAGGCAAGGTTCGCATCGTCAAGAGTGCACCAGCGCCTATCGCGATGGTCACGCAAACGATGAACGCACCTGTTGCTGCCGCCGCGCCTGCACCTGTGGCCGCTGCAGCCCCCGTGGCGGCCGCGGTTGAAGCGGTGCCTGCAGGTCACACCGTGAAGTCACCGATGGTCGGTACGTTCTACCGTTCATCCAGCCCCGGTGCTAAGTCGTTCGTGGAAATTGGCAGCCAAGTCAAAGAAGGCGACACCATCTGCATCATCGAAGCGATGAAGATCTTGAACGAGATCGAAGCCGACAAGGCCGGCACCATCACCCAAATCTTGACTGAGAACGGTCAGGCAGTTGAATACGGCGCGCCCTTGTTCATCATTGAATAAGGGGTTCACGCCATGTTCAAGAAAATTCTGATTGCCAACCGAGGCGAGATCGCCCTTCGCATTCAGCGCGCATGTCGCGAGCTGGGTGTGAAAGCGGTGATGGTGTATTCCGAAGCTGATCGTGATGCAAAATACGTCAAATTAGCCGACGAAGCGGTATGTATTGGTCCTGCGGCATCTACCCAGAGCTACCTCAATATGCCGGCCATCATTGCGGCGGCTGAGGTGACTGACTCTGAGGCTATCCATCCAGGCTACGGCTTTTTGAGCGAAAACGCGGACTTCGCTGAGCGCGTCGAGAAAAGTGGTTTTCAATTCATCGGTCCTACCGCTGAGTCAATCCGCATCATGGGCGACAAAGTGTCGGCCAAGCAAGCCATGATTCGTGCGGGCGTGCCTTGCGTGCCGGGTTCTGAAGGCGAGTTGCCTGACGATCCCGCACAAATCCGTCGCATCGCCAAGAGTGTGGGCTATCCCGTGATCATCAAAGCTGCGGGCGGCGGTGGCGGTCGTGGCATGCGCGTGGTGCACACCGAAGCGGCGTTGATCAATGCTGTGGCGATGACCAAGGCCGAAGCGGGCACCGCCTTTGGCAACCCAGCCGTGTACATGGAGAAGTTCCTCCAAAATCCACGCCACATTGAAATTCAAATTTTGGCCGACAAGTTCAAGAACGCCGTCTATTTGGGTGAGCGTGATTGTTCGATGCAGCGTCGTCACCAAAAAGTGATCGAGGAAGCGCCTGCCCCAGGTATTCCTCGCAAGATGATTGAGAAAATTGGCGAGCGTTGCGCGGCGGCTTGTAAAAAGATTGGCTACCGTGGCGCGGGTACGTTCGAGTTCTTGTTTGAAAACGGCGAGTTCTATTTCATTGAGATGAACACCCGCGTTCAGGTGGAGCATCCGGTGACGGAGTACATCACCGGCGTAGACATCGTGAAAACGCAAATCATGGTGGCCGCAGGCTTGAAGTTGCCGTTCACACAGCGCGACATCCATGTGCGTGGCCATTCGATTGAGTGCCGTATCAACGCGGAAGATCCGTTCAAGTTCATCCCGTCGCCTGGTCGCATCACCATGTGGCATGCGCCCGGTGGCCCGGGGGTGCGCGTGGATTCGCACATCTATACCAATTACTACGTGCCGCCGAACTACGACTCGATGATCGGCAAGATCATCGTGCACGGTGACACCCGTGACGAAGCTTTGGCACGCATGCGCACCGCATTGAACGAAACCTTGGTCGAAGGCATCAACACCAACATCCCGCTGCACCGCGAGTTGATGGTGGATGCCAAGTTCATGGCGGGCGGTACGAATATTCATTATTTGGAAGAGTGGCTCGCCGCTCACAAGCGCTGATGTTTGAACTGCGATTGATGTGCCCTGAAGAGGGCGTGGAAGCCATCAGCGATGCGCTGGACGCCTTGGATGCGTTGAGCGTGTCGGTGGAGGATGCCGATGCACAAACCGACGCCGAACAAGCCTTGTTTGGCGAGCCCGGTATGCCACCGCCCAAAGGCGGTTGGAAGCGTTCGCGCATCGTGGCTTTGTTTGCTGAGCAAACCGCGGCGCAAGATGCGGCGCGTTTGTTGGCCCTACAAGACTTCTTTGCCGGCTCTGAAGTGTTGGGCATTCAAGCGGTGGCAGATCAAGATTGGGTCCGTTTGACGCAGTCGCAATTTGCGCCTGTGGAGATCACGCCTGAGTTTTGGATTGTCCCAACGTGGCATGAGCCGCCTGCGCAAGCCAAAAAAGTCATTCGCCTTGACCCCGGTTTGGCGTTTGGCACCGGCACCCATCCCACCACCCGCATGTCTTTGCGTTGGATCGCGACCCACGATGTGACCCAGCAGCGCGTGCTTGATTACGGTTGTGGTTCGGGTATCTTGGCGATTGGCGCTGCTTTGCATGGCGCAACATCGGTGGACGCGGTGGACATTGACGATGCCGCCGTGACCGCCACCACGTTAAATGCCGATGCGAACAACGTGCGTTTGAATGCGGGCTTGCCTGATCAGGCGTCTGGTTCGTACCAAACCGTGTTGGCCAACATTTTGGCCACGCCGTTGAAAGTGCTGGCACCGCTGTTGTGCAAGCATGTGATCGCTGGCGGCCACTTGGTCTTGGCGGGCATTTTGGAGCGTCAGGCGCAGGAGCTGAAAGATGCTTATGCACCTTACTGCGCGCTGCAAGTGAGCGATCAAGAAGATGGTTGGATTTTGATGACCGCCAAACTCTAACGCTGCCGATGCAAATCACGCACTGCCCCACCTGTGCCACTTCTTTCAAAGTGACGCCCGATCAGCTTAGGCT
>CANBRM010000021.1 GCA_947371915.1 Comamonadaceae bacterium | reverse complement strand
CATCTTCAAGCGGCAAAGCCGGGATTGGGCAACACGCCTTCGAGCTTGGGCACATTAGGCTTGCGCGCTTTGACTTTGCCGCCCTGTGCCTTGAGCCACTGCTCCACCAACTCCCACACCGGTTTGAGGTTTTGGCTCTTGGCCTCTTCCGCCACAGGCGCCCAACCCGCCACTTTGTATTTCTTGCTGGCATCAATGAGCTTGCCATGCAGGCGCATCTCACCAATGCGGTTGCCCATGCGCTCCATGGGTCGACACACGTATTCCAAACCGCCCACACGCACCATGTCGCCGCCCTGTTGGTAATAAGGGTCTGGGTTGAACAAGTTGTCGCACACGTCTTCGAGCACGGTCTTGATAGTCTCGCCGCTCATCTCGGACACTGTGGCATAAGAGTAAGTCGTGGCTGTCATGTCCATCAACCACTCCCGCGTGATCGCTTGGCCGGGCAGCAAGGACGTGCCCCAACGGAAACCGGGTGAGAAGGCCATGTCAGCGCCTTGCACATCCATCAAGGCGTCAAGCAACAACTGGTCACCCGTGCCGTTGAAGTTGCCACGACGGTACAACGTGCCTTCCGTGATGGCGAGCTTCTCGTTCAATTTGGCTTCGTAAGGTGCGCGGATTTTGGTGATGAGCGCATCCATCTCTTTGTCGGCAGGCAACATGTTGGAGAAGATGGGCAACAACTTGTAGCGGAAGTCCGTGATCTTTTTGTTCTTCACCTCAAAGTCAAGCACGCCCAAAAACTTACCGTTAGAACCCGCATTGGTGACGATGGTTTTGCCGCCAGCGTTGCTGACCAAGGTGGCCACAGGCATACCGTCGTGGGTGTGGCCGCCCATGATAGCGTCAATGCCACTGACGCGACTGGCCATCTTCAAATCCACATCCATGCCGTTGTGCGACAACACGACCACCACCTGCGCCCCTTTGGCGCGGGCTTCGTCGACCATTTTTTGCATGTTGTCGTCTTGAATGCCAAAGGCCCAATCGGCCACCATGTAGCGCGGGTTGGCAATGGGCGTGTAAGGGAAAGCTTGGCCAATGATGGCGCAGGGTACGCCGTTGATTTCACGAATCACGTAAGGCTTGAAAACTGGGTCGCCAAAGTCTTGGGTCTTGATGTTTTGCGCCACAAAGTCGACCTTGCCCGCAAAGTCCTTCTCGACAATTTCTTGCACGCGCTCCATGCCATAGGTGAACTCCCAGTGACCGGTCATCACGTCCACGCCCAGCAATTTGCAGGCGTCGACCATGTCTTGGCCATTGGTCCACAGCGATGTGGCCGAGCCTTGCCAGGTGTCACCCCCATCGAGCAACAAAGCGCCGGGTCTGCTGGCTTTGAGGCGCTTGACCAAGGTGGCCAAGTGCGCGAAGCCGCCCACTTTGCCGTAGCGCTTGGCAGCCACTTCAAAGTTCAAATAACTCATGCCATAGGCCTCGGCGCTACCGGGGCGCACACCTGCCGTTTTGAGCAAATGCTCGCCCACTAAATGGGGCAGCTGACCTTTCATGCTGCCAATGCCAAGGTTGACACTGGGTTCACGAAAGTAGATGGGCTTCAACTGCGCATGGCAGTCGGTCATGTGTAGAAATGACACTTGACCAAACTTAGGAATGTCATACAGGCCATGAGCGGCCACTTGACTATCTGCTTGCGCATAGGCATTCATATTGAGGCCAGCCATTGAGCCAGCGCCCATGACTTGCATGAATTCGCGTTTGGTTAAGTTCATATCATTACCTACTTATTTAAAGAACGTAGAAAAGCCGCAGATGATTGCTCATGCTGCGGCTGATCGAAAATTACTTGTTGACGGGCGACGCAGGGTCGAGCAACAGCGCCATGACGTTTTTGATTTGAGTCTCCGTCAAGATGGCCTTATGCGCAAAGCGTGGCATGCTGGAACATGCGTTGTAGGCGCGTGCATTTTGCAATTTGCCCCAGGTGTATTCCACAATGGGTTTTGCTTCGGCACTGGCTGGATTGGCCACACCGCGAAACTTGCCGTAGTTGTACAAGCTGGGGCCAAGCGTGCCGTAAGACAGCTCTTCTTTGCTGATCTGATGGCAGTTGTAGCAATTGCCGCCATTGACCGAACCTTCTTTGTCGGTCCAAGTCTTGCCAGCACCGCTCTGGGCAACTTTCTCGCCCTCTTTCCAGTCGCCTAAGAACTTTCCGTCCGTTGGGGCTTTGATGGTCGCCATATTGCGTGCTTCGATGGCTTCGGCCACCTTGGCCTCCAAGGGCACGCCCGTCTGATCGGACTCAGCACACAAGCGGTTGTCCTCGTCAGGACTTAGACGGTCGAGATTGGCCTGACCTTCGGCGCGGAACGAGCGATTCAAGATGTCTTGTGTCAACTTGTCGAGATCAGCGGCAGAGGGGATGGGTGTCGCACAGGCGGTCAACAAGGCAACGGCGACAGCGCTCAAGGCGATTTGATATTTACGGTTCATTTTGCGTTGTCCTTATCGTTTGATCGCAGGCGCGATGGCTTCGCCACCTTTGCCGTTCACACCCATGTACACGCCCAAAGCGATGGTGGCGTCGCTGCCAAACAAGGGGTAAGGGAAACGTTGTTGACGGTAACAATCGTTCAAGCGCAATTGAGCGCCCCACATTTGACCGTTGGACACGCGGTAAGCGGGCCAAGCACCAAAACCAGCGCCAGCGCCGGGGTTCTTGGTCAGATTAGGCAAGTCTTGCAAACGGATGCGTTTGTCGTCTTGGCTATGGCAGGTGGCACAGGCAAAGTCGTGTGAGCCACCGCGCATGAAGAACAGGCGTTTGCCCACTTCATACATCTTGCGTTCTTCAACGTGGCTTTGCGAAAGGTTGAACTTCATGCCTTTGGATTCACCAGAAATCCAAGTGGCCAAAGCGGTCACGTTGCTTTGCTCGCCTCTGCCAAAAGGTGTCTTGGCGATTTCTTCACCGTTGAAGCCCTGCAACTCTTGCATGCACGTCACCAATCGTGACTCAAGGTCTTGCACACGGCCGGTGTCTGAGAAGTAACGGGGCAATTCAACCCAAGCGCCTTTGACAACACCTGCGCCTTTGCCCAAATCGCATTTCTCGAGCGACGAATTTTTAGGGCCTCGTTTTTGCTTCCACAGGTCTTCACCTTTGGCTTCAAACAACTCGGCGGGATTGCCGTCTTGCAGCATGGCGCGGTACTCCGCAATGCTGTCAGCGGACGATTTTTGGGCGAACGCAGCGGCAGATAATCCGATGAGCCCTAAGGCAATAACTATTTTTTTCATGCGTGTCTCCACTGCGTTCGGGTTCATCACGAAACGGTTGCTTCGTCAGAGCGTGTATCGCCCTTGTTGTCTTTCCAAACCACGCCCACTTTGTCACCGGCTTTAGCGCCTTTGATCGTGAACTGCAAGAACGGGTTCTTAGACACAGCTGGGCCCCACTCGGCGGTCATCACAACTTTGCCGTTCAGAGTAGCGGTCACGTCTTGGATGTGCCATGCGGGGATGAGTTTGCCGGTGCCGTCTTTGCGTTGACCGGATTCCATTTCGTGGCTCATCAAGACACGGATGGTTGCTTTATCGCCAGCTGCTTGGGCGCGAATGCGCATTGGATCTGCCATGTTGTTTCTCCTGAAATTTCTAAATTAGCCGCCGCAGCCGCCGAGTGTGACTTTGACTTCTTTCTTCGCGAAGAAAGCTTTGCCGTCGTTGGTGATCGCAATCGCGTACACGTCAGACGATTGGCCCATCTTGGCGCGTGTAGAGAAGTTGGCTTCAACGTCTGGCGACACGTTGAACATGGCAATCAAAGCCGATGGATTTTTCTCAACCAGTAACAACACACGTTTGACGTTAGCCAAGGTGGTGCTGACACCCAAGGGCACCACAGCGCCGTTTTCAGCGATGTCAGGGCCGGTGATGGTGACGTCTTTGCTTTCCACGGGGGCTGCGCCGCCCATGACTTTGACAGCATCTGCAACGCTTTTCGCGTCAAATGCAGCTTTTTCAAACGCTTGCGCGTAGTGTGGAAACAGGCCGGTTGAGGCCAAAAGGCCTGCCACCGCAGCGCTGTGCTTGAGGGTCTCGCGACGAGTTTGCATGTCATGCTCCTAAAAAAAGTTTTGAGTTATTTTGCCGCACCTGCGGCTAGCCAATTGGCCATGATCTTGATGTCCCCATCAGGCGCAGTCTGAGCTGGCATTGGGATAGCCCCCCAAACACCGGAACCGCCAGCCTTTATCTTGCTGGTCAAGTAATCGGCTTTTCCGGCATGCTTTTTTGCGATGTCGCTGAAGCTTGGACCAACCACTTTGGTATTTTGTGCATGACATGCCGTGCAATTGTGCTTGGCTAACAAAGCCAAGGCGGGGTCAACCGCTTTGACTGCGGGCTTAGCAGCAGCGGGTGCTGCTGCTGCACCCGCTGCAGCTGACTTATTTTCAGGCACTGCAGTGTTTGCGCCATGTTGCTGTCCAACAAACCGGTTTTGATCAGCCAAGTTGCCGTGCGCGTTGCGTGCATAGTCGGGCAACATGGAAGCCACATGGGTTTCTGGAATGCAGTCCTTCATACAGGCAATGTTGGCGGTATCGGGCTTGGGTGCACCGTTGAACTCTTTGCCTGCCCACATCGCATGCTTGGTACTCATGCCATTACGGTTAGGCATGCGCTTTTGCACCTCGGCGATATTTTTATCGGTCAACACAAAGTTTTCAGGCACCACATCGGCCAAACTCAAGAGGTATGCGGTAACCGCATACACCTCATCAGGCTTGAGTGACTTCGGTGCCGTCCAAGGCATGGCGCGGTTGATGTAGTCCCACAGGGTGGACACAGTGGCGACCTTCATCATCGTGGTGCGGCCCGGAAAGTCGGATCGTTTCAAATTGGCCACGTTGCCGGTTTTGATGTCCTCTTTGGTGGTGCCGCCCACCAATGGACTAAAAACTTCGTTGGACTCACCAAACACGCCGTGACAATGGGCGCACTTGGCTTCCCACAAGTCTTGGCCTTGGGCAACCGAGCCTGAGCCTGCAGGCAACCCTTTGAAGTCAGGTCGAACGTCGATGTCCCAAGCGGCCACTTCTTTGACGGTGGCGGGACGGCCCACGCCAGGGTAAGCCGTGCTTTGTGCACTGGCAAAACCAACAGAAGCCAACAAGGCTGTGGTCAAGATGACTTTACGAAACTTGGACATTCTTGACCTCACCGTTTTCTTGCACCAACCAAGATTGGATGGCGTTGTTGTGATAAATCGAACGGGTGCCACGCGCCGCACGCAAGTGCTTGTAGGTGGGTTGCACAAAACCCGTCTCGTCTGTGGCGCGACTTTGGATGATGGCGGGCTTGCCGTCCCACACCCAATCGATGTTGAAGCGTGTCAGCGCTTTGCTGAGCACGGGCGTTTCCAAACGGGCTTGACGCCAATTACGGCCACCGTCCACAGACACGTCAACTTTTTTCACCTTGCCACGGCCCGACCATGCGAGACCCGTGATGTTGTAAAACCCTTTGTCCAACAGCACTTGACCGCCAGAAGGCGTGGTAACCACGCTTTTGCATTCTTGGATGTTGGTGTACTGACGGTGTTGGCCATCTGGCATCAAGTCCATGTAGTGCACGGCTTCGTCTTTGGCTGCGTAGGGCATGTCGCCCACCTCAATGCGGCGCAAGTACTTGACCCAGCTCACACCTTGAATGCCGGGCACGATCAGGCGCAAGGGGTAGCCGTTTTCAGGGCGCAGCATTTCGCCGTTTTGACCATAGGCCACTAGCACTTCGCCAGACAAGATCAAGCTCATGGGAATGGTGCGGGTCATGGATGAACCGTCGCCACCTTCGGCCAAGATGAATTTGGCATTCTTGAAGTCAGCGCCCGCGATTTCGAGCAAGGTGATCAAAGGCACGCCTGTGAACTCGCTACACGACACCATGCCATGCGTGTATTGCACCGTAGGCACAGCCACGTTACCCCACTCGACCGCAGTGTTTGCACCGCACTCGATGAAGTGGAAACGTGAGACGGAAGGCAACCGCATGATTTCATCAATGGTGAACACCTTGGGAGTTTTCACCATGCCGTTGATCATGAAGCGGTGCTTAGACGGATCAATGTCCCACCAGCCTTGGTGGTGACGCTCAAAGTGCAAGCCACTCGGTGTGACGATACCAAACAACGATTGCAAGGGCGCAAACGACACCGAGGCTTGTGTGGTTTGTGTCAAGCCTGGGCTTTGACGGCGTTGCACGTTAGATTCAAATTTAGACGGTATGCCGTAGCCATTATTGGCAGCCACACCTTGGCCGAGGCCTGTCGCGTGCTCTGGCAGGTTCAAGATGTTGGGGTCCCCGCCCTCGCTGGGCACTGGGTTGCCCTGGGCCAAAGCCATAGGTGCAGCAGCACCTGCGGCAGCAGCGGCAAATGCACTGCGAATGAAGATGCGACGACCGTTTTTGCTTTCCGCAATGACGGTGCTAATTCCGTCACGGTCTAAAAAATTTTCGGGTGCTTTTTGAATGCGTCCCGATTGAATGCCATCTGGTGTTTTCACAGACAGTCCTTCCACATCAAGTTATATATCAACATGCGCTAATATAAATCATCTCTGATACGAAGGCCATCGGGTTTACGCCATAACCCAAATTAACTTAACGAAACTTGTAGTGGCGTTTGTTCAAGACAGCAGCTACTGCGGTGGTGTCTTCTGGAAAAAAACCGAGGTTGAGTTCTGTATTGCAGTACTCCACCATGCCGCGCAAAGCACCTGCCGTGTTGATGCGACCTTTCGGTTTGTAAATCGCACTGCCATTGCCTCCGACGCGACGAATGTGGCATTCGTTGCATTGGTTTTCTGCAATCAACTTCTCTCCTGTGTTGAGGTCGGCATCTTTGAACAGTGCATGCTGCTGCGCATGGGCAACGGCCGAAATCATCAAGAAAGTCAAGATCCAAAAAAATTTCATGGCATATCTCTTCGTTATCTTTCTTGCAAAAGCTCGGGTTGCAATACTTTGTAATGCCGCCCATGTTTGTCCAAGGGAGCAATCACGCCCGAGCGCACCAAAGCGGTAACCTCACGACTGACGGTTTCCAGCTTGAGATCCATCATCGCACCCATGTCATCTCGACCAAACAAGGTGGCAGTGCCATCTTCGGACACCTCATGCATTTTGTAAATGAAATGGCACACACGCTGACGTGCACTGCCAAAGTTCAACTCAGCCAACCAATCGTCAGCCTGCTTCAGCGCACTTTGCCACTTCTCCATGAGCTTGCGATGTAAACGTGGGCTATTGGCCCCGAGTTGATGAATGACATCCAGTGGAATGCGGCATAAGGACACTTCACTCAAAGCCACAGCTTGACTGTCGTAGCGGCCTGTGGCTAAGGCTTCCAGACCCACCACATCGCCTGCAAACAGCACACGCACCACACGCTCTCGACCATCCGCCGTGACACGCACCAACTTAACCAGACCCTTGCGTAGCGTAAAAACGCCCAGCGCTTTGTCTGACTCGTCGTACAAGGGCTGGCCAGACTGGTACACCAAGTCGTCAATCGGTGCGTGGATGAGGTTGAAGTCTTCTTCATTCAAATCGGCGAACAACATCATTTCGCGAATGCCGCAGTTGCGGCAGTCGGATGTCCCACGCCAAGCGGATTCAGTCTTGATCGGAATCATGCGCCGGCTACCACGCGACGGGCCACTGCCAGCTGCTCATCCAAATAAGCGCCGTAAAAATCCGGCAGATATGCGCCTTTCAAACGAGTTGCTACTTCACGTCCCTCAAAGCCAAAAAACAAAACAGTGGGGGCCAACTTGATGCCCTGCTTGCGCACCCAAGCATCGTGCGTGAGGGATGTGCCATCAAAATCCGCCAAAGCACGGTTATCGCGCATGTCGATTTGCACCACCTGCAAACCCGAGGCTCGCAAGGGCTGCAAATAGTTCTCGCGCACCACTTTGCAAAAAGCACAGCCATGCAGACTAACCATCACCACCAAGGGTTGCTTGATACGCAGTGCTTGGCCAAGCGAAGCAGCCAACGAGTCCGTCATGGGCAAAGTCTCAGGCGCGGCTAGGGTCGTCAGAGAACCTGAGCCCGCAGCGAACAAGGCGATGCTTTGCAAAACTTGGCGCCGAGACAAACGTGTGGCATGCGTCACTTGGCTTCATGCTCCATGAGCAAATAGGTGTTGTAGGCGTTCATACGGTTAGCGGATTTAAAAAGTGGCATTTTGTCAAATTTTGACCAATCCGTTGCGTCGTAGGCACTTTCAAACGGTTCCATGTCCCTGGCAGCTCGACCCATGACTTCACGTAAATAGATCAAGTAATCGCGCGTCAAAGTCATATCCCCCTTTGGGTCGTTGGAAATAGGGCCATGACCTGGTACTACCCATCGGGTATCAAATTGGAGCAAGTTTTCCATAGCTTCAATCCAGTGACGGCTGTCTGCTTGCCCCACAAATGGAATGCGATTGCGAAACACCAAGTCGCCTGCAAACAATACCTTCTGTTTTGGCAAGTAGACCACCAAGTCTTCAGCAGTATGAGATGGACCAACCGGTTGAATGTCAAAGCGCACACCACCCACAACGAACATTTTGGATGTGATCAACCATTCATCGGCAGGTACCAAGCGAGTTTTCTCGTCTACCCACGGCCAAAGTTCTTGACGTGAAATATCCAAGCGCAAACGCGCCGTGTCGGAGGTGAGGTACTCACGCGCAGCGCCATGCGCCACGATGCGTGCACCCACATCTTTGAACACTTGCAAACCGTAAATGTGATCAGCGTGGTAGTGCGTCAGCACCACGGTGTGAATGGGCTTATTTGTCACCTTGGTGATTTCGGCCAATAAGCGACGCGCCAGTTCGGGTGAACCCAAAGCATCAATCACCACCACGCCTGCAGGCGTGACCACAAAGCCCGCATTGGAGATGAAATTTTGGTTGGCCGATGACCCCATCTCGGAAACGCCCTCCACGTAGTAGACGTTGGGCACCACCTGCTTGGCCTGCATCAGGGGCTTGGGTGCCGTCATTTGAGGCAAGGGCTTTTCTGCGTGCGCAGAGATGGCAAAGCCTAAGCAACCCAGCCACAAACTCACGCACAGTGAACGAACGAACAGGACTTTCACAATCACTTCTCCAAAAACGGCAAGCACTGCCACCCTTGATGTGTATCAAGTTTTGCGCAAGCCAGAGCACTTAGCATAATACAAATATAAGCGTAGACTAAATCATATGAATCTCACCACACTGCATGAAACCTACGGCGAACCTTATGTTTTAGCGACAGGCGGTTTGCTCATCGGCTTGATATTTGGCTTCTTCGCGCAACGGTCAAAGTTTTGTTTGCGTGCGGCGGTCGTGGAGTTTTGGCACCGCCAATTTGGCGAAAAACTTTCCGTGTGGTTGCTCACGTTTTCTGCAGCGGTCATTGCCATTCAAGGTTTGATCGTTTTGGGTAGCTTGGATGTCAGCACCGCACGTCAGCTGGCGTCGCGTGGCAGTTTGTCGGGCGCCTTAGTGGGTGGTTTGTTATTTGGCGCGGGCATGATCATGACGCGCGGATGCGCTAGCCGCTTGCTGATCTTGTCGGCCAACGGTAACTTGCGGGCACTTCTGTCGGGTTTGATTTTTGCTGTCACCGCGCAATCGGCTTTATCGGGTGCGCTCTCACCCTTGCGCCAAGAAATCACCGGCTGGTGGACCGTCGAAGGCGGCAGTAGTCGTGACCTATTGGCCATTTTGGGATGGAGCCACACCACAGGTTTAATTGTGGGCGGCATTTGGTTGTGTGCAGCTTTGTACTTCACTACACGAACCACGCAACGCGCCTGGATGTGGGTGGGCGGCATCGGCACAGGCTTGAGTGTCGCGATGGCTTGGTGGTTTTCGTACAACGTATCTCAAGCATCGTTTGAAGTGGTCAACATCCAGGGCATTACCTTCAGCGGCCCATCGGCCGAGTGGCTGATGCGTGTGTTGGCTCCCAACCCACCGACCATAGGCTTTGACTTTGGTTTACTACCCGGTGTGTTTTTAGGTTCGTTCTTTGCTGCTTGGATGGGCAAAGAACTCAAACTGGAAGGCTTCAAAGACGGCTATGCGATGCGCCGCTACATCGTGGGTGCCATTTTCATGGGCTTTGGTGCCATGTTGGCTGGCGGCTGTGCCGTGGGCGCGGGTGTCACGGGCGGTGCGATCTTTGCTCTCACCGCATGGATAGCGCTCATTGGTATGTGGGCGGGTGCGGGCTTGGTCGATCGCTGGATGGATGCGCCGCCCAAAAGCGCACCACAGTTGGTACAACCTTAAAGCGACATAAACTTCCAAGAAGGAGAGGCGGCTTGGGTGTTTACCCGAGCGGCTTCAGGTGAGTTTTAGCCATATATTGCTCACCAGTGATTTATACATCTACATCTCGGAGGCTCCCATGATCCACGCATCGCCTGATCGCATCGCCAGGCACCTTGCTGCCACCTTGCTTGCGGCCTGTACCCTCAACGCAGCACACGCCCAACAAACAGCCGATCAACTGCACAAGCGCGCCACCGCAGCCATGTGTGCCAACTGTCACGGCACCGAAGGACGCACGGTCGACGGATCTGCCATTCCTGCATTGGTCGGCATGCCCAAAGATTACATGCTGCTTCAAATGAAAGCCTTCAAAGACGGCTCGCGCCCAGCCACAGTGATGCACCAAATCACCAAGGGTCTGACCGATGCCCAAATCGAAACCTTGGCGACTTATTACGCCAGCACCAAGCGCTAAGCCGCAGGAGACCCTCATGAAACGTCGCAGTTTTGTTCAAGCCTCTTTGGCCCTTGGCTCAGCCGGTGCGCTCGGCAGCATGGTGGCCTGCGCCACCACTGGCAACATTCCCCAACATGCCCGCGTGGTGGTGGTGGGTGGCGGCTACGGCGGTGCCACGACCGCCAAATACATCCGCATGCTCTCGAACTACCAAATCGATGTGGTGTTGATTGAGCCCGACGCCGCCTTCGTGTCCTGCCCCATTTCTAACTTGGTGATCGGTGGCAGCAAAACCATGGCCGACATCACCACGCCCTACGACAAACTCTCGGGCAAGCATGGCGTGCGCATGGTGCGCGACTATGTCAGCAGTGTCGATCCTGAGAAGAAAACAGTCACCTTGGCCAGCGGCCCCAGCATTCGCTACGACAAGATCGTCATGTCACCTGGCATTGACTTGATGTTCAACACCGTCGAGGGCTTGAAAGAAGCCAACACCTCTGGACAAATTTTGCAGGCATGGAAAGCCGGGCCTGAAACGTTGGCGCTGCGCAAACAGCTCGAAGCCATGACCGATGGCGGCGTGTTTGCCATCACGATTCCCGAAGCCCCCTACCGCTGCCCACCCGGCCCTTATGAGCGCGCCAGCCAAGTGGCACATTACTTCAAGCAACACAAACCCAAATCGAAGGTGCTGATCTTGGATGCCAACCAAGACGTGACCTCCAAAGGACCACTGTTCAAGAAGTTTTGGGCCGACAACTATAAGGGCATCTTGGAGTACGTGCCGCAACACAAAGTTGTGGCGGTCGATGCCAAATCCAACACGCTGAAGTTTGAAATTCAAAACGACATTCAGGCCCAAGTGCTGAACGTGTTGCCCGCCATGCGGGCGGGCAGCATTGCGGTACAGTCCAAACTGGCCAACGTGAATGCGCGCTGGTGCGGCGTCAACTTCCAAACCTTCGAGTCCACACAAGCCAAAGACATTCACGTCATTGGCGACGCGATCATGATTGCACCGCTGATGCCCAAGTCGGGCCACATGGCCAACTCACATGGCAAAGTGACAGCAGCCGCGATCGTGGCGGAACTCTCTGACATGGCGGTCAACCCCGCCCCGTTCTTGACCAACACTTGCTACAGCTTTGTGAACGACAAACTGGTGGTGCATGTGGCTTCGGTCCATCAGTACGACGCCAAAGACAAAACCTACAAGACCGTGGCTGGCTCAGGCGGCGTGTCACCCGCACCCAGCGAGCTCGAAGGCGTGTACGCCTGGAACTGGGCACAAAACATTTGGGCAGATAGCCTGCTTTAAAAGGCCACCATGACTCACTTGAATTCAATCAAAAACTTCGGCTTGGCTTTGATGCTGACTTTGGCTTGCGTCTGGGCGCAGGCCCAAGACATCAAAGTGGTCTATCACGTCAACACGGGCGTCGAAACGGCAGCGGGTGTTTTGGGCAATGTGCGCAACCACTTGAGTGCGGACCCCAGCGCCAAGATCGTGGTGGTCACACACGGCTTGGGCATCGACTTTTTACTGGACGGTGCCAAAGACAGCAAAGGCCGTGAGTTCAGTGGCGTGGTCAGTGACTTGAGCAGCAAAGGCGTGCAGTTCAGGGTGTGCAACAACACCTTGGTGTCACGCAACGTGGACCCCAGCAAAGTTTCGATGGATGCCAAGATCGTGCCGTCTGGCGTGGCCGAAGTGGCCCGTTTGCAAGCCAAAGAAGGCTACGTCTACCTCAAGCCCTGATCAGTGAGCAATGTCGCTGTCGATGGCGATTTGTGTGCAAACAGCGCGGCAAAGGGTAACCACGCGGTCATTGATGATGCGGTAGTAAATTTGCACACCTTCACGGCGACGACCCAAAATCTTCGCCTTGAACAAGGTGTTCAGGTGCTGCGACATATTGGGCTGGGTGGTCTCAATTTCAGCCAGCAACTGCCCCACATTTTTCTCTTCATTGCACAAGCTGTTAATGATTTTCAAGCGCATGGGCGCTGACATCACACGAAAGGTTTCTGCGGCCAAAGAAAACATGAGGTCCAAGTTTTCTTGATCAGAAGCGGCTTGCGCTTTGGCGCTTGTCACTTTCTTGGCAACGGTCTTCACCGTTTTTGCCGCAGTCTTTTTTGTCGCAACAGGTCGTGCCGCAGCTTTGGTTTTGGTAGGTGAAAGGCTTGCCATGGGTAAAGAGCTTATCAGTTGCGTAAATCTGCCACTGTCGCTTGCAGGTCTAGGGCCCACACACGGCGGTTGCGGCCATCGGCCATCTGGGTGTCACCGTAGCGCACTTGCGCCAACAGAGGCGGCGCGCACAGGGTGCGCCACAAAGAACTCACCAGCGTGTCATGGTCGTGGTAGCACGGTGCAAAGCTGAGCTCGCCGGAATTGGCTTCTAAAAATTGCAAGGCAATAGGCTGCACAGGCACCTCGGCAGAGATGGCCGCTTGCAACAAATTGGCATGAAAAGGCAACAAGCTCACGCCATCGCCAGTGCCGCCTTCGGG
Organism: Comamonadaceae bacterium; assembly: GCA_947371915.1. Classification (GTDB taxonomy): domain Bacteria; phylum Pseudomonadota; class Gammaproteobacteria; order Burkholderiales; family Burkholderiaceae_C; genus Limnohabitans. Next base: position 13,491 of record CANBRM010000021.1, on the reverse strand, counting down.
GAACACGGCCAGCACTTGGCCTTGGCGCAAGGCGTCCGCCATTTGGTGCACCACGCGCATGGCGTCACGGTTAGACGAGCGTTCGATATAGAGCGAGCCCCCGCCCGTGGTGAGCGTCCCCAACAGAGGCCAATCGCGAATTTCTGACTTCGCCACAAAACGGCAATGGCATGCCGCGTGCATCACCAAAATATCAAGCCATGAGATGTGATTGGCTGCCATCAGCACAGGGCCTGGCGCGGGATGGCCTTTGACTCGCACCTGAATTCCCATGACGGCCAACATGCGACGTGCCCAAACTTCGACATACCGCGCTTGCTGCTCATCGCTTAGTTTGGCAAAAGTCCATCGAACGATCACGTAACCACGCACCACACACGCCAAAACGCGGATGAATTTCCAAAGGGCATGAAGGGCGCGCATCAGCAGTCGCTCATCACGCTTGGAACGCCAAGCGTCCGGCCACCAAAGTGGCTTTGACACGCCCAGGCAATGCCATGCCCGTCATGTCAAAGGCGAATGGGGTGTGCTTGCCTTGGCTGCGCAGTGCCTCAGGCATCACCTGCCATTGCACCTCAGGATCAAATACCACTAAATCGGCAGCACTGCCCACCTGCAACTGACCAGCATCACTGGCTTTCGCTGCTGCCTTGCCAGCCCCTGCACGCAGCACGCGCGCGGGCTGGGCCGTCAACACATCCAAAGCACGCATCAAGCCTGCACCACTGTCGTCAGCCCACTTCAAAGCCAAGCTCAACAAAAGCTCCAAGCCAGTGCCACCGGGTTCTGCTTCGGCAAAGGGCAAGGCCTTGGCATCGGCATCCACGGGGGTGTGGTCAGACACCAAGGCGTCCAAAGTGCCATCGACCAAAGCAGCACGCAAAGCGTCGCGGTCGCGTTGTTGGCGCAAAGGCGGCGTCAAGCGGGCACGGCTGTCGAAGTAACCCATGTCGTGGTCACTCAAATGCAGCGAGTTGATACTGACATCGGCCGTCACGGCCAAGCCTTCTTGCTTGGCAGCACGCACCAACGCCACGCCTTCTGCGCTGGAAATTCGACACAAATGCACGCGGGCTTTGGTACTGCGCATGAGTGCAAAAATGGTGTGCAAGGCAATGGTTTCGGCGGCCACTGGCACACCACTCAAACCCAAACGCGTGGCCAAGGGGCCACTGGCTGCGACGCCTTTGCCCAAATGCAGTTCTTGGGGACGCAACCACACGGTGTAGCCATAGGTCGCGGCGTACTGCAAGGCGCGTTGCAGCACTTGGGTATTTTCCAAAGGCACTTCGGCTTGGCTAAAGCCCACGCAACCCGCCTCGGTCAACTCCGCCATTTCGGTCAACACTTCGCCTTTGAGGCCACGCGTCAACGCACCCAATGGAAACACGCGCGCACGGTGCAAGCGCTCAGCACGGAACTTGAGCATCTCCACCAAACCGGGTTCGTCCAGCACAGGATCGGTATCGGGCGGGCACACCAAACTGGTCACGCCGCCGGCCACGGCGGCGGTCAGCTCGGAGTCCAACATGCCTTCGTGCTCATGCCCAGGCTCACGCAGGCGCACTTGCAAATCGACCAAACCCGGCGCAACGATGCAGCCCTTGGCGTCGATGGTTTGTTTGGGGCGAAAGCCTGCAGGCATGGCCTCACCGGGTTTGACAATCGCCAACACTTGGCCGTCAGCGACCACCACATCGGCGATTTGGTCGAACCCAGAGGCTGGGTCCATCACGCGACCGTTTTGAATCAGGATATTCATGCTTCATTCCCCGCCACGATCGACATCACGGCCATACGCACAGCAATACCAAACGTGACCTGCGACAAGATCACACTTTGCGGTCCATCGACCACCGCCGACTCGATCTCTACCCCGCGGTTGATCGGGCCGGGGTGCATCACGATGGCATCAGGTTTGGCCAACTGCAATTTTTCTTGGGTCAAGCCAAACGACTTGAAATATTCTTGGCTTGATGGCAACAAGGCGCCGCTCATGCGCTCGTTTTGCAAGCGCAACATGATGACCACGTCGCAGCCTTTGATGCCTTCTTCCAAGTTGTTGAACACGCGCACGCCCATGGCTGACAAATCGCTGGGCACCAAGGTTTTGGGACCCACCACGCGCACTTCAGCGCAGCCCAAGGTGGTCAGCGCATGGATGTCCGAGCGCGCTACACGCGAATGCAGCACATCGCCCACGATGGCCACGGTCAGATTGGTGAAATCTTTTTTGTAGTGCCGGATGGTGTACATGTCCAGCAAACCCTGTGTGGGGTGGGCGTGACGACCGTCACCCGCGTTGACCACGTGCACATGCGGCGCAACGTGTTCAGCGATGAGGTAAGGCGCACCCGACTCGCTGTGGCGCACCACAAAAAGATCAGCCGCCATGGCGCTCAGGTTGGCGATGGTGTCGAGCAACGACTCCCCCTTGGCCGCCGACGAACGCGCGATGTCTAGGTTGAATACGTCTGCCGACAAACGCTTAGCCGCGATCTCAAACGTGGTGCGGGTGCGGGTGCTGTTTTCAAAGAAGAGGTTGAACACGCTCTTGCCACGCAGCAGCGGCACTTTTTTAACTTCACGGTCGTTGACAGACACAAAGTTGGCTGCCGTGTCGAGGATGTGCGTCAAGATGTTGCGCGACAAACCTTCGGTGGACAACAGGTGAATCAGTTCACCGTTCTTGTTGAGTTGTGGATTGCGTTTGTAGAGCATGTCAGCCCTTCACAGAAAAATTGAATTGACCACTCTCGGCCTTGGCCAAAGCGAGCGATTGGCTGGCGGGCAAGGCCACGCGAGCGGCTGCGAAATCTGCTTGCACGGGCAACTCACGCCCGCCGCGGTCCACCAACACGGCCAACTGGACACTGGCGGGGCGGCCGTAATCGAAGAGTTCATTCAGCACGGCACGGATGGTGCGCCCGGTGTAGAGCACGTCATCCAGCACGATGAGGTGCGCGCCGTTCACTTCAAACGGCAACTTGGTGACGCCACCATCCGCCAAGCCGCGCTTGGCAAAATCATCACGGTGCATGGCCGACGAGATGCTGCCTGCCTCGCCTGCCAGCGCCAAGTCTTTCTGCAAGCGCGCAGCCAGCCAAGCGCCGCCCGAAGTAATGCCCACCAAACGGGTCTCTGGCGTCAGCATGCTGCGCACGCCCTTGAGCAGCTCCAAATACAAGCTCTCAGCGTCGAGTAACAGATTGCCGCTCATGCCCAAACTCCGTGCGCGAAATGGTCCACATGGGTACTCATAAGTTTTCCCTGAAAAATTGATTGAGGATGATGCAAGCCGATGCCGCGTCGGCATCTTTGGCACCTTGCGCGTGGGCTTCGGTGGTGCTGTAACGCTCGTCCACCTCAAACACCGGCAAGTTAAAACGTCCGTTCAACTGGCGTGCAAATTTTTTGGCCTTGCCCGTGTTCTCGTGCGCGGCCCCATCGGGGTGATACGGCACACCCACCACCAAAGCATCGGGTTGCCATTCGGCAATGCGCTTGGCGATCAAAGCCCAGCGCGCATCGCCCTCGGCATTGACCGTGGCTTGTGGCTGCGCATCGCGCAACATGCGGCTGCCATAGGCCACGCCCGTGCGTTTGACGCCAAAGTCAAACGCCAAAAAGGATTGAAAGTGCGCAGGTACGGCGGGCTTGGGCGCAGACACCAGGGGTGCAGCAGTTTGCACGGTCACGTCTGGCGCTTCGCTCATGCGTGCCCCACTTGGCTGGACAGCATCCACGACTGCAAGCCCAACAAAGCCATCGCACGTTCGTAGCGCTGCGCCACCGGGGTCTCAAAAATAACAGCGGTATCCGCGGGCACGGTCAACCAGCTGTTCTCAGCCAACTCCGACTCCAACTGACCTTCACCCCACGACGAATACCCCAGCGACACCAACACGCGGCGTGGGCCATTGCCTTCAGCCAAAGCTTCGAGCACGTCTTTGGAGGTGGTCATCTCTAAACCACCCGGAATGCGCATGGTGGAGGCATAAATCGAATCGGGTTTAGACACGGCGTTGAGTGCCGCTTGTTCCTCGGTCAGGTCAGGATCGGGGTTGGCCAGCATGGCGTCGTGCAACACAAAGCCGCGCTCGGTGTGAACCGGGCCACCTTGCAACACTGGGGCATCGACCAAATCGAGACGGTTCAAACTCAGGTCAACTTTTTCAAACAAACCCCGCATGGACAATTCGTTGACCTTGTTGATCACCAGCCCCAAAGCGCCACGCTCGCTGTGCTCGCAGACATAGACGACGCTTTTGGAAAAAGTCTCGTCCTCCAACCCGGGCATTGCAATCAAAAAGTGATGCGTCAAGTTGATGGAGGCAGAATCAGCGGTCATAGTGCAATTTTAAAGGGTGAACATGCCAAACACTTCGCGCCACACAGCGCATGTGGCCAGTGGGCTGATGTGGTTTCGTCGCGATCTGCGGGCGTTTGACAACGCAGCGCTCTACCACGCCCTAAAAAGCTGCACCCACGTGCACTGCGTCTTCGTGCTGGACCGTGCCATTTTGGACAAACTGCCCCGCCAAGACCGACGGGTGGAGTTCATCCGCGAGTCGCTGGTCACGCTGGATGCCGAATTACACGCCGTGGCTGGCCAAGCAGGCGCAGGCCTGATCGTTCGCCACGCCGTGGCCGCCGACGAAGTGCCCCGTTTGGCCAAAGAGCTCGGCGTTCAAGAGGTGTTTGCCAACCACGATGACGAGCCCGACTCTCTGGCCCGAGACGCCCAAGTGCGCGGGGCATTGGCCAACGCAGGCATTGGTTTTCAGACCTACAAAGACCACGTTATTTTTGAGCGCAGCGAAGTGCTGACCCAGATGGGCAAGCCCTACGGCGTGTTCACCCCCTACAAAAATGCGTGGCTGCAAAAAATCAACCCGTATTTCTTGCGCAGCTACCCCGTGGGCAAGTACATCAAAGCCTTGGCAGCGCGTCCCAAGGCCTACCAAACCAGCGTGCCCACGCTGGCCGATCTGGGCTTTGAACCCACCAACCTCAGCACTTTGCATGTGCCCACCGGCAGCCCCGGCGGCTTGGCTTTGTTTGAGGACTTCTTTGACCGCATGGATCGTTACGACGAAACGCGTAACTTCCCCGCCGTCAAAGGTCCGAGCTATTTGGGGGTGCATTTGCGCTTTGGCACGGTATCCATCCGCCAACTCGCGTCCACCGCGTACCAGCGCATGCTGACGGGCTCGGCTGGTGCCGAAGTGTGGTTGTCCGAGCTGATTTGGCGCGATTTTTATCACCAAATCTTGCACCACCACCCGCGTGTGGTGAACGCAGCCTTCAAGCCCGAGTACGACGCCATCAAATGGGCCCACAACAAACACGACAAAGAACAATTTGCCGCTTGGTGCGAAGGCCGCACCGGCTATCCGCTGGTGGATGCAGCGATGGCGCAAATCAACCAAACGGGTTACATGCACAACCGCCTGCGCATGGTGGTGGCCAGCTTTTTGGTGAAAGACCTCGGCATTGATTGGCGGTGGGGCGAGCAGTACTTTGCCCAACACCTGAACGACTTTGACCTTGCCGCCAACAACGGCGGCTGGCAATGGGCCAGTTCCAGCGGCTGCGATGCGCAACCGTACTTTCGCATCTTCAACCCGACCAGCCAAAGCGAGAAGTTTGACCCCGAGGGCAAATTCATTCGCCGCTACGTGCCAGCACTGGCCAAGTTGCCCAACGCAGCCATTCACGCGCCTTGGTTGGCAAAGCCCATGGAGATGGAAGCGGCAGGTTTGGTGCTAGGGCGCGACTACCCCAAGCCCATCGTCGACCACGCACATGCGCGCACCGAAACGCTGGCGCGTTATGCGGTCGTGAAAAAAGTGAAATAACTTGCCAAGCAGAACACTTGGCCCTGCGCCCTTGGGCGCGTGGGAGAGTTCCCGTGGTCTTAAATTTGCACCATTTCGAAATCTTCTTTGCGTGCGGCGCACTCGGGGCAGGTCCAATTCATGGGCACATCGGCCCAAGCTGTACCGGGTGCAATGCCATGGTCAGGCGCACCGGTTTCTTCGTCGTAAATCCATCCACAAATCAGACACATCCAAGTATTGGCCACAGCATTTCTTTCGTCAGCACATAGAATGAAAAGCATTGTATAGACCGGCCATGGCGCAAGAAATCACCCCCTCCCCCACTGACAGCACACTGCCTGATGAACTGGTCGGCGCGCCAGCGTGCGTGCTGATGTTCAACGCCAACGACCCCAGTGGCGCCGGCGGCATCAGCGGTGATGTGCTGGCCTGCGCCTCCATTGGGGTGCATGGTTTGACCGTGGTCACCGGCACCTATCTGCGCGACACCGCTGAAATTTTTGACCACGTCGCCTTTGACGACGAAGCCGTGGCCGAACAAGCCCGCAGCGTGCTGGAAGACATGAATGTGCGCGTGATCAAAGTCGGCTTTTGTGGCGATCCAGAAAACCTGAGCGTCATTGCCGAGATCAGTACCGACTACACCAATGTGCCTGTGGTGGCCTACATGCCGAATTTGTCGTGGTGGGACGATGAAAAAATCGACGCCTACTTAGATGCCTTTCGCGAACTCATCTTGCCGCAAACCACCCTGTTGATCGGCAACCACAACACCTTGTGGCGCTGGTTACTGCCGGAATGGAGCAACGAGCGCAGCCCCGGCCCGCGCGACATTGCCCGTGCCGCCGCCGAAATGGGCGTGCCTTATGTGTTGGTCACTGGCATCAGCCAACCCGACCAACACATTGAAAACGCGTTAGCCACCGCCCACACCGTCATGCTGAGCGAGCGTTTCGAACGCTTCGATGCCATCTTTGCCGGCGCTGGCGACACCTTGAGTGCCACCTTGGTCGCCATGCTGGCCACGGGCTCAGACCTCGAAGAAGCCACCCACGAGGCTTTGGAATTTCTCGACCAAAGCCTCAACAGTGGCTTCAGACCCGGCATGGGCCACGCCTTGCCCGACCGCATGTTTTGGGCAGAAATGGACGACGACGCCACCGACAGTGACGAACGCCTGCCCACCGCCGAAGACTTCTCACTTCCCCGTCACGAAACCAAACACTGAACCCCATGACCGATTTGAACCAAGCCTTGTTTGACCGCGCTGCCCAAGTGATTCCAGGCGGCGTCAACTCCCCCGTGCGCGCCTTTCGCGCCGTCGGCGGCACACCCCGTTTTGTGCAGCGCGCACAAGGCGCTTACTTTTGGGATGCCAATGGCCAAAAGTACATCGACTACATCGGCTCTTGGGGCCCGATGATCTTGGGCCATGGCAACCCTGTGGTGTTGGAAGCGGTCCAAAAAGCGGCCTTAGACGGCTTTTCATTTGGCGCTCCGACCGAACGCGAGATTGAGTTGGCCGAAGAAATTTTGAAGCATGTGCCCTCGATGGAAATGGTGCGCTTGGTCAGCTCAGGCACTGAAGCCGGCATGAGTGCGCTGCGTTTGGCCCGTGGCGCCACAGGCCGCACCAAGTTCATCAAATTTGAAGGCTGCTACCACGGCCATGCCGACGCCTTGCTGGTCAAAGCTGGTTCGGGCTTGGCGACCTTTGGCAACCCCACCAGCGCGGGCGTGCCGCCAGAAGTGGTGCGAGACACTTTGGTGCTCGAGTACAACAACATCGCCCAACTGGAGGAAGCCTTCGCCTTGCACGGCAAAGAATTGGCCTGCGTGATGATCGAACCCATCGCGGGCAATATGAACTTCGTGCGCGCCAGCGTGCCCTTCATGAAGCGCTGCCGCGAGCTGTGCACCGAGCACGGCGCACTGTTTGTGTTTGACGAGGTCATGACTGGTTTCCGCGTGGCCTTGGGTTCCGCGCAAAGTGTTTATGCCCAACTCATTCCTGGCTTCAAACCTGACATCACGGTGCTGGGTAAAGTCATTGGTGGCGGAATGCCGCTGGCCGCGTTTGGTGGTCCTCGCGCCATCATGTCGCAACTCGCCCCCACAGGCCCCGTGTACCAAGCCGGCACCTTGAGCGGCAACCCCGTGGCCACGGCCTGCGGCTTGGCCACCTTGCGCGAGATCGCCAAGCCTGGTTTTTATGAAGCTTTGGGTGCGCGCACCCAAAGCTTGGTCGACGGCTTGACCGCTGCGGCTGCCAAAGCCGGTGTGCCTTTCAGCGCTGACTGCCAAGGCGGCATGTTTGGTTTCTTCTTGTTGCCTGAGTTGCCACAAAACTACACCAAGGTCATGACCAGCGACAGCCCCAAATTCAACCGCCTTTTCCACGGCTTGCTCGACCGCGGCGTGTACATCGCCCCCGCGTTGTACGAAGCCGGTTTTGTGAGCGCGGCCCACACCGACGCTGACATTGCCCAAACCGTCCAAGTGGCTGCCGAGGTGTTTGCGCAGCTATGAAGAAACTGCTGCTTGCCATTGCCGCAGCGGCCGTGCTGCCCGCCGCGCATGCCGTTGACTTAGCCCGCACTTGGGTCAACCCTGGCTTTTACTCCTACCATTTTGAGCGCGATAAAAACCTGAACAACGTCAACACAGGTTTAGGCATCGAAGTGCCCCTGAGTGACATGTACTCGCTCACGGCAGGCGTGTTTGAAAACAGCGACCGCGCCACTTCGCACTATGTGGGCGTGTACGTGATGCCTTTTGACATCGGACCGTTCAAAGCGGGCGCGGTCGTCGGTGGGTTCAACGGCTACCCCAACGCCAACCACGGCGGCTGGTTTCCAGCCATCATTCCCGTGGTCGCCTTGGAAGGACGACAATTGGGGCTGAACGTGAGCTTTGTGCCCACCGTGCAAGACAAACTACACGGCGCGATCAGCTTTCAACTCAAATACCGCTTTAAGCCTTAATTGCATTTTTAGACTCTCTCGTCCTGACACGGCGTATTTTCCTTAGAAGGACCTCCATGAAAAAAACATTCCAACTGCACGTTGAAGGCAAACACCCCGAGCGTTTGCTCGAAGCCATCAAGCACGAAATTCGCAAATACCTCAAGCGCGAACGTCGCCGCGATTTACCCGAAGGCGCAGACTTTTGGGACTTCGATTGCAAATTTGGCGTCACTGAAGAAGCTGCCGAAGTGGTGCACTTGGCCACTGTCATCGAACGCATCGACGCCGTGGTGGCCGACAAAGGCACCCAGTTTTATGTCGAACTCTTGGCCAAAGGTGGCGTGCGCACGCCACGTCCAGCGGGTGAACATCAAGACATGCACGGCTTGCATGAAGACGACGATTTGGACGAAATCAACGATTGATCGCCCATCCGTGAGACGTCCACAGCGCCATTGACGCGACGAACGCCCAGCAAAAACGCCACCTTGAAGGTGGCGTTTTGCTTGGTTGGGTTGCGTGGCGAATCACCCGCCGACAAACGTTATGTTTGCGTTGGCGAAGTAGCCGCGGCAGCCCTGAGTTTGTCTTTCTTGCTTGGGCGCTTGCCTTTGATGCCGCCCGTACCGTCATTCAGTGGCGACACAGGAGGTGGCACTTCGGTGGGCTCGAAGCCTTCTAGCACTTCGACAGGCAGCTGCACTTGGGCACGCTTTTGAATCAGTTGCCAATGCGCCAGCGTGGCGGCCATCACAAAACTGACCGCTTCACCGTGCTCACCGGCACGGCCTGTGCGGCCAATGCGATGGGTGTAATCGGTGGCTGAGCGCGGCAGGTCGTAATTGACCACCACGGGCAGCTGCGCAATGTCGATGCCGCGTGCGGCAAGGTCAGTGGTGACCACCACTTCCCAGCGCTCTTCTTTGAACTCGGCCAACACGTCTTGGCGATCGCCTTGGCTCATCTCACCATGAAACGCCGTGGCAAACACACCCGCTTTGTAGAGCTTGTTGGCCACATGCTCACACGCGTAGCGCGTGGCCACGAACACCAACACGCGTTTCCATGCGTGGGTTTTGATGAGATGGCGCAACAAAGCGGTGCGGCTTTTTTCATCCACCTGAATGGCACGTTGTGCAATGTCAGGCGCGTGCGCCTCGGTGTGTGCAATGGTGATGCGCTCGGGGTTGTGCAGCATGGCTTCGGCCAAGGTTTGCACCGCAGGCTCGAAGGTGGCGCTGAACAACAGGTTTTGTCGTTTGGCGGGCAGCAGCGCCAAGATGCGTTGCAGCTCTTCGGCAAAGCCGAGATCGAGCAAGCGGTCGGCTTCGTCGAGCACCAGGTGCTGCACTTGGCCCAAGTTCAGCGCGTTGTGATCCACAAGGTCGAGCAAGCGACCAGGCGTGGCGACCACCACATCTGCGCCGCTGCGCAGGCTCATCATTTGGGGGTTGATCGACACGCCGCCAAACAGCGTGCCCACTTTGATGGACTCCTTGAGGGGCCGTGCTAAGTCGCGCAGCACGTCGCTCACTTGTGTGGCGAGTTCGCGCGTGGGCACGAGCACCAGCACTTGGGTGGTGCGCTTCTTGGGTGCTTCGTCACGCGAGGCAGCCGTGGCCATGAGAAATTGCAACACAGGCAGCACATAGGCCAAGGTTTTACCGGAGCCAGTTTGCGCCTGGGCAAGCACATCGCGGCCTTGCAACACATGGGGAATAGCCTCGACCTGAACGGGCGTGGGGTTGGCCAAACCCATGTCGGCCACTGCGCTTTGCAGTGCGAGGGCAAGGCCCAATTCAGAAAAGTTCAAACGGTTTTGTCCTGGTTGGAAGGGTTGAGGCCGTGCGGCGCAAGTCGGGCAGCTTAACCTGTTGCTGCTTGGTCTTTAACTTAGGCGTCGCTGGCTCTATTTTTGTTTATGAATCAACAGCCGGCTTCTGAGTGAGCTTGCTTGTATCTTGCCAACCGTACACGCGGACGCCATCTCGTTCATAAGACGTAGTGCCGCCGTAGACCAGCGTGGATTGGATCGCTTCATCGCCCGCAAACTGTTGCCATTTTTTCAGACCACTCGTCCAGTCGCTGGCAAAGGTACTGCCAGATTTGATTTCTACCGCTTGCAAACCTTGGCCAGACTCGATCAACACATCGACTTCGTTACCCGTGCTGTCGCGCCAAAAGTAAATGTCGCGTGGCTGTCCTGCGTTAAAGCGCTGCTTGAGCAGGTCGCTGATGACGTACGTCTCAAACAAAGCGCCGCGTGCGGCATGCGTTTCCAAAGTGGCTGCATCGCGAATACCGACCAGCCACGCTGCTAAGCCCACATCGCAAAAATACAACTTAGGCGACTTGACCAAGCGCTTACCGAAGTTGCGGTGGTGTGCCTGCAGAAGCGTGACGATGTAGCTGGACTCCAACACCGACAGCCAATGCTTGGCCGTGACCGACGAAATACCACAATCGGCTCCCAGCGAGGAGAGATTCAGCAGTTGGCCCGTGCGGGCAGCGCACATTTTGACGAAGGTCTGAAACTGCAACAAATCGCGCACCGCAATCAGCTGCCGCACATCGCGCTCCAGGTAGGTGGCGATGTAGTTGGCGAACCAGTCTTGCGGTGACACCTCACGGTCGTACAGCGCGGGATAGCCGCCCTTGAACAAGGCCGTTTTCAGGTCAACAGGCGTTTGTTTTGCGGCGGCCAGTTCAGCGGCGCTGAGCGGCAGCAACTCGACACGGCCCACGCGGCCAGCCAACGTTTGGGAGATGCCAGCGATCAGATCAAACTGCGCCGAGCCCGTGAGCACAAAGTCACCCATGATGCCGCGCTCATCCACCCAGCCTTGCAGCCAAGACAGCAGCTCGGGGCAACGCTGCACCTCGTCCAGCACGGCCCCATTGGTAAAGCGCTGCAAAAACCGCTTGGGGTCTTGCAGGGCAAACTCGCGCTCGTCGGGGTTCTCCAGCGACACATAGGTTTTGCCACTGAACACCGACTTGGCCAGCGTGGTTTTGCCCGACTGCCGAGGCCCCGTGAGCGCGACCACAGGAAAACCTTTGGCAAGGCGTTCAAGGGTAGGAGCTGCTGCGCGGGGGATCATTTTTACAATTTTAAACTTGAAATTTAAATTTGCAAAATGATTACAGCAAGAGCGCTGGCCTTACCTTGTTAATGGCGGAAGTGACGCACACCCGTGAACACCATCGCCACGCCACGCTCGTTGGCGGCGTCGATGACTTCTTGGTCGCGCATGGAGCCGCCGGGCTGTGCCACGCAAGTAGCGCCAGCATCCACCACGACGTCGAGGCCGTCGCGGAACGGGAAGAAGGCGTCGCTGGCGACCACGGTGTGTTGCAAGCTGAGCTTGGCCGCTTCGGCCTTGATGCTGGCGATGCGGGCAGAGTCGAGGCGACTCATTTGGCCCGCGCCCACGCCCATGGTCATGCCGTTTTTGCAAAACACGATGGCGTTGGATTTGACGAACTTGGCCACTTTCCAAGCGAACAACAAGTCGTTGAGTTCTTCAGGTGTGGGTTGTTTGACGGTCACGATTTTCAAGTCGGCCAAAGCCAGCTCGTGGTTATCCGAGCTTTGCAGCAACAGGCCGGAGCCCACGCGCTTGGTTTCGAGCGCGTTGCGTACGTCGCCGTAGTTGGCGGGCAAGGCAATTTTCATCAAGCGCACATTCACTTTGCTCTTGAACACTTCCAGCGCTTCAGCGCTGAAGTCAGGGGCCATCAGCACTTCGACAAACTGCTTGCTCACCGCTTCGGCTGCAGCTTTATCCACGGGACGGTTGAAGGCGATGATGCCGCCAAACGCGCTGGTGGGGTCGGTTTGGAAAGCTTTGCTGTAGGCCTCAAGTGGGTTTGCACCCACGGCCACGCCGCAGGGATTGGCGTGTTTGACGATGACACACGCTGAGGTGTCAAAGCTCTTCACACATTCCCAAGCTGCATCGGCATCAGCGATGTTGTTGTAGCTGAGTTCCTTGCCTTGCAGCTGAACGCCGGTGGCCAGTGAGCCAGCAGCAGGTGCCAAGTCGCGATACCAGGCGGCTTGCTGGTGGCTGTTTTCGCCGTAGCGCAGGTCTTGCACTTTGACGTATTGCTCGTTGAACTGGCCGCTGAACTGGGCGCGCTCGGGCACGTATTCTTCGCTCAGCTTCTCGGCTTCAAAGTTCACGCTGGAGAGGTAGTTGCTGATCGCGCCGTCGTATTGGCTGATGCGGTTGAAGGCGGCCACGGACAGGGAAAAACGCAGTTTGTCGCTCAACTTGCCGTTGGCTTTCAGCTCGGCCATCACGGCGGGGTATTGACTGGCGTCAGTCACGATGCCCACGTCTTTCCAGTTCTTGGCGGCAGAGCGCACCATGGCTGGGCCGCCGATGTCGATGTTTTCAATCGCGTCGGCCAGTGTGCAACCATGCTTGGCCACGGTGGCTTCAAACGGATAGAGGTTGACGATCAATAAATCAATCGTGTCGATGTTGTGTGCCTTCAAAGCCGCCATGTGCTCGGGTGTGTCGCGACGAGCCAGCAAGCCGCCGTGCACTTTGGGGTGCAAGGTTTTCACACGGCCATCGAGCATTTCGGGGAAGCCTGTGACTTCGGCCACTTCGGTCACGGGCAAGCCTTGTTCGGCTAAGAGCTTGGCAGTGCCGCCGGTGGAGATGAGGCCC
>CANBRM010000020.1 GCA_947371915.1 Comamonadaceae bacterium | reverse complement strand
TACCCGCCAACAACGTGAATGAGTTGATTGAGCTGTCCAAAAAGCCTGGCGCCAAAGAGCTGTCTTACGCCAGCGTGGGACCTGGTTCGCTCTACCACTTGGTGGGCGAGCGCTTCACACAACTCACCAAAGCCAAAACCCTGCATGTGCCCTACAAAGGCATGGCACCCATCTTGACCGACTTGATGGGCAGCCAAATCGACATGGTGTTCATGCCTTTGGTGGGCAACGTGCCTGCCTTGATTCAAGAGGGCAAGGTGAAGGCTCTGGGCATCACCGCCAAGCAGCCTTTGGCCCGCTTTCCTCAATTAGAGCCTTTGGCCATGAACAAAAACTTAGAGGGCTTTGAGTTTGATTTGTGGGCCGGCATTCAAGTGCCCAAAAACACGCCTGCCGATGTGACCGCCAAACTCAACAAGGCTATTTACGACGGCCTGCAAAACCCAGACATTCGCAAAGCCTACGAAGGGACCGGTAACTCCTTGCCAAAGCCCATGACGCCCGCAGAGTTGGACAAGCTTTACGTTTCGGAAATTGCGCGTTATCAAGCGATTGCCAAATCGATCAATTTGCAACCTCAGTGACGCGCTGTTTCAGTCAGTCGCTGCCCGCATGAAGCTCAGCGCGCGACCCTGATGTTTGACACGGCCACCTCGCTGCTGCGTCAACTCAAAGCAGGACAGACCTCCAGCGTGAGGCTGTTAGAACAGCACATCGCTCGAGTCGAGCAACTCGACAGTCGCTTCAACGCCGTGGTTGTGCGCACTTTTGATGCCGCCCGTGAACGCGCAGCAGAGGCCGACGCGGCGCGCGCTCGGGGCGAAGACTGGGGGGCGTTGCACGGCCTACCCATGACCGTCAAGGCAGCGTTCGATCTACCGGGCACGCCCACCTGCTGGGGCTTCCCGGACTACAAGGACAACATCGCCCAACAGCCCGCTGTGGCCGTGCAGCGCCTGCTGGACGCAGGAGCCGTGGTCTTTGGCAAGACCAATGTGCCCGTTGCACTGAGTGACTGGCAATCGTTCAACCCCGTCTATGGCACCACGAATAACCCTTGGGACCTGATGCGAACACCCGGCGGATCGTCTGGCGGAGCCAGCGCCGCGCTGGCCGCAGGCATGACCTCGCTGGAGCTGGGCAGCGACATCGGTGCCTCCATCCGCAACCCGGCGCATTACTGCGGCGTGTACGGCCACAAACCCACCTGGGGCGTGGTGCCCATGGAGGGTCACCAGTTGCCGGGGGTGCGATGCATCGACAGCCTCGACATAGCCGTGGCTGGGCCACTCGCACGCAGCGCACAAGACCTGCAACTGGCCATGCAGGTGCTCACCTCGCCGCTAGAGCAGTTCGGCCCGCTGGGCTGGACGCCTGCCCAATGGCGGCAGACCGACAGAGCACCTTGGCAATGCCGCGTGGCCATCGTCTACGACGATGCCGAGGCGCGTGTCGACAACAGCATTCAGGACCGGCTGTATGCGCTGGCCGATTTTTTGCGCACACAAGGTGTCACTGTGCTGGACGACCATCGCCCAGTGGACAGCGCTCAGTCGCACCGTGTGTACATGCACCTGCTGCGCTCGGCCACGGGGGCCTTGCTGGACGACGCGACCTTTGCCCGCTTTCAGGCGCTGGCTGCGCAAAGCCCCCCCTCGCTGGACACCATGCGCGAACGCGTCTGGCGCGGCAGCACCTTGACGCACCGTGATTGGGTCGAGTTTGACCAGCAACGCGCTGTGCTGCGCGCCCAGTGGCGCAGCTACTTTGAGTCGGTGGACCTGCTGATCACTCCGGTAGCCACCTCGCCCACCTTCTTACACAACCAACAGGGCGAACGCTGGGAGCGCATGTTGCAAGTCAATGGGCAAGATCAGCCCCACACCGACAGCCTGTTCTGGGCGGGCTACCCTGGCGTGGTCGGCCTTCCCGCCACCGCCATTCCCATCGGGAAAAGCTCTGAAGGTCTGCCCGTGGGGGCGCAGATCATTGGCAACACATTTGCCGATCCGCTGTGCTTGAAAATGGCCCATTGGCTCGAAAACGAATGGTGCGGTTTTGTTGCATCTGCACACCTTGGATGAGATCAATTCATATGACCCATATCACCGACCTTAATGCTTGCGAACTGTCCGAACTCATTCATCAGCGTCAAGTCTCTTGCGCCGAAGTGATGCAGGCTTACCTATCGCGCATTCATCAACTCAACCCCATCTACAACGCCATCGTCAACATGGCACCCAATGACGTTCTGCTCGCACAAGCCGATGTGTGCGATGCAGAATTGGCGGCTGGGCATACGCGGGGGTGGATGCATGGCATGCCCCAAGCCATCAAAGATACGGGTTCGACGGTCGGGTTTCCGACTACTTTTGGTAGCCCTTTGCTCAAAGGTGCGATGGCGCAAAAAGACTGTGTGATGGCCGCGCGCATGAAAGCGGCGGGCAGCATTGTGGTGGGCAAAACCAACATGCCCGAGTTTGGTTTGGGTTCGCACACCTTCAACGAATTGTTTGGGGCGACGCCCAACGCGTGGGATCGCCAAGTAAGTGCTGGTGGCAGCAGCGGTGGTGCCGCCGTAGCTTTGGCGCAGCGCATGTTGCCTGTGGCCGATGGTTCGGACTTCATGGGCTCGTTGCGCAATCCCGCCGGTTGGAACCACATTTTCGGCATGCGGCCCAGCCAAGGACGCGTGCCGTTTGGCCCCAGCGCCGATGTGTGGTTGGACCAACTCGGCACCGAAGGTCCGATGGCACGTACCGTCACCGACTTGGCCAATTTGCTGCAAGTGCAAGCGGGCCATGACACGCGAGTGCCGTTGTCGCTGTCGTCGCCATTCAGTGCCGAAGGGTTGGCGTGCGATGCGTCCCGCATGAAGGGCGTGCGCATTGGTTGGCTGGGTGATTTGAATGGCTATCTGGCCACCGAGCCCGGCATTTTGGATGTGTGCGAGCAAGCCTTGCAGCGCATGGAAGCGCAAGGTGCCATCGTCACGCCGCTGTCGCTGGGGTTTGACACGGACCGTTTGTGGCAATGCTGGCTGGCTTGGCGACGTGCGTTGGTGGGCCCGCGTGTGGGCGCGCTGATGGCCTTGCCCGATGCGCGTGCGCACATCAAGCCCGAGGCGCTGTGGGAGTACGACCACTCGCTGACTTTGAGCTACACCGATTTCTCTAAAGCCAGCCAAACCCGCACCAGTTTCTACCACCATCTGCTCAGTTTGTTTGACAACGTGGATGTGATCGCTTTACCCGTCGCTCAGGTATGGCCGTTTGCGCTGGAGCAGCGTTGGCCTCAACAGATTGGTGAGCGCACGATGGACACCTACCACCGCTGGATGGAGTCCACCATTTATGCCACCTTGGGCGGCTTGCCGGCCATCAGCGTACCGGCCGGTTTTCATGCCACACAGCCTTGGCCTATGGGCTTGCAACTGATGGGCCGTCCGCAAGGTGATGCGGCGTTGCTGCAAGTGGCTGCCGCTTACGAAGCGGCGAATGCAGAGTTGCTGGCCAAACGCCCTGCTTGAGGTTTATGTCGACAAAAACGCGCTCGCGCCTTGACCCGCCAAGCGGCCGCTGGCCAAGCAGGCGGTGAGTAAGTAGCCGCCTGTGGGGGCTTCCCAGTCCAGCATTTCACCGGCCACAAATAAGCCGGGCAGGGCCGTGCTCATCAGCGTATCGTTTAAGGCTTCCAAACGTACACCGCCTGCGCTGCTGATGGCCTCGTCGATCGGGCGTGCCGCGGTCAAGGTGACGGGCAAGTGTTTGATCGCCGCTGCGAGTTGTGCAGCGTCGTTCATGGCCTCTTTGCTCAACACTTCGTGAAGCAATGCCAAATGCAGCGCGGTGAGGTTGAGGCGACTTTTCAAGTGGCTGCTGAGCGAGCGTGAGCCGCGTGGGTGCTTCACTTCGGTCAGCACGCGCTCTGTGGTGAAGTCAGGCTTGAGGTCGAGGTGCAGCGTGGCGTGGCCGTGGCGCTCAATCTCGTCGCGCAGCAAAGCCGATGCGGCGTAAACCAAGTTGCCTTCAATGCCTGTGGCCGTCACTACAAACTCGCCTTTGCGCTGGAAGCTGCGGCCTTGCGTGTCGGTGAATGACAGTGCCACCGACTTCAAGGGTGTGCCTGCGAATTGGCTGGCTAAGTGCTGGCTCCAGCCTGTGGTGGCGGTGCCATCTGCGCTGGTGCGACCTTGCACGTCAAAGCCGCAGTTGGCGGGGCGCAGCGGTGCCACGTCCACACCAGCGGTTTTGAGCCAAGGCTGCCAAGCGCCGTCAGAGCCCAGCTTGGCCCAGCTGGCGCCGCCCAGCGCCAACACCACGGCCTGAGCTTGTGTGTTTTGTGGGCCGTTGGGGGTGTCAAAGCTCAGCTGAAAGGCATGGAATGAGGTCGCTGTATCAGCCTTTGCTGGCGTCAACGTGCCGTCCCAGCGGTGGCGCATGTGAAACGTGACGGGCATGCCCTGCGTCGGGTGGCGCAAGCGGTGCAGCCATGCGCGCAGCAAGGGCGCAGCTTTCATGTCGGTGGGGAACACGCGTTGTGAACTGCCCACAAACGTGTCTAGCCCCAAGCCTTTGACCCAATCGCACACGGCTTGTGGTCCAAAGTTGTTGAGCCATGCGGCACAGGCTTCACTGCGCTCGGCGTAGCGTTGAACGAAATAGTCGAGTGGCTCGGCGTGGGTGAGGTTCAAACCGCCCAAACCGGCTAGCAAGAACTTGCGGCCGACAGAGGGCATGGCGTCATACACATGCACGTTAGCGCCTGCAGCGCTTAAAACTTCAGCAGCCATGAGGCCGGCTGGGCCTGCGCCAATGATGGCGACTTGGGGTGAGTTGGAGGCAGTCATTGCAGCGATTGTCGCTGTTCAAGCGACGTGCAAGGGTAACTACTCTTGAGGTTGTCGCGCTAAAAAATATAAAAAAGGGAATCTCTTCCTAGGAACAACGCATGTCGTTTTCGCGCCGAACGCTTCTCGCCACATTCAGTGCAGTCTCAGTCCCAAGCCTTTGGGCGCAAGGTGCAGCAAGCTTTCCGAATCACCCCATCAAGATCGTTCCTTTTGGCACAGCGGGCGGCCCGATTGACACCTTAGCCAGAATTTATGGCGATAAGTTGCAACAGCGCTGGGGGCAGCCGATTGTGGTGGAGTCACGACCAGGGGCCAGCGGCATCATCGCCGCAGATTACGTGGCCAAAGCAGCACCCGATGGTTATACGGTCATGATGACTTTGCCGCTCACGCATGTCAACAATGCCATCTTGCAACCTAAGCTTCCCTACGACCCCATCAAAAGCTTCACGCCGCTGAGCATGTTGGCTGTTGGCGGCCCTATGGTGGTCGTGCGGGCGAATGCGCCGTTGAACTCGCTCAAAGACTTGGTCGAATTTGCGAAGAAAAAGGGCAGCCTGAGTTATGGCACTTGGGGCAACGGATCGTCTGCCCATCTTTTTGGTGAATTGCTGGCACAGCAAACGGGCACCAGCTTGGTTCACGCAGCGTACAAATCGGAGGCAGCCGCCCACAACGATTTATTCGGTGAGTTGCTCGATTTCGCTTGGGCAAATCCATCAACAGCCAGGGCACAGACCCAAGGCGGAAAAATGAAAGTTCTGGGGGTTGCTGGGACGCGCAGAGTTTCCACCATGGCTCAAATTGCCACATTCTCCGAACAAGGGTTTAAGGGTTTCGATTTGGACAGTTGGATTGGCATGTACGCGCCTGCCAATCTACCGCTTGAGTTGCAAAACACGTGGGTCACTGCGCTGCGCGAGATCACGGCGATGCCTGACGTGCAAGCCAAGCTCATCAGTTTTGGCTTTGAGCCGTTGGGCAACACCCCGCAGCAATTTATGGAAGTCTTCAAAGCCGACTATCCGCGCGTTTCTGAACTGATCAAAGCGGCTGGCGTATAAATTCGCCAAAGGAATGACATGAGCGATTTATCACCCAACCCATCACGCACGATTCCGATTCACGTGGACACAGGAACGGCTTATCACAAACGTCAAGCGACCTCCAATTTGGAAATGACTCAAGTTAGCCGCGGTACACCTATGGGGGAATTGCTGCGCCGTTATTGGCATCCAATTGGTGTCACTTCGGATGCCAACAGCACGCCACGTCAAGTGCGCGTCTTGGGTGAAGACCTTATTTTGTTTCGCGATAAAAAAGGGCGTCCAGGGCTGGTCTACCCCCACTGTGCACACCGAGGGACATCGTTGTTCTACGGGAAGGTGGAAGAGAACGGCATCCGTTGCTGCTACCACGGCTGGTTGTTTGATTCAGAAGGTCATTGCTTAGAGAGGCCTTGCGAGCCAAAGAATGACGAACATCGTCACAAAATCAGGCAGCCTTGGTACCCCGTGCAAGAGCTTTACGGTTTGATTTGGGCATACATGGGGCCACCGGAAAAGAAACCGGTCTTACCTCGTTATGAATGCCTTGAAACACTGGAAGACGGTGAGTTTTTGGAGGTTAACGACAACAGCATTGGCGGGGGAGGCCCGCAAATCATTCCCTGCAATTGGCTGCAGCATTACGAAAATTTGGTCGACCCTTTCCACGTGGTCATCTTGCATTCGTCCTTCAGCGGTACTCAGTTTGTGGAACAAATGGCGTTAATGCCTAAGGTGACTTGGGAAACGCAAGAACACAGCGTTCGAACAGTTTCTCTGCGAGACCTGCCAGACGGCCAAACCTTGCTCCGTATCAGCGAAGCCGGATTGCCAACCTTGCGAGTGATCCCCAGTCCTCGCATTGGGAAATATGGCATGGTTGAATCTTTGGGATGGGTCTTGCCGATCGATGACCATTCCTTTCGGATTTATGTTGTGGGTCGCGTGAAACAAGAAGGTGAGCTCGTCAAAATGCGCTCACGTCTCAATGGCAAGTTGTGGGAAGAGTTGACAGAAGCCGAGCATCAACAATTTCCCGGCGACTATGAAGCCATGGTCAGTCAAGGGGCCATTGCCCATCACTCAGAAGAGCACCTCGCAACATCAGACATCGGTATTGTGAAGTTGCGTCGTCTGTTGCAGCAGCAACTTCAGCGCGTCAAGGATGGACTTGATCCCGCCGGTGTGAGCTTTGATCCGCAAAGTGAGCCAGTTAAATTTACGGCAGGCAATTTTTTGGTGACACCCAAGTAAAGCAGCGATGCCTCAATCACAGCTCTTCGTTGCTTTGCACAGACGAAGGGCTGTGAGATGACCGTCAGATCAGGCCGTTGTAAGTGATGGTGACCGGCGCATGGTCTGAGAACTTCTCGTCTTTGTAGATGTGTTCCGCATGCGCCTTGGCCGCCACGGCGGGCGTGGCCAAGTGGTAATCCAAGCGCCAACCCACGTTGTTGGCATAGGCTTGGCCACGGTTGCTCCACCAGGTGTAGCAAGCGTCGGTGGTGTTGGGTTGCAGTTGGCGGTACACGTCGACGATGCCGCCGTCGGTGGTGAGCTGCGTCATCCACGCGCGTTCTTCAGGCAAAAAGCCGCTGTTCTTTTTGTTGCCTTTCCAGTTTTTCAAGTCAGCCTCGTTGTGCGCGATGTTGATGTCGCCGCACAACACAAACTCACGTCCTTGTTTCAAGGTGTTGAGGTGGGGGTACATGGCGGCCAAGAAACGAAACTTTGCGTCTTGACGTTCAGGCCCCGATGAGCCACTGGGGAAGTAGCTGCTGATGATGGACAGCTTTTGGGTGGGGGTGTCAAAACGCAGTTCGACGTAGCGGCCTTCGGCATCGAACTCGCCGCCGTCAAACCCAACAATCACGTCGCTCGGCTCGTGCTTGGTGTAGACGCCCACGCCCGAGTAGCCCTTTTTTTCGGCGAAATGAAAGTGGCCTTTGAGCCCCGCCAAGGTGTCGAAATTGCCGGCGATGTCGGGCGCTTGGGCTTTGATTTCTTGCACGCAAATACAATCAGGGTTGGCTTTTTCGAGCCAAGCTTCCACGCCCTTGCGGGTGGCCGAACGAATGCCGTTGAGGTTGAGGCTGGTTAGTTTGAACAAGGAATTTCCCCATGAGTAAAAGTACGCCCGCCAACGACGCGTTGGCACAAGAGTTTGTGCAATTTTCGCTGGATTGCGGCGTGCTGAAATTTGGCGAGTTCAAAACCAAAGCTGGCCGCATGAGCCCTTACTTTTTCAATGCCGGTTTGTTTGACGATGGCGCGAAATTGGGCAAGTTGGCCAGCTTTTATGCGCAGCGTTTGGTGCAAAGCGGCATCGAGTTCGACATGATTTTTGGCCCCGCTTACAAAGGTATTCCCTTGGGCGCGGCTGTATCAATTGAGTTGGCCCGTTTGGGGCGCAACGTGCCGTTTGCTTACAACCGCAAAGAAGCCAAAGATCACGGCGAAGGCGGCAGCTTGGTGGGCGCGCCGCTCAAAGGCCGCGTGTTGATCGTGGACGACGTGATGAGTGCGGGCACGGCCGCTCGCGAGTCGATTGCCCTCATCAAAGCCGCAGGCGCCACACCACACGCTGTGGCGATTGCATTGGACCGCCAAGAAATGGCCACCGAAAAACAAGCCGATGGCTCGACCCAAGACGTGCCTTACAGCGCCGTGCAATACGTGCGTGAGCAAGTGGGCTTGCCGGTTTGCGCCATTGCTGAGTTGAGTGATTTGCTGACGTACTTGAACGCGCAAGACGGCAACGCGATGGGCGAGCACTTGGCGCGCACGCAGGCGTATCGCGAGCGTTACGGGGTGAAGTAACGCAAAGGGGCAGGAATGAAACGCCCCTGCGCTAGGCCGTTACGACAGCCAGTTTAAAAAGCTTGCTGTCACCGCTTCGGGTTTTTCCATCATCATCATGTGCCCCGCGCCTGCCACGACATCCACGGTGGGGCGTGCGGGCACCAAGTCTGCGATTTGTTGGTGTTGCTGCGGGCTGGCCCAGGCGTCGAACTCACCGGCCATCACCAGCGTGGGCACTTGGACGTGAGCCAGTACATCGCTGGCGTCAGGGCGCTCGAGCAGGGCTTTGATTTGGCGCTGAAAAACTTCTTCCGACTTACGTTCGAACATTTGCACGATGTCTTCAATCAGAGCCGCATCGTTCAAGCGCGAGGGCGCCACCATGTTTTGCACCCAAGTCAGTGCCATTTGGCGAATGCCTTGGTGGTGTGCGATGTCCAGCAGGACTTGGCGTTTTTTGACTTCTTCTTCGCCCGCAGTACCTGCTTCTTTGGGGAGAAATCCCGTGCCCAGCAAGCCCAAACGCAACACACGCTCAGGGGCCAAACGCAGCACTTCTAAAGCCACGCGTCCACCCATGGAGTGGCCCGCTAAGTTGAATTGAGCAGGGGCTGACTCTAAGATTTGCTGCGCCATCGTCACCAGCGAGTCGGCGTTGCCGTGCGACACCACGCGGCAAGGCATGTGGGCCGACAAGGCGGGAAGCACAGGGCCCCATGAGCTGTCGTCGCACATCAGGCCGGGAACAAGGATCAAGATGGGTTGAGTCATGGTGTTAAACCCCGTAGTAACGATCAGTGCGGTGATTGACGCCAATCACCACGTTCAAGGCCACAGCGCCCAGCAGTGAGAGCAGCGCTTTTTGAACATCAGAGACGGCAAAGGCGGCGAGCAAGATCACAAAGTCGACGGCCATTTGCACGTTGCCTGCACGCCAGCCGCGCGTCTTTTGAAAGTAGATGGCCATGATGGTCACGCCGCCAAGGCTAGCGCCGTGACGGATCAAAATCAAAATGCCCGTGCCCGCCAGCAACCCCCCCATCACGGCGGCAAAGACGGGGTTGAGATGTTCAAACCCGATCCACTGCGGCAGCAATTCCACATAGGTGGACAGCAGGCCCACGGCCGCAAATGTTTTGAAGGTGAACAGGTGGCCGAGCTTGCGCCAGCCGAACACATAAAACGGCAGGTTGATGACAAACAACACCGCACCCAAGGGGTAGCCCAGCAGGTAGTGCGTCAAAAACGCCACGCCCGTGGTGCCGCCCGTGAACAGACCTGCCTCGCGAAACAAGCACACGCCCAAGGCGACAAACAGGCAGCCAGTGAGCAGACCTTGGATGTCTTCCAGCGGGCTGTGCGGGGCGGGCGCTGGGGTGGGGGTGAGCAGTTCGTCGGCGATGGCTTACCCCAGTTTTTTCATCAACAGCGCGTTGACTTGGGCGGGGTTGGCCTTGCCTTTGCTGGCTTTCATGATCGGGCCAACCAAACCATTCAGCGCCTTGGCGTTGCCAGCCTTGAACTCTTCGACGTTCTTGGGGTTGGCAGCCAGCACATCGTCGATGATTTTCTCCAGCTCGCCGGTGTCGTTCATCTGTTTGAGGCCTTTGGACTCGATGATGGCGTCGACTTCACCCTCTTGATTCCACAAGCCCTCAAAGACCTGACGCGCAGCGTTGTTGCTGATGGTGTTGTCGCTGATGCGGCCAATCAGCGCAGCCAGTTGGGCGGCGCTGACGGGGGCTTGTTCAATCGCCATTTCGCTGGCGTTCAGGCGGCGTGAGACCTCGCCCATGATCCAGTTGCTGGCCAGTTTGGCTTGGCCGCAGGCTTTGGCCGTGGCTTCAAAGTAGGCGGCTGTGGCCTTGCTTTGGGTCAGTTGCGTCGCATCGTATTCGGGCAGGGCGTAGTCTTTGACGAAGCGCTCGGCCATGACGCGGGGCAGCTCGGCCATTTCGCTTTTCACACGTTCCACCCAGTCGCGACCAATCACCAACGGTGGCAGGTCGGGGTCGGGGAAGTAGCGGTAGTCGGCAGCGTCTTCTTTGGTACGCATGGCGCGGGTCTCGCCCGTGTCGGGGTCAAACAGCACCGTGGCTTGCTCGATGGCATGGCCGTCTTCGATTTGGTCGATTTGCCAACGCACTTCATAGTCAATGGCTTGTTGCATGAACTTGAAGCTGTTCAAGTTTTTGATTTCGCGGCGTGTACCCAAAGGTGCGCCGGGTTTGCGCACCGACACGTTGGCATCGCAACGGAACGAGCCTTCTTGCATGTTGCCGTCGCAAATGCCAATCCAGGTCACGATTTTGTGCAACTCTTTGGCGTAGGCCACGGCTTCTTCGCTGCTGCGCATGTCGGGCTGTGTCACGATTTCGAGCAACGGTGTGCCTGCGCGGTTCAAGTCGATGCCGCTTTGACCAATGAAGTCTTCATGCAGCGATTTACCTGCGTCTTCTTCGAGGTGAGCACGTTCCAAGCGCACGGTTTTGTGCACGGTTTCTTTGCCAACTTCCAAGAAGAACGACACCTCGCCGCCTTGCACCACTGGAATTTCAAATTGGCTGATTTGGTAGCCCTTGGGCAGGTCGGGGTAGAAATAGTTTTTGCGCGCAAAGATGCTGCGCTCGGCAATGTGCGCGTTGACGCCCAAGCCAAACTCAATGGCGCGCTCCACCGCGCCGATGTTCATCACGGGCAGGGTGCCGGGCAGGGCCATGTCCACCGCGCAAGCTTGGGTGTTGGGCTCAGCACCAAACGCCACTGAGGCGCGGCTGAAAATTTTGCTCTTGGTGGAGAGCTGGGCGTGTGTTTCGAAGCCGATGACGACTTCGTAGCCTTGGACTAATTTGGGTGCAGACATTTAAACGCCCTCCGGCTTGGCGTTATGGAAATCGGTGTTCAGTTGGTACTGGTGCGCCACGTTGAGCAAACGTGCTTCTTGCAAATAGTTGCCAATGAGCTGCATGCCCACAGGCATCTTGCTTTCGCCAAATCCGACGGGAATGCTCATGCCAGGCAAGCCAGCCAATGAGGCGGGCAGGGTGACGATGTCAGCCAAGTAGTCGGCCAACGGATCGCTGGCGTTGTTGCCCAGCTTCCATGCGACAGTGGGAGCGACGGGGCCGGCGATCACATCGCACTCAGCGAAGGCGCGTTGGAAGTCGTCGGCGATCATGCGGCGAATTTTTTGGGCTTGCAAGTAGTACGCGTCGTAGTAGCCGTGGCTCAACACATATGCGCCTGTCATGATGCGGCGTTTGACCTCTTCGCCAAAACCTTCAGCGCGGGTCTTTTTGTACATGCTGACGAGGTCTGTGTAGTCTTTGGCGCGGTGGCCAAACTTCACACCATCAAAGCGGCTCAGATTCGAGCTGGCTTCCGCAGGCGCGATGATGTAGTACACCGGAATGGCCAACTCAGTGCGCGGCAGCGTGATGGGCACGAGCTTCGCGCCTTGAGCTTCCAGTGTTTTGAGTGCGGCGTCGATGGCAGTGCGCACATCAGCGGCGAGGCCTTCGCCAAAAAATTCTTTGGGAATGCCAATGCGCAAGCCTTGCAGGCCGTCGTTCAACTTGGCCGAGAAGTTCTCGGCGGGTACATCGAGCGAGGTGGAATCGCGGTCCAAGTCGGGGCCACACATGGCGCTGAGCAACAGCGCGCAGTCTTCTGCCGTGCGGGCCATGGGGCCGGCTTGGTCGAGGCTGGAAGCGTAGGCAATCATGCCGTAGCGGCTGGCGCGGCCATAGGTGGGCTTGATGCCGGTGATGCCGCAAAAGCTGGCGGGTTGGCGAATCGAACCACCGGTGTCGGTTCCGGTCGCTGCGGGTGCCAAGCGTGCGGCCACAGCGGCAGCACTGCCGCCGGATGAGCCGCCAGGAACGCGCGAGGTGTCCCATGGGTTGGTGACTGCGCCGTAAGCGGAGTTTTCATTGGCAGAGCCCATGGCGAACTCGTCGCAGTTGACTTTGCCCAAAGTCACCATGCCCGCGCCACCTTGGGCGCTCAGGCCTGCGCCTAGTTTTTGCACCACGGTGGCATCAAACGGCGATCGGTAGCCGCTCAGAATTTTGGAGCCAGCGGTGGTGGCGAAATCGCGCGTGACGAATACATCTTTGTGCGCAATTGGCACGCCTTCCAGGGGGCCTGCCGTGCCTGCGGCAATGCGGGCATCGCTTGCCTGTGCTTGGGCCAGCGTGACTTCGCTGTTGATATCCAAAAACGCGTTGTGTGGGTTGCCGCCAGCGCGAGCCAAAAAGGCGGTGGCTACTTCGACAGCGCTGGCTTGCTTGGTTTGGAGCGTGTGGGCCAGTTGGGCCACGGTCATGTTGTGCAATTGGGTCATGGTTTTGGCCTCACTCAATCACTTTGGGAACCAAGAACAAACCACGCTCCACGGCGGGGGCGCTGCGTTGGTTCAGGTCGCGTTGGTTGGGCTCGCTGGCCACGTCGGGGCGCAGGCGCAGCTCGATGTGGGCGCCTTGCATGGCATCCACGGGGTGTGCCATGGGCAGCACGCCCGTGGTGTCGACCGCGCTGATTTGCGCAACGATGCCGAAAAAGTCGTTAATTTTGCTCAGCATGCGGGCTTGTTCGTCAGGCTGCAGCTCAAGCCGGGCCAAATTGGCGATGCGGCTGATGTCTTGGTCGTTCAGGGACATAGGTGGTGGGGCGGTAACTTAAGCAAAAAACCCGTGATTTACGGGCGATGCGGTATTATCCCGCCTTTGTGCTCGCGCTCGCGACCACCCCGCAATATGGTGCTTTGACGATTCCGTCAAGGCCAGAGAGGACAGTGATGTTTGGATCTTTTCGTCGGTATTTCTCCACCGACTTGGCGATTGACTTAGGTACCGCCAACACCCTGATTTACGTGCGCGACAAAGGCATTGTGTTGGACGAGCCTTCTGTGGTGTCGATTCGCCACGAAGGCGGCCCTCAAGGCAAAAAAACCATCCAAGCCGTGGGCCATGAAGCCAAGGCCATGTTGGGCAAAGTGCCCGGCAACATCGAAGCCATTCGCCCCATGAAAGACGGCGTAATTGCCGACTTCACGGTGACCGAGCAAATGCTCAAGCAGTTTATCAAGATGGTGCATCCCCGCTCGGTGTTGAAGCCCAGCCCACGCATCATCATTTGCGTGCCTTGTGGTTCGACCCAAGTGGAGCGTCGCGCGATTCGCGAATCTGCCTTGGGCGCTGGCGCCTCAGAAGTGTTTTTGATCGAAGAGCCGATGGCCGCGGCGATCGGTGCGGGCTTGCCCGTGTCGGAAGCGTCGGGCTCGATGGTGGTCGACATCGGTGGCGGTACCACCGAAGTGGGCGTCATCTCTTTGGGCGGTATGGTCTACAAAGGCAGCGTGCGCGTGGGCGGTGACAAGTTTGACGAAGCCATCATCAACTACATCCGTCGCAACTACGGCATGTTGATCGGTGAGCCCACGGCTGAAGCGATCAAGAAAAAAATTGGTTCTGCTTTTCCTGGCTCCGAAGTCAAGGAAATGGAAGTCAAGGGCCGCAACCTCTCCGAAGGTGTGCCACGCTCGTTCACGATCTCGTCCAACGAAATCTTGGAAGCCTTGACCGACCCACTCAACAACATCGTCTCCGCCGTGAAAAACGCGTTGGAGCAAACGCCTCCCGAATTGGGCGCAGACATTGCCGAGCGCGGCATGATGCTCACCGGCGGTGGCGCGTTGTTGCGTGACCTCGACCGTTTGTTGGCCGAAGAAACAGGTTTGCCTGTTTTGGTGGCCGAAGACCCGCTGACTTGCGTGGTGCGCGGTTGCGGTTTGGCGCTCGAGCGCATGGAGCGCTTAGGCTCCATCTTCACAAGCGAGTAAGTCCGTGCCACTGGGCACTCTGGGCAGCCCGCCTCCCGCCTTTTTCAAACAGGGGCCCTCAGCGGTCTCTAAGTTGCTGTTGTTCAGCGCCTTGTCGGTGCTGTTGATGGTGGCTGACGTGCGCTTTGGCATGACGCAGCCTCTGCGGGCGGCGTTGTCGGTGGCGCTGTATCCGGTGCAATGGTTGGCGCTGCGGCCGCAAGCGCTGGCAGAGTTGGGTGGTAGCTACTTTGAAGCGCGTGACACCGCACAAACGGCCGAGCGCGAGCTTCGCCAGCAGTTGCTGGTGCAGGCGCAGCGTTCGGGTCAAGTCGATCAACTCACCCT
Organism: Comamonadaceae bacterium; assembly: GCA_947371915.1. Lineage (GTDB taxonomy): Bacteria > Pseudomonadota > Gammaproteobacteria > Burkholderiales > Burkholderiaceae_C > Limnohabitans. The sequence goes on along the minus strand of CANBRM010000020.1, from coordinate 15,060 downwards.
TGAAAATAACCAGCTGCGCCAACTCCTGGCTCTACGCGAGCGTTTGACCACCACCGGCGTTGCCGCCGAGGTGTTGTACGACGCGGCTGACCCTTACACCCGCAAGCTCATCATCGACCGTGGCCTGACGCACGGCATTAAATCGGGTGCGCCCGTGATGGATGCGCAAGGCATCTTGGGCCAAGTTACCCGCGTGTTGCCGCTGGTGAGCGAGGTGACCTTGGTGATCGACCGTGAACACTCCATTCCTGTGCTCAACACCCGTACCGGCGCGCGCGGCGTGGCGTATGGCGAGTCGGGCGGGGCACCTTTGTTGGAACTGCGCTTCATGGCGACCAACGCCGACATCGAAGTGGGCGACATGCTGTCCACCAGCGGTGTGGATGGCATTTATCCCGCTGGTGTGCGGGTGGCCAAAGTCATCAAGGTGGAGCGCCGTGCCGAAACCACGTTTGCCCGCATCTTGTGTGAGCCCGTGGGGCGTGTGCAAGGCGCACGTCATGTGATGGTGCTGGAGCCGTTGAACACGCAAATGCCAGCGCGACCACAAATTGACAAACCGCAGCCGGTTGCGAATGCCAAAGGGGGTCGCCGATGATCATGCCGCGTGGCCATCAGCTGTTGCTGCCCGCCAACCCCTTGTTCATTTTGTTCACCTTGCTCATGGCGTTGTTGACCAACATGTTGGTGCACATGAGTTTGATCAGCCATGCCGCTTGGGTGCCTGATTTCTTGGCCCTGACCTTGGTGTTTTGGTGCGTGCATCAACCCCGCATGGTGGGCGTGGGTGTGGCGTTTTTCTTTGGTTTGGTGACCGACGTGCATCAATCTGCATTGCTGGGCCAGCACGCGTTGACCTACACGGCTTTGAGCTTCATGGCCACCTTGATTCATCGCCGTTTGTTGTGGTTCACGGTGCCCTCGCAGGCCATGCAGGTGTTGCCCATCTTCGCTGCCGCTCATTCGCTGGAGTTGGCTGTGCGCACGATGTCGGGCGCTTTGTTCCCTGGCTGGGCTATCTTTTTGGCCCCTTTCTTAGAGGCCGTCATGTGGCCTGTGGTGAGTGTGGTGTTGCTCGCGCCTCAGCGCCGTGCGCCCAACCCTGATGCCAACCGTCCGCTATGAGGGTGATTCGTAACATCGAGTTCGACCTGCAGCGCTTCAGGTCGCGGGTGGTGGTGGTGTCGGGCTTTATTTTGCTGGCGTTTTTGCTGCTGGTGGTCCGGTTGTTTTACTTGCAGGTTGTTCGTTATGAAGACCTCAATGAGCAGGCCGAAAACAACCGCACGGCCATCGTGCCCATCGTGCCCAACCGTGGCGTCATCATGGATCGCAATGGCGTTGTCTTGGCCACTAATTACTCGGCTTACACCTTGGAGATCACCCCTTCCAAACTCGTGGCCCCGTTGGAAGAGGTCATTGAGCAACTGGCCAGCGTGATTGACATTCAGAGTCGCGACAAGCGGCGCTTTAAAAAGCTGATGACCGAGTCCAAGAGCTTTGAGTCGGTGCCGATTCGCACGCGCTTGAGCGACGAAGAAGTGGCGCGCTTTGCGGCCCAGCGTTTTCGTTTTCCGGGTGTTGAAATTCGGGCGCGTTTGTTCCGCAACTACCCCTACAACCAATTGGCCAGCCATGTGATTGGCTACATCGGGCGCATCAACACGGCTGAAAAAGCCAAGATCGAAGAGTCGGAAGATGCGGGCAACTACCGAGGTACCGACTACATCGGCAAGCTCGGTGTGGAGCAAAGCTACGAAGTGCAACTGCACGGCACCACCGGGGTGCAAGAGATGGAAACTTCGGCTGGCGGCCGCGCTGTGCGCCGACTCAACAGCAGTCAAGCCGTGCCCGGCAACAGCGTGGTGCTGTCCATCGACATCAAGTTGCAAAAGTTGGTGGAAGACTTGTACGGCAATCGCCGGGGCGCCTTGGTCGCGCTGGACCCCAAAACCGGTGAGATTTTGGCATTCGTCAGTAAGCCCACGTTTGACCCCAATTTGTTTGTAGACGGCATTGACTTTGAGAACTGGCAAGCGCTCAACGAGTCCATCGACAAACCCTTGCTCAACCGTGCTTTGCGTGGCACCTACCCGCCGGGCTCGACCTACAAACCGTTCATGGCCTTGGCCGCTTTGCAGACGGGTAAGCGTTCAGAAAAAACACTCATTCCTGACCCCGGTTTTTTCATGTTCGGCAACCACCGTTTCCGCGATGACAAAGAGGGTGGGCATGGCATGGTGGACATGTACAAATCGATCGTCGAGTCTTGCGACACCTACTACTACACGCTGGCGCGCGACATGGGCGTTGACCTGATGTACGAGCAAATGAAGCCCTTGGGTTTTGGCCAGATCACGGGTATTGATATTTTGGGTGAGTCGCGCGGCGTGCTGCCCTCCACCGAGTGGAAGCGGACCACCTACAAACGCCCCGATCAACAGCGTTGGTACGCAGGCGAGACCATTTCGTTAGGCATTGGGCAGGGCTACAACAGCTTCACCATGTTGCAAATCGCGCATGCCATGGGCACGGTGGCTAACAACGGATTGAAGATGAAGCCGCATTTGGTGCGCGAGGTGCTGGATGTCGAGACCAAGGCCGCTACGCCTGTGGCCAAAGAGCCGGTGGGGCAACTGCAGCTGTCACCGGAGAACTTAGAGGTCATCAAGCGCGGCATGATTGGCGTGAACATCGAAGGCACCTCTGCCACCAGCTTTGTGGGCGCACCGTATGTGAGCGCAGGCAAGACCGGCACGGCGCAGGTGTACACCGTCAAGCAGAACGAAAAATACAACGCCGCCACCATTGACGAGCGCATGCGTGACCACGCGCTGTTCGTCGCGTTTGCACCCGCGGATGACCCCAAGGTGGCCTTGGCGATGGTGGTGGAAAACGCAGGCTTTGGCGCGCAAAACGCTGCGCCTATTGCGCGCCGCGTGTTTGACTTTGTGTTGATGGGCCAGTACCCCGCGCAAGAGGACATCGAGGCGGTGCAAAAAGGTCAGGCCACACGCCCCATTGGCAAGCAGCGTCCGATTGCCAGCGTGCCGTGGCCGCCCAAGCGCTCAGACACGCCTGAGCAAGAGGCCGCAGCCGATGCCAAAGCATCTGCCAAAGCCGATGCAAAAGCAGACGCAAAGATCGATGCCAAAGCGGAAGCCAGGAATCGGCGCTGAGCGGCGCTGCCCTGCCATCGTTTGACACATGGCTTCAGCGCAAAAATGCGTCCCAGCTGGTTTTGCAAATCAGCGCGCTGACGACCACGATGAACACCACGCGTACAAAGCCGGCACCGTGTTTCAACGCCATGCGCGTGCCCAGCAAGCTGCCCATCACATTGGCTGCGGCCATCGGCAGGGCCAAATGCCACCACACATGACCTTTGAGGGTGAACAGCACCAACGCCGCAGCGTTGCTGGATAAGTTGAGCAGTTTGGCCGCGACGGACGCGTTCAAAAAGTCGTAGCCCAACCAGCGCACCAGCAAAAACACAAAGAAGCTGCCGGTGCCGGGGCCAAAAAACCCATCGTAAAAACCAATACCCACGCCCACCGTGCACGCCGCCAGCAGCTCAGCGCGGCCCTGAAAGCGCGGCGCATGGTGCTGCCCCATGTCTTTGCGGACCAAGGTGTAGCCCAGCACGGCCAGCAGCACGAAGGGCAATAACTGGCGCAAAAACTCAGGCGACACACGCGTCACCAGCCAAGCCCCAGCGAACGAGCCAGCCATCGCCAAGGCGGCCGCAGGCAGCATGACGCGCCAAGGCATTTGTACGCGACGGCTGTACTGCCAAGCCGCAAAGCTGGTGCCCCAGACCGAGGCGCTTTTGTTGGTGCCCAGCAGTGTCGCTGGCGAACCCGAGGGATAGACGGCAAACAAGGCGGGCAACAAGATCAACCCGCCGCCACCTACGATGGCGTCTACAAACCCAGCCAAAGCTGAAGCGAAGGTGACGAAAAGGAGTTCCATGCGGGGGATTGTGATTTGAAAGTCGGCGTGACGAGACTGCAAAGTCAAAGCCACAAAGCAAAAGGCACCGGTGTTTGCCGGTGCCTTCTCTAAAACGACCCTTTAAAGGGTCTGTAGTCTGTCTCCTCGAGCCCTCGTTGAGCTGCGCTTTGGCGGCTCCGAGTGCCACTACTGTAAGGGCCACGCGCTCTCAAATTCCCTAGGAGTTTCCCTTGCGCAATAACCCGATTTCAGAGGGGAAACGTAAGCCTAAGTTCAGTTTGACAGCAATGCGTCGTGGGCCAGCCATTGCGCCGCTTTTTCGGCCAACATCAACGTGGGGCTGTTGGTGTTGCCGCTGGTGATGGTGGGCATCACGCTGGCGTCGACCACGCGCAGACCGCGCACCACGCCGCCGCGTCCGTCACGCACACGCAGCTCGGGGTCGACCACGGCCATCACATCGTCCAAGCGTCCCATGCGGGCGGTGCCCACGGGGTGGAAGATGGTGGTGGCGATGTCACCTGCCAAACGCGCCAAGTCTTCGTCGCTTTGGTATTGCACGCCAGGTTTGAACTCTTCGGGTTTGTATTTTGCCAACGCAGGTTGGGCGGCGATGCGGCGGGTCACACGCAGCGAATCGGCGGCCACTTTGCGGTCTTCCGCGGTGCTGAGGTAGTTGGGCGCAATTTTGGGCGCGTCGGCGAAGTTGGCGCTGGTGATGTTGACCGTGCCTCGGCTGGTCGGGTTTAGGTTGCACACGCTGGCAGTGAAGGCGGGGAAGCTGTGCAGCGGCTCGCCAAACGCATCCAAGCTCAGTGGTTGAACGTGGTACTCGATGTTGGGGTAGGGCTGGTCAGGGCTGCTGCGGGTGAACGCGCCCAGCTGCGAGGGTGCCATGCTCATGGGACCGCTGCGCTTGAACGCGTATTCCATGCCGATCATGGCTTTGCCCCACCAGCTGTTGGCCAAGGTGTTGAGCGTTTTTACGCCTTGCACTTTGAAAACGGACCGAATTTGCAAATGGTCTTGCAAGTTCGCACCCACGCCGGGCAGGTCGATGACGGGTTCAATGCCGTGTTGTTTGAGCAAGTCCGCAGGGCCTAGACCCGAGAGCTGCAAAATTTGCGGTGTGCCAATCGCGCCAGCGCTCAGCACCACCGATTCTTTGGCAGTCACGGTCACGAACTCTTGGCCGGTCCACACCTTGGCGCCGGTGCAGCGCTGGGTGCCGTCGGCTTCGGTGGTCATCAGCAGCTGAGCCACTTGGGCGCTGGTCCACAACTCGAAGTTGGGGCGGGCGTAGCACATGGGGCGCAAGAAGGCTTTGGCGGTGTTCCAGCGCCAGCCGCTTTTTTGGTTGACCTCAAAGTAGCCCACGCCTTCGTTGCTGCCACGGTTGAAGTCGTCGGTCGCAGGAATGCCAGCTTGTACGGCGGCTTGCGCGAAGGCATCAAGCACGTCCCAACGCAGGCGTTGTTTCTCGACCCGCCATTCGCCGCCTGCAATGTGATGGCGCAAGGTTTCGCCGTACACCGTGGTGTCGCCCACCAAGATGTCGCTGCGTGCCCCTTTGGCGCCGTGAAGGGCGTTGGCACCGGCGTGGTGGTCTTCGTGCAGTTTGAAATACGGCAGGCTGTTGTCCCAGCGCCAGCGGGCGTCGCCGGTGATGTCGGCCCATTGGTCGTAGTCACGCGCTTGGCCACGCATGTAAATCATGCCGTTGATGCTGGAGCAGCCGCCCAACACTTTGCCGCGTGGGTAGCGCAAGCTGCGACCGTTCAATCCCGCATCGGGGGCGGTGTTGAACAGCCAATCCGTGCGTGGGTTGCCGATGCAATACAGGTAACCGACGGGAATATGTATCCAGTGGTAATCGTCTTTACGTCCCGCTTCGATGAGCAACACGCGCTTGCTGGCGTTGGCGCTGAGGCGGTTGGCCAACAGGCAGCCTGCGGTGCCTGCGCCAACGATGATGTAGTCAAACTGGGTGTCGCTCATGGCCATCTTTCATTTAATTTGTCTCACGATGTGGTGCACGCGGTACGTTCCGAAGCTCAGCAAGCTGGTTAAAAAAATCTCCAAGCTTTGGTCTGCCGCTATGGTTACTGTGAGTTGGTAACACCCCTCACCAGCGGTTTTGAATGCTTCTTCAATGTGGGCTTCATGTTTGATGAACCCTTCAAAGTCATCGAAGCGAGCGCTGCTCATAAAGACTGTGATCAAGTAACGTTCACATTTGCCTAAGCGCGCCGTAAAGCCTGCGAGTTCGCCTGAGTCGAGCATTTGCTGAACGCGAGTGGCAACTGCTTGTCCGCTGAGGTGAACTTGACGGCCAATCTGTTGCCAGCTCATTCGGGCATTGATTTGCAATAACCGAAGTATGGCGCTGTTGGTTTTATCCATGAATTACAGATTGAAAGTGGTTGGATCGATTTTCGTGAAACATGCAATGGACGTGTAAGCGCGTCATTTCTAAGATCTGAAACTTGTAAAAATTTAATAGGCCATCGCCGATGAAACACATTGACATTGAACCCCATATTGATTTGCTTGAATCCATTCTTGCGCCTTGGACGAGAGCCGTAGGTGACGATATGACGGGCTATAAAAATCATTGTTATCGAATGATTCATTTCACCCAAGCCCTCTACCCTTGTGGCGATGATGAAAAGCGCAAAGTCATCATTGCTTCAGCGTTTCATGATATTGGAATTTGGAGCGCCCAGACGGTGGATTACCTTCCTCCTTCAAAAGCACAAGCCATGCTTTATTTGAAAGCCGAAGGCTTGGATGATTGGGCCGAAGAAATTGGTCTTTTGATAGATGAACATCACAAAGTCACCAAGTTCAAAGACCCCAAGCTTCCCCTCGTGGAGGCATTCAGACAGGGTGACTTGGTCGATTTTTCCCTAGGTTTTATAAAGTGTGGATTAGCCAAAGCGCAGATTAAGCGGGTACAAGCCCAGTTCCCAAATGCAGGCTTTCATCAAATGCTGCTGAAAAGTGCGGCCGGGTGGTTCAGGCACCACCCGCTTTCTGTTCCACCATTTATGAAATGGTGACAGCGATTACTTCGACGTTGGCATCACAAACTCCGCGCCCTTGCCAATGCTCTCAGGCCAACGCTGCATGACGCTCTTTTGCTTCGTATAGAAACGCACGCCTTCTTCGCCGTTGGCGTGCATGTCGCCAAACAAGCTCTTCTTCCAGCCACCAAAACCGTGCCACGCCATGGGCACGGGAATTGGCACGTTGATGCCCACCATGCCCACTTGGATGTGGCGCGAGAACTCGCGGGCCACGTTGCCGTCGCGGGTGAAGCAGCTCACGCCGTTGCCAAATTCGTGGGCGTTGATCAGGTCCACGGCTTGGGCCAAGTCGGCTACTTGCACGCAGCTCAACACGGGGCCGAAGATTTCTTCTTTGTAGATGCGCATGTCGGGGGTGACGTTGTCAAACAGCGTGCCGCCCATCCAGAAGCCGTCTTTGCAGCCTTCGCCAGCGCTTGCGCCGTCAAAGTTGCGGCCGTCGACCAACAAGCGTGCGCCTTCTTTCACGCCTTGCTCGATGTAGCCGGTGATGCGCTTGTGTGCGATGTCAGTCACGATAGGACCCATCTCTGCTGCGAGGTTGGTACCGTTCAAGACCTTCAAAGTTTTGGTGCGCTCAATCAGTTTTGGCATCAGGCGTTCGGCTACATCGCCCACCAACACGGCCACGCTGATGGCCATGCAACGCTCGCCAGCGGAGCCGTAGGCCGCGCCAATCAAGGCATCTACCGCTTGGTCGATGTCGGCATCGGGCATGACGACCATGTGGTTCTTCGCACCGCCCAAAGCTTGCACGCGCTTGCCGTGGTGGGCGCCAGTTTCGTAGATGTAGTTGGCGATGGGGGTGGAGCCCACAAAGCTCACGGCCTTCACATCGGGGTGAACCAAGAGCGCGTCGACCGCTTCTTTGTCGCCTTGCACCACGTTGAACACACCGTCAGGCAAGCCGGCTTTTTTCAGCAAATCGGCGATGAACAGCGCGGCTGTGGGGTCGATCGGGCTGGGCTTCAGCACAAAGGTGTTGCCGGCGGCGATGGCCACGGGGAACATCCAAGCGGGCACCATGACGGGGAAGTTGAAAGGCGTTACGCCTGCCACCACGCCGAGGGGCTGGCGCATGGTCCAGTTGTCGATGCCGGTAGAGACTTGCTCGGTGAAGTCGCCCTTGAGCAACTGAGGGATGCCGGTGGCGAACTCGACGATGTCGATGCCGCGGCTGACTTCGCCTTGGGCGTCGGTGAACACCTTGCCGTGCTCGGCGGTGATGATGCGGGCCAACTCGTCTTTGTGCTGGTTCATCAGCTCCAAGAACTTGAACATCACGCGGGCGCGGCGCAGGGGCGGGGTGTCGGCCCAAGCGGGGAAAGCTTTTTGCGCAGCGGCGACGGCGGCGTTGACATCGGCCACATTGGCCAAGCTCACGTTGCCTGTGACGGCACCCGTGGCGGGGTTGTACACGGGCTGAGTGCGGGTGCTGCTGCCGTTGGCAACGGCGCCGTTGATGTAATGCGCGATGTGAGTAGGTTGGGTCATGAGATGTCTCTAAAAATAGAAAAGATAGGGCAGTGTAGGCAGGCTTGTTCACTCGAACAAGCGCAAAAACTTGAATTGATTGTTCAATATGGTGAACAATCTACGCATGAATGAGCAAAAAATCAACGAGCTTTGGAGCCATCTGCACTGGCTGAGCGTGCTGGCCCAGCAAGGCAGCTTCACCGCAGCCGCCGAGCGCTTGGGCGTGAGCAAGGCAGCCATGAGCCAACGCATTTCCGAGTTGGAACGGGCCGCCCGCGTGACGCTGGTGCAGCGCACCACCCGCAGCGTGCGCCTGACCGAGGCGGGGCAACGGCTGGTGGACGACACCCGCGCCTCGTTTGCGCAAATTGCCCAAAGCTTTGCGCAGGTGCAAGACTTGGCAGGCCAGCCCAGTGGCTTGCTGCGCGTGACCGCGCCTGTTGCCTTTGCGCGGCAGCAGCTGGTGCCGCTGCTGGCAGACTTCTTAAAGAACTATCCTGACGTGCGCTTGGAATTGGACCTGTCAGATCGGTTGGCCGCTTTGGCTACTGAAGGTTTTGACTTGGCCATTCGCCACACCGCGCGCCCACCCGACACCCATGTGGCGTGGGCACTGTGCCGAACCGAAACGGTGCTGGTCGCCACGCGTGCTTATTTGCGCCGACGCGGTGAGCCGCAAACCCCCGCCGATTTGCACGCCCATAACTGTCTGCATTACCCCCGCTCACAAGACACCCCGGCTTGGACCTTTGAGCCGCACCAGCCGCAAGGCGCACAAATGGACCCCGAGGGTCAGACTGCCTTTGCGCAAGAGCGCGTGACCGTGCCCGTGTCAGGCAACTTTGCCGCCAACAACAGCGAAGCCCTGCGCGAAGCCGCGCTGAGCGGTGCAGGCATCGCCCTCATGCCCGACTTCAGCGCGCAAGACGCCTTGCGCCAAGGCAAGTTGGTGCCCGTCTTACCCGCGTGGCGCTCGGTGGGGGCGTTTGCTGAAGAGATTTATGCGATTCGACCCTATGCGCCGCATGTGCCTAGGGCTGTGGCAGCGTTGGTGGCGCATTTGCGGGCAGAGTTGGGCGATGGCTTTGCGCAATAGTTCATGAGTGCCACGCGTATCAAATATCCGCCGGCGTTCGCCGCCTGAACATCCCCCAACCTTCCATGTTCAGCACTTTGTCACCGTTTTGGTTGAACATTTCCCAATGGTTGCGGGTCATGCCGACGTCGGCGCGTTTGCTCATGGGTTTGGTCTCGAGCACAGTGCTTTGGAGGCGTAGCACATCACCGGGAAACACGGGCTTGCGCCATTGGATGTTTTCCAGCCCGGGCGAGCCGAGGCTGGAGGTTTCGTGCAGAAAGTTGGTCACCATGAGGCGCATGGCCATGGAACAGGTATGCCAGCCGCTGGCGCACAGGCCGCCGAAGACCGAGGCCTTGGCCGCTTCGTCGTCGAGGTGGAAGGGCTGCGGGTCGAATTGGCTGGCAAAGGTGATGATTTCTTCGCGTGTGGGGCTGATGGTGCCCAAGTCGCGCGTTTGGCCGACTGCAAAGTCTTCCCAGTAGTACTTGATGTTTTTATGCATCAGCGGCCTCCGGAGACGTCCAAAAAGCTCATGGTGGTGTATTCGGCCTTGTCGGACAGCAGCCAAACAATGGCTTGGGCCACCTCTTCGGCGGTGCCGCCGCGTTTGGCGGGGACTAAGTGCTGCAAGTCTTTCACGCGGTTGGGCAGGCCGCCCGAGGCGTGGATGTCGGTGTCAATCAGGCCGGGACGCACGGCGTTGACGCGAATGCCTTCGCCTGCCACTTCTTTGGCCAAGCCGATGGTGAAGGCGTCAATCGCGCCTTTGGCAGCCGCGTAGTCCACATACTGGCTGGGTGCGCCCAAGCGCGAGGCGGCGCTGGAAATGTTGACGATGCTGCCCCCCGTGCCGCCGTGAACAGTACTCATGCGGCGCACGGCTTCGCGGGCGCAGGCGATGGAGCCGAGCACGTTGATGCGCATCATGCGCTCCAACCGGCTCCAGCTCATCTCATCAACGCGCGCGGTGGCGTCGACCACGCCGGCGTTGTTGACCAAGCCGGAGAGACGGCCCATCTTGGCGTCGATTTGATCAAACATGCGCAAGATTTGCGCTTCATCGCCCACATCGGCTTGCACGCTCATGGCGTTGCCACCGGCTTGGCGGATTTGGCGCACGACCTCATCGGCCGCCAAAGCGTTGGTGGTGTAGTTCACGGCGACGGACCAACCGTTTTTGGCGGCCAAGAGCGCGGTGGCGGCACCAATGCCTCGGCTGGCGCCGGTGATCAAAAGAACGGGGCTCATGTTGTGTCTCCTAAGTGCTGGAATGGAAAGGTTTACTTTCACACCATAGCAGTGGCCCGCCTTAGAGCGAGTAACCTCCTAGACACTTGTTTCATTTCATCTTCAGAGAGTTAACCCATGAACGTTTCATTGACAGCCGCCGACGGCTTTGAATTTCCTGCTTACGTGGCCACGCCCACAGGCCAGCCCAAAGGTGCCGTGGTGGTGGTGCAAGAGATTTTTGGCGTGAACGCACACATCCGCGAAGTGGCGGATGGCTATGCTGCAGCGGGCTACTTGGCCGTGGCCCCCGCCACCTTTCACCGTGCGAAACAGGGCGTGGAATTGGGCTACACCGGCGACGACATGCAGGCAGGCATGGCGCTCAAGGCTGCCGTTGAAGCGTTGCCCGAGCCAGGCGTGATGGCTGACATTCAAGCGGCGGTCGATTACGCCGCCAAAACCTCAGGCGGCAAAGTGGGCATCGTGGGTTACTGCTGGGGCGGTTTGTTGACGTGGCGCGCGGCTGCGCAAGTCAAAGGCTTGAGCGCGGCGGTGCCTTATTACGGCGGCGGCTCAACCTCCGAGGTCGAACGCGTGCGTCAGCCCCATTGCCCCGTGTTGGCACATTTCGCAGAGCAAGATGGTTGGATTCCGATGGACACGGTGCAGGCCTTCATCCAAGCCCAACCGAAAGTGGAAGTTCACACTTACGACGCGCACCACGGCTTCAATTGCAACCACCGCGATGCGTACCAAGAGGCCTCAGCCAAGTTGGCACTGACGCGTACCTTGGCGTTTTTTGAGAAGCATTTGGGGGCTTGAGCGGGGTAATTTCGATGACATCGTTATCGATGCCAGCGACTCCGATTCGACCGTGCTCCGTGCGGCTTTGATCGTATTTGGCGTGCTTTTTGAAATCTTTTTAATATTATTTAAAGATTAAAAGGGGGTCATCATGGTAATTGTCAAACGTCCACCCATAACCGCACCCGCACAAGTCACCAAATCCATCGAGGACTTTATCAATGGTGCGCCTGACGCGGCCGCTTACGCGTTCAAGTCTCGCGTGATGAAAGGCAACCAGACGCAGATCACGCTGACCATCCCTTTGGATTTGCTGGACCGTGCCAGCGCCGTGGCAGCCCACCTTTCCATTTCGCGGGCTGCGTTTATCAAGATGGCGATTACTCGGGCTATTGAAGCTGAGAACACTTGACACGCCATCAGCAAAAAACAAGCGCAAATGCAGCTAGGACTTATTGCCGTCGTTGCCGAGGTCGGGCTAAGTGTTGTCTTTTTTCAGTTCAGCACATTGCCCAAGGCATCGAAAAACGCTCAATCGCCAAGCAGTTGGAAGTTTCGCCGAATACGCTTGATGCGTGGCTAAAGGTGAGGCGGCCAGCTGATACGTCAGCATCTTTAAGCTGACAGATATTCATCAAGCCGCCAACAGATCTTCCCGCAAAAGATAGGGCTTCACCAAAACATCAGCTGGCAAATCAAGTTGAGCGACCAAGCGGCGAATCATCTCAAGCGTCAGAGGTCGGGTTTTGTTCAAGATGTCGGCCACACGGCCACGAGGGCCAATCATGGGTTCAAGGTCTTTGCGACTCAGCCCACGGCTTTCCATGACATGTTCAATGAACTCAATGGGGTCTGGGTCTGCAATCGGAAAGTGTGTTTTTTCGTAGTGCTCCACCAGCAGGGTGAGTACTTCCAAGCGATCAGCTTCAGCGGATTTGGCGGGTGCTGACCAAAGTTGCTCGATTTCGTCCAAGGCAGCTTTGTATTCTTTTTTGTTGTGAATTGTGCGGATTTCCATTTGGGTCTCCTTTAAACAGTTAACACGTCAATCTTGTCGTATTGCGCGTGTGTGCCAACAAACTTCACAAACAACAAACCTTTGTCATAGCGCACCAGCACAACCAATCGGTAGTCATTCCCTTTGATGTTGAATACCACGCGGTTGTTGGCCGTAAGGCTTGCATTTCTGTAAGCCGCTTTGATGTCAGACGGTGACTTCCATTGCGCTCTGCTGGCCAATGCGTACCAAGCCTGCAAGGGCGTTTGTGCATCAGGGTGCTTTGTCCAGAATGCACGAAGGGTAGATATCGCAATGATTCGCATCGCTCATTATGATACCAATTTGGTATCATAATGAGCGATGCTCATAACTTCAAGCAGTTAATGCTGATACTGATTTCCGGTTTGCGCCGCCACCAAATGCGGCATCCTGTTCGATTGGCTAACGATCAACCTTGACGAATTTTCTTGGCCGCGTCGATGGCGAAGTAGGTCAAGACACCATCTGCGCCTGCGCGTTTGAAGGCGAGCAAGCTTTCCATCATCACTGCGTCGTGGTCGAGCCAGCCGTTTTGCGCGGCAGCTTTCAGCATGGCGTATTCGCCGCTCACTTGGTAGGCGAAGGTGGGCACTTTGAATTCGTCTTTGACGCGGCGCACCACGTCGAGGTAGGGCATGCCCGGTTTGACCATCACCATGTCAGCACCTTCGGCGATGTCCAGCGCCACTTCGCGCAGGGCTTCGTCGGTGTTGCCAGGGTCCATTTGGTAGGACTTTTTGTCGCTCTTGCCCAAGTTGGCAGCAGAGCCCACGGCATCGCGGAACGGTCCGTAGAACGCGCTGGCGTATTTGGCACTGTAGGCCATGATGCGGGTGTGAATGTGACCCTTGGCTTCAAGCGCAGCGCGAATCGCAGCGATGCGGCCGTCCATCATGTCGCTGGGGGCCACGATGTCCACGCCGGCGTCGGCTTGGGTGATGGCTTGTTTGACTAGCATGTCGGTGGTGACGTCGTTCAAGATGTAGCCGGTGTCGTCTAACAAGCCGTCTTGGCCGTGGCTGGTAAAGGGGTCCAGCGCCACATCGGTCATCACGCCCAGTTCGGGGAAGTGCTTTTTCAGTTCGCGCACCACATGTGGCACCAAACCGTCGGGGTTGGTGGCTTCTATGCCGTCCGGTGTTTTGAGGTGGCTACTGATGACGGGGAACAAGGCCATCACGGGGATGCCGAGCTTCACACATTCTTCGGCCACGGGCAGCAGCAAATCGAGGCTGAGGCGCTCGACGCCGGGCATGGAGCCCACGGCTTCGCGGCGCTTTTCACCTTCGAGTACGAAGACGGGGTAGATCAAGTCGTTCACGCTCAAGGCATGTTCGCGCACCAAGCGGCGGGTGAAGTCATCACGGCGCAGACGGCGGGGGCGGTTGGCGGGGAAGGAGGCGAATGGGTGTTGCATGGCCAAAATTGTGCCTTAAGGGCGGTGCGTGGGTTGTCCGGTTGGGGGCACGGCTAAACTGCCAGCATGCTTTGGATCAAAACTTTTCACATCGTCTTCGTGGCCAGCTGGTTCGCCGGTTTGTTTTATTTGCCACGAATTTTTGTCAATCTGGCGCAGGTGCCCGTCGAATCGGTCGCTGAGGAGGCCCGTTTGTTGTTGATGGCGCGCAAGTTAATGCGCTTCACCACCTTGTTGATGGTACCTGCCGTGGGCTTAGGTCTTGTGCTCTGGTTGGGTTATGGCATTGGCCAAGGTCCGGGCAACGGCTGGATGCACGCCAAGTTGACGGTGGTGTTGCTGGCGCTGGGCTACCACCATGCTTGTGGGGTGTTGCTGCGCAAGTTTGAGGCGCATGTCAACAAGCGCGGCCATGTGTGGTTCCGCTGGTTCAATGAGGTCCCCGTGGTGTTGCTGACCGTGGCGGTGATCTTGGTGGTGGTCAAACCTTTTTAAAGGCGAGCGGGCCCATGCGCAAGACTTCTGCATGGCCTTTGTCGCAGCTGTGTGTGGCGTTGATCGTCTATGCCAGCCTGTACCCGTTTGACCATTGGCGTGACCAAGGCATTGCACCTTGGGCGTTTCTGGGCGCACCTTGGCCCAAATATTGGACGTGGTTTGATGTCGCCTCCAATGTGTTGGGCTATGCGCCTCTCGGCTTTTTCTTAACGCTGAGCGCCATGCGCATGGGTTGGCGCGGTGCCATCGTGTGGACTGCCACCTTGGCGGCTGCCTTGCTGTCGTTGACGATGGAGGGGCTGCAGAGCTATTTGCCGGTTCGCGTGCCATCACAGGTAGATTTGTTGCTCAACATCAGCGGTGGCTGGTTGGGCGCGGTGTTGGCGAGTGGGTTGGAGCGCTTGGGCCTGCTAGACCGCTGGAGTCAGTTCCGCTCGCGCTGGTTTGTGCGGGATGCCCACATGGCGCTGGT
>CANBRM010000019.1 GCA_947371915.1 Comamonadaceae bacterium | reverse complement strand
TGGATGGGCGTCAACCGCCGCTACCCACAAAGCACTCGCTTGTTCGGCAAGATCACCAACATCGCCGATTACGGCGCATTTGTGGAACTCGAACCCGGCATCGAAGGCTTGGTGCACGTGTCTGAAATGGACTGGACCAACAAGAACGTGGCACCTTCCAAAATCGTGTCATTGGGCGACGAAGTCGAAGTCATGGTCCTCGAGATCGACGAAGACAAGCGCCGCATCAGCTTGGGCATGAAGCAATGCAAAGCTAACCCTTGGCAAGATTTCGCTCAAAACACCAAGCGCGGCGACCGCGTGAAGGGCCCCATCAAATCGATCACCGACTTCGGCGTGTTCGTGGGCTTGGCTGCCGGCATCGACGGTTTGGTTCACTTGTCTGACTTGTCTTGGAACGAAACCGGCGAAAACGCCGTGCGCGAGTACAAGAAGGGTCAAGAAGTTGAGGCTTTGGTCTTGGCTGTGGACGTCGACCGCGAGCGCATCAGCTTGGGCATCAAACAACTCGACTCTGACCCATTCACCACCTTCACGTCGATCAACGACAAAGGCCAAATCGTGACCGGTAAGGTCAAGACGGTGGATGCCAAAGGCGCTGAGATCGACTTGGGCGAAGACATCATCGGCTACTTGCGCGTCAGCGAAATCTCGCGTGACCGCGTGGAAGACGCCAGCCAAGTGCTGAAAGTCGGCGACGAAGTGACTGCCGTCGTGGTGAACGTGGATCGCAAGACCCGCAACATCCAGTTGTCGATCAAAGCCAAAGACCAAGCGGACCAACAAGAAGCCATGGCTTCGTTGTCACACCAGTCGAAGAGCGAAAACGCTGGCACGACCAGCTTGGGCGCTTTGTTGCGCGCTAAGCTCGACAACAACAACTGATGACGCGTTCAGACCTGGTCGAAGAGCTGGCTGCCCGTTTTGGGCAGCTCACGCACCGTGACGCCGAGTTCGCTGTCAAGACCCTTCTTGACGCGATGAGCGACGCACTGGTGCGCGGGCACCGCATTGAGTTGCGGGGCTTTGGCAGTTTTTCGATCAACCGTCGCCCGCCTCGCATGGGACGCAATCCGCGTTCCGGCGAAAGCGTGGCAATTCCTGAGAAACGTGTGCCCCATTTCAAACCGGGCAAAGCCCTGCGCGAAGCGGTGGACGCACGTACCCAAGAGTTGATGACGGGGTCTGGCCCCAACAGTTGAGTTTGAACCTCCAGTTCAAGAGGCTGAAAGGCTAAAATCTCCTCGTCACAGAGGAGTTACCTTGAAAAACCTCATGTGGCTGCTTCAGTTGTTACTGAAAGCAGCCATTTTTTTTACCCTGTTCGCTTTTGCGCTGAACAACCAGCACGAAGCCGTGGTCCATTTTTTCTTTGGCACCACTTGGCAAGCGCCTTTGGTGCTGGTGGTGTTGGCCGCCTTCATTTTGGGTGTCGCCTTAGGCGTGCTCGGCATGGTGCCGCGCTGGTGGAAGCACCGTCGTTTGGCCCAACACGCACAGCCCCAAAACACCGATGCTTCAGCCAAGTCTGAAGCTGCCACTCCGACTTCTGCAGACGCCCCTCATGGAATTTGACCTCAGCTGGATCTTGCTTGGCCTGCCCTTGGCCTTTGGCTTGGGTTGGCTCGCCTCGCGCATGGATTTGCGCCAGCTGCGCCTAGAAAACCGCCAAACGCCCAAGGCCTATTTCAAAGGCTTGAACTTCTTGCTCAACGAACAGCAAGACCAAGCCATTGACGCTTTCATCGAAGCCGTGCAGCAAGACCCCGACACCTCGGAGCTGCACTTTGCACTGGGTAATTTGTTTCGCCGTCGCGGCGAGTATGAGCGTGCGGTGCGTGTGCACCAGCATTTGCTATCACGCGCCGACCTGACGCAAACCGACCGCGACCGCGCCCAATACGCGCTGGCACAAGATTACTTAAAAGCAGGTTTGCTCGACCGCGCCGAAGATGCCCTCACCAAGCTCGAAGGTACGGCACACGCTTCGCAGGCGCACTTGGCACTCTTGAGCATTTACGAACGCTCACGCGACTGGGCCAACGCCTCGGCGGTCGCCCAAAAACTCAGCGACAACGGCCAAGGCAGCTTCCATGGCCGCCAAGCCCATTACCTGTGCGAACAAGCCGCAGCGCTGGATGTCACCCAAGACAGCGCCCAAGTCATCGCCTTGCTGCAGCAAGCCATTCAAGTCGCACCACAAGGCGCCCGTGCGCGCATGGCCTTGGCCAAGACCTACGAAGACATCGGCACGCCACAAGACGCCTACGCCACGCTAGAAACACTGGCAACACAAGTGCCCTCTGTGTTGCCACTGCTCGCGCCCAAATTGGCCGCCTTGGCGAAAAAACTCAACGGCGTCGATGCTGCATTGCAATTGCTAGAAACAAGCTACGCCAAAACCCCCTCGTTGGATGTGCTGAGCGCCATCGTCAACCTACGCACAGCCAAAGGCGAAACCAACACCAGCAGTTTGTTCGCCAAACATCTAGAACGTGAGCCCTCATTGGTGGCTGCCACGCAATGGGTGGCCAACGAAAAGTTTGAACACGAACAATTTCACCCCCAAGTGCAACGCGCCCTCGAGCGCGCCGCCAAACCTTTGCAACGCTACCGCTGTGCCGCTTGTGGCTTTGAAGCCACCCAGCACTTTTGGCAATGCCCGGGCTGCCAAGCTTGGGATAGCTACCCCGCTCGCCGCGTCGAAGAACTATGAACACCCCCCTTCTCTCCGTACCCCAAGCGCAACTCCAGCAAGCCAGCGTGCTGGTGGTGGGCGATGTCATGCTCGACCGTTATTGGTACGGTGCGGTAGACCGCATCAGCCCCGAAGCGCCCGTGCCCGTGGTGCGCATCACCCGCGAAGAAAACCGTTTGGGCGGTTGCGCCAACGTGGCCTACAACGTCGTCAGCTTGGGCGCTCAGGCCTCGTTGCTGTCTGTGGTAGGCGACGATGACGCCAGCCATTTGCTCGAAGACTTGGTGGCCAAAACGGGCATCGCGCCGCATCTGGGTCGCGATGCCCAACTCAAGACCACTGTCAAACTGCGCGTCATCGGCCGCCAGCAACAGCTGTTGCGCGTTGACTTTGAGAACACACCACAAAACGAAGTGCTGGCCTCGCAGACCGACCAATTTCTAAAGCTCTTGGACCACCACAACGTGGTGCTGTTTTCCGACTACGGCAAGGGCGGCTTAGCGCACGTCACCCAAATGATCACCGCAGCCCGTGCCGCTGGCAAAGCCGTGTTGATCGACCCCAAAGGCAGTGACTACTCGCGCTACAGCGGCGCCACCTGCATCACGCCCAACCGCGCCGAGTTGGAGCAAGTCATTGGCAAATGGACCAGCGAAGCGGAGTTGAATCACAAAGCCCACGCCTTGCGCCAAGCATTGCAACTCGACGCCTTGCTGCTCACCCGCAGCGAAGAGGGCATGACCTTGTTTGATGCCCAAGGCGAGCTGCATGTCTCGGCCCAAGCGCGTGAAGTGTTTGACGTCACCGGCGCAGGCGACACCGTCATCGCCACCCTCGCCACCTTGGTCGCCGCTGGCTTGAGCTTGCGCGACGCCATGCCTTTGGCTAACAAAGCAGGCGGCGTGGTGGTGGGCAAATTTGGCACGGCCACCGTCAGTTATCAGGAGTTATTCGCATGAAGATCGTCGTCACCGGAGCTGCTGGCTTCATTGGAAGCAACATCATCAAGGGCTTGAATGCCCGTGGCATCGACAACATCATTGCCGTCGATGATTTGACCGAGGGCGACAAGTTTCGCAACCTCGCCGATTTAAAGATTGCCGACTACCTCGACAAAGACGTGTTCTACGAACTCTTTGCCGAAAACGCGTTTGGCAAAGTCGAAGCCGTGTTCCATGAGGGCGCGTGCAGCGACACCATGGAGAGCGACGGCAAGTACATGATGGACAACAACTACACCTTGTCGTGTGGTTTGTTCAACGCCTGCCAACAAGCGGGCACACGCCTGCTGTACGCGTCCTCTGCCGCGACCTATGGCGGCAGCGACACCTTCCGCGAAACACCTGAGTTTGAGCAACCACTCAACGTCTACGGCTACTCCAAGCTGTTGTTTGACCAACGCATGCGCCGAGAGTGTGGCAACAACTTCAAGAAGTTCAAGCGCCAAGTGGTGGGCTTTCGCTACTTCAACGTCTACGGCCCACGCGAGCAACACAAAGGCCGCATGGCCAGCGTGGCGTTTCACCAATTCAACCAATTCAACGCTGAAGGCAAAGTAAAGCTGTTTGGCGAGTACGGCGGCTACGCACCCGGCGCGCAACTGCGCGACTTCGTGTTCATCGACGACGTGGTGGCGGTGAACCTGTGGTTCTTGGACAACCCCGACAAGTCAGGCATCTTCAACTTGGGCACAGGCCGCGCACAACCCTTCAACGATGTGGCCTTGTCGGTCGTCAACGCCATGCGCGCCAACAAAGGCGAGGCTGCCCTCGACTTGGCCGGTGCGGCACAAGCGGGCTTGATCGAGTACGTGACGTTCCCCGACGCCTTGCGTGGCAAATACCAGTGCTACACCCAGGCCGACTTGACCAACTTGCGCACCAGCGGCTGCGACCACGCCTTTGCCGATGTGCAAAGCGGCGTGACGCAGTACATGGACACACTGGGCAAAGCCTGACCCACCCACGCTTGAACCTCAAGCCTTAGCCCCCAGTCGACAAAACACTAGGTCATCATGTTCAAGCTGTCACAGCTCCGACGTTGGCTCATCGGCCTGAGTTGCTGGATGATCTGTGCTGCGGCGTCGGCCTTGGACATCAACCAAGCCAACGAAGCGGAACTTGACAGCCTCAAGGGCATGGGCCCAGCGCTCAGCCGTCATGTGCTCAAGGCTCGGGCTGAGGAAGACTTTAAAAGTTGGGCCGATGTGCTTCAACGCGTCTCAGGCATGGGGCCAGGCAAAGCCAAACAGTTCTCAGCGCAAGGTTTGACGGTCAACGGTCAAACGTTTCCTGAAGCGCGCGAACCCAAACACCACGGCCAACAGCAGCCCTAATCTTTGCAAAAACCTTCAGCGAAACGTCAAGCTGAACAGGTTTGCAGCAACCCAAGCGCGTCCTCTCGCCAATAGTTCGCGGCATCCACAAACCCCTCCCACACGCAGCCGTTGCAGCCGCGTCCACAACAAGTGGTGGGTGCTGCGGGTGGTCGACGCAGCGTCAACCCTTGCGCCAGTAGCAACGCTTCGCCCTCGACCAACATGGCCAGAGCCGAAGGCCCGTCCACCACAGGGCGCGTCAAGTTCACCCATGCAGCATTCACCTTAACCTCCGCCACGCTGCATGTACAAATCAAAGCGGCGCATGAACCGGTAGCGCTGAGCGGCGTCTAGGCCTTCAAAGCAAAAATTGACCTTGAGACACGGAATGCGCACTTGCGCAATCGCACGCGCCGCGGCTTGCTGCCAATCGAGATGCAACTGGCCCAAAAGCACATCGTCTTCTTGAAGGGTAATCCGCACCGATGAAGCGTCACGCTGCCAAGCGTGCGTGCCGATGGCAGCAGGCAACCAGCCCAACCATTCGGCTTCGGTGCATCCCATCTCGCGGGAAAAAACAGCGTCGTAAACAGACTGCATCGTGGCGTGAAAAATCGCGGAATGAAGCGGCGCTTAGGGCTTAGCCCCCAGCCACAGGCGGCCAAACAGCAAGCACATCGCCATCCTTCAAGACCTTCTCAGCCCGGTCTTCAGGTGCAATGTAAGTGCCGTTAACCAGCACCAAGTGCACCAGTTTTTCAGGCATGGCAAAAAGGTCGATGAGTTGCGTGACCGTCAAACCATCGTCCACCTCCATGTTCAGCGCGTTGCTGCGGCGTGCTGCAGGTGGCAAGTAGTCGGTCAGGGTGGCGAAGAGTTTGAAAGTAATGTCCATGGGGCCTAGGTTAGCGCATTGGCGCGTGAGCTCACGCCGGAGTTATCGTCTGCGTGCGTCCGCCGCGCCCGTCCAAGCACCTTGCCCTTGCGCGCAAGCAAGGTAAGCCGCCATGAGTTGGGTGGGGTCTTGCATGAGCTTGTCTTTCCAATCGCCCAAATGCACCTGACCCTCCACCAAACCGCGCATCACGCCCACATGCTCGATCCAACCGACGCTGTTACAGCCCACCATCACGTCGTCCTTGAACTGCAAGCTCAAATGACGACCATCGGCGGTGAGTGACGCTTGCTCGCCGCCCGGTACACCTTGCCAATTGCCAAAGCTGGTCGAAATCAAGCCCAAGGTGTCGAGCACGTTGATTTGTGTCACGCCCTTCAGACTGGCTTTTTGCCCCACCATATTGAGCGCGGCCACGCGTGCTTGCTCGGCCGCGTTGGGCTGAATCGCGCTCACGATGGTGGTGCCACTGACTTTGTCAAACGCTTCCGCGCAATCGCCTGCGGCGTAAACGCCGTCAGCGTTGGTCTGCATGTGCTCGTCGGTCAACACGCCTTGCAAGCAAGTGATGCCCGAGGCTTGGAGGAAATCGATACAAGGCTTAACGCCGGTGGCACTGATCACCAAATCAGCTGGGATTTTTTCGCCTGTGGACAAACGCACGGTCAAGGCCGCATCGGTCGGCGCGTCATGCAGCCCCGCCGCTTGTGCCAATTTGGACAACAAGCCAGGGTTCTCGCTGCCATTGGGCACGATGGCCTCCACCTTGGCACCGGTGAACACCTGCACGCCTTTGGTTTCGCACCACGAACGAATCATGCCGCCCGCCACAGGGCCCATCATGCGAGGCACCATGCGGTCACCCATTTCAACCACGGTCAGCGTCACCCCACGCGAGGCAAGTGCTTCCATGATGATGCAGCCAATGAAACCCGCCCCCATTTGCACCACACGGGCCCCAGGTTGGGCCAAGGCCATGATGGCGCGTGCATCGTCCAAGGTCCAGCAGGGATGCACTTGCGGGCTGTCCATGCCGGGAATCGGGGGACGCACAGGACGCGAGCCCGTGGCAATTAAGAGCTTGTCATACGACAGCACTTGGTCATTGCTGAGTTGAATGGTTTTGGCTTTGGCGTCGACCGACACCGCGCGCGCTTGCACTTGCGTCACGCCCAAACTGGCGTAATGGTCTGCGCCTTTGCGCAAGTAAGTGCCACGCTCGTCGATGTTGCCAATCAACAAGTAAGGAATGGCCATCCGTGAATACGGCGGCTCGGCCTCATCACCCACGAGGGTGATGCGGTCGTTGGGCGCATGTTTGCGGATGGTTTCGGCAGCGATCACGCCAGCAGGCCCGGCGCCAAGAATGACGTGATGTGTCATGGCTATAAACCTCAGAGACCCAAACGGGCTTTGGTTTCAGCCGTCGGACGACCTTCGCTGTCCCAGCCACGCACGTTGTAGTACTTGGGCAACATCGTGGGCAACATGCTGACCTTGCCTTTGGCAGGGCCCGTTTTGGCAGCTTCGGTCAGCAAGCGCTTGGGCAAGCTGTCGTCTTTCGCGGTGAAGCCTGCGGCGTTGTTGAACTCGCGCTCCATGTTCCAAATGCGCTCGCCAATTTTTTCGAGTTCTTCGGTGGTGTAGTCCTCGTTGCACGCGGCTTGCATTTGCGGTGCCAAGTCGGCCAAGCCCCAAGCAAAGGTGGTGAAGATGCACAGACCCGACGAGTCAAACGCAGCCGTTGCGTCTTGGAACGCTTTGACCAATTCGGGCTTGCCTTCGTGCTCCAGCGGATCGGTCTTGACAGGAATGCCCAACACTTCCGACGCGATGGTGTAACCGCGCAAATGGCAAGCACCACGGTTGGACGTGGCGTAAGCCAAGCCGATGCCTTGAATGGCACGGCCGTCATAGGCAGGGAACTCTTGACCCTTCACGCTCATGCTCAAGTCTGGGTGGCCATATTTTTCGGTCAAGCGCTTAGAACCTTGGCCGATTTCGATGCCAAAGCCACGGCCATTGACCGTCTCTTCGGCAAAGAAGGCCAGGGCTTGCGCCGAGCCAAACTTGGCATCAATGCCAAGTTGTTCTTGGGTCAACACACCCATTTCGTACAACTCCATCACCGCACCCACGGTGGCGCCAAAGCTGATGGGGTCAATGCCTTCTTCGTTGCACAGCAAGTTGGCGTATTGCAAAGCCTCTAAGTCTTTCACGCCGTTGGCCGCGCCCAGAGCCCACGCAGCTTCGTACTCCAAACCGCCCGACGCGCCCCAGTACTGAGGTTTGTTTTGCACGGTGAAGTGGGTCTCGTCCATCTTGCTGATGCGGCCGCAAGCGATGGTGCAACCAAAGCACGCTTGGTTAGTGACCAAATGCTTCTTGCCATCCGATTCACGGGGGGTGACCATGGCTTCCGCAGAAATGTCTTTGGCACCTTCGAACTGCACGTCGCGGTGGTTGCGGGTGGGCAAAGCGCCCACTTCGTTGATGACGTTCATCAGCACTTGCGTGCCATAAGCGGGCAATCCTTGGCCCGTCACCGCGTTGTCGGCCAAGATCTTTTTCTTCTCGGCCGTGACCTTCATGAAAGCTTTGGGGTCGCGCACATTGCCCACGCCCAAAGTGCCACGCACGGCCACGGCTTTGAGGTTTTTGCTGCCCATCACAGCGCCCACACCTGAGCGGCCAGCGGCGCGGTGCAAGTCGTTCACGATGGCGGCGTACAACACATGGTTTTCACCGGCCTTGCCGATGGACGACACACGGGTGAGCGGGTCTTGCAAGGTTTTCTTCAAGGTGTGCTCGGTCTCCCACACGCTCTTGCCCCACAGGTCTGTGGCGTCACGCAACTCGACGGTGTCATCGTTGATGTAGAGGTACACAGGGGTGGGTGACTTGCCTTCACAAATCACCATGTCCCAACCTGCCATCTTCAACTCCGCGCCAAAGTAGCCGCCTGAGTTGGAGCAAGCGATGGCGCCTGTCAGTGGGCCTTTGGTGATGACGGTGTAGCGACCGCCGGTGGAGGCCATGGTGCCGGTCAGTGGACCCGTTGCCCAAATGAGTTTGTTTTCAGGGGCGAGTGGATCGACCTTCGGGTCGATTTCGTTGATGAGGTACTTTGAGCCCAAACCACGCGAGCCGACGTAGTCGCGGGCCCATTGCATGTTGAGGGGTTCGGTTTTGACGGTGCCTGTGGTCAGGTTGATGCGGAGGATTTTTCCAGCCCAAGTCATGATGTGTGCTCCTAATTCGGATTTAAGTGGCGGAAGGCTGGTTGCCGAGTTTGTCGGCCCATTGCTTCATCTTGTCGATGCCGGTCCAGTTGGCGTCCACAAAGGTGATGGCACCAGTGGGGCAAGCCGATGCGCAGGCTGGGTCGCCGCCGCACAAATCGCACTTTTGGACCTTGCCGGTCTCTTGCACGTAGTTGATGGTGCCGAAGGGGCAAGCGATGGTGCACACCTTGCAACCGACGCAGGTGGTTTCATTCACCACCATAGCGCCCGTGACTTTGTCTTTGGTGATCGCCTCCACAGGGCACGCATGCAAACACCAAGCTTCGTCGCACTGCGTGCAGGTGTAAGGCACTTTTTTGCCAGTCTCATGGAAGTCAAACACTTTGATGCGCGACTTGGCTGTGGCGAATGTGCCGTAGTTCTCGAAAGAACAGGCCATCTCGCATTGCAGACAGCCCGTGCATTTGTCTGGGTTGATGTGCAGGATTTTTTGCATCTGGGTCTCCAGTTGGCTATGAATTTGATTGCATAAGATTTTGAGGAGCTCATGCAAAACCGTGCCTAAGGAATAACCCTAAATTCTCTAGGGTTAGACTTCAGAATTTCTCAAATTGAGACAAAACACGGTGAGCACTCACAAAATCTGGTCAAAATCTCAGCCATGAAAAGCTTGATCACGCCCACGGATCGACTCCAACACATTGACCATGCACGTCATTACGTGCTGGAGGAGCAAAAACGGCTTCCCAGTCCATGGGTGCAAGATTGGATCGAGCGATCTTGGCAACGCTGCCTATCGTGGGGGCACGATCCCAAACAAGCTGCCAGTTTTGAAGCCATCGGCCCCTCACAACTGCGCCAAGTGCATGAAAAAAACCAGCAGTTGATCCATGCAGCCAGCGCCGAGTTAGACCGCCTCAGCCGCGCCATTGCAGGCACGCGTTACTTTGCGCTGCTGACCGACGCACAAGGCGTGGTGATTGACACACGCGGCGACATTGACCGTCAAAACAAACATGCCAACGCCATCGCGCGGGTGGGCGTCGATCTGTCGGAACGCAACATTGGCACCTCCGCCATCGGGGCGGCCTTGATAGAGCAACGCTCTGTTTGGCTGCACCGTGGCGAGCATTTTTTGACCGATGCCAACGTGTTCAGTTGCGCAGGCGCGCCCTTGTTCGGACCCGATGGACAGTGCGTGGGCATGCTTGATCTGACGGGTGTTGACGTGCCCGAGCGTCCCGAGTTGCAGCATTTGGCCGCCCAGTCGGCGCGCAGCATTGAAAACGCTTTGCTGCGACAGCACGCCCCCGACTTGTTGCTGCATGTGAATTGGACGGGGTTGCTGCAAGGCAACGACCACGACGGCCTGATTGGGATTGACCGCGACGGATGGATCATCGGGGCCAATTTGCAAGCACGCCAAATCTTGCACCTCAACCCCACAACGCGTGAGCATGCGAGCGATGTTTTTGCGCTCTCTTGGGAGTCGCTTCACGACGCAGCGCAACGCGAGCATGCCCACGAGGCTGCGCTGTGGTCGGGCCTGCGCGTGCAAGTGAAAGCAGCCAATCCCTTGGCACGCCCCAGCGCACTGACAGCGGCACCTCAGGTGTTGAAAGAGGTCGAGTCCGACCTCATTCGCAGCGTGATGCAACAAGCCCGTGGCAACGTGAGTGAAGCGGCCAAACGCTTGGGCATCAGCCGCGCCACCTTGTACCGAAAAATCTCACCCCCGAAACGCTGATATTTATTTGTTGGCGTTGGCAAAAAACAAGGGTTCGCCGCCAATTTTGTAGCTGTTGATGTTGGCTTGCCCAGCGGGTGAAATGACCCAATCGACAAACTTTTGCGCCAAATCGACTTTGACATGCGCATGCTTGGCGGGGTTAACCACCATAACCCCGTATTGGTTGAACAGGCGGTTATCGCCCTCCACCAGCACTTGCAAATCTTGGCGATTTTTGAAATTGAGCCATGTGCCGCGATCGGTCAACGCGTAGCCGCCGGTCGATGAGGCAATGTTCAAAGCCGGGCCCATGCCACAGCCGCACTCTTTGTAGCCGCTGCCTTTGTTCTCTAAACCTGCCAATTTCCAATAGCGCAACTCGGCGGCATGGGTGCCGCTTTTGTCGCCACGAGAGACAAAGTTGGCCTGCGTGCCTGCCACTTTTTGCAACGCCGACACGATGTCTTTGCCGCGCACTTTGGCGGGATCATTCGCTGGCCCCACCAGCACAAAATCGTTGTACATCACGGGGTAACGCTTCACCCCAAAACCGTCGGCTACAAATTTTTCTTCGGCCACTTGATCGTGCACAAACAGCACATCCGCATCGCCGCGACGGCCGGTGTCCAAGGCTTGGCCCGTGCCCAAAGCCACCACCTTGATCTCGATGCCTGTGGCCTGCTTGAACGCAGGCAACAAGTGGGCAAACAAGCCTGATTGCTCGGTCGATGTGGTCGAGGCCATCACGATGCTGGGCGTTTGCGCCTGCACGGCACTGGCCCCTAAAACAAAGACACAAGCCAAGCCTGCGGCCAAAGAAAACAAATGTGTGCGACGTGTCATACCAACTCTCCTTTGAGAAACAAATGCGCTTGCGGATGGCTATCCGCCAAAGACTGATTGAAAAAATGATCCACGGGTAGGTCAGCCAGAATCTGGCCGGCTTCCAAATAAATGACCCGCGTGGCCATGCGTTTGACTTGGCCTAAGTTGTGACTGCTGAACAGCAGCGTGACGCCGGAGGTAGCCACCCAATCCGCCACCAAACGCTCCACCTCGCGCTTGGCATGGGGGTCAAGGCTGGATGTGGGCTCGTCCAACAACACGCATTGCGGCTGCAAGGCCCATGCACGAGCCAAGGCCAAGCGTTGTTGCTGGCCGCCCGACAAGGTACGCGCAGGCCGCTCGGCCAAGCCTTGCAAATCGACCCGCTGCAACGCGGCCATGGCTTGCACTTGTGCAGCACGCCAAGACACCCCTTGCAGCCATAGGCCCCACATCACAAAACGCAGCACCGAGGTGCGCAACATGCGTGGCCGCTGAAACACCATGGCTTGACGCACGTCAGGGGCGAGGCAGACTTGACCATGTGAAGGCTTTAACAAGCCATGCGCCACACGCAGCAACGTGCTTTTGCCGCAGCCGTTGGCCCCCACCAAAGCAATGCGCTCACCGGCGCGAACTTGCAAGCTCACCTCGCGCAAAGCCTTGTGGCGGCCAAACTGAACAACCACACGGTGCAAATCCAACACCGTGCTCATGCCAACGCCCCTTGCGAGACGCCCTGCACGGCGTCGTCCGAGCCTTGACGCCAACGACGCAACACCGAGATGCACACGTTCAACATCAGCACCACGGCCATCAACACAAAGCCCAACGCCAAGGCCAAAGGCAAATCACCCTTGCTGGTTTCTAAGGCAATGGCGGTCGTCATGACGCGGGTGAAGCCCTCGATATTGCCGCCCACCACCATCACCGCACCCACTTCAGAAACAGCACGACCAAACGCCGCAATCAGCACGGTCAACAAGGTGTAACGCTCGTCCCAAGCGAGCAACACACTGCGCATCCAAGGCGCAGCGCCGAGTGACTGCAGTTGCTCACCATGGCTGCGCTCAGCATCTTCCACGCACTGGCGCGTCAAGGCCGTGACGACCGGCAACACCAACACGGCTTGGGCCAACACCATCGCCTTGAGGCTGAACAACCAGCCCAAAAACCCCAGCGGGCCCGTGCGCGACAGCAACAAATACACCAACAGCCCGACCACCACCGACGGCAAAGCCAACAAGGTGTTGAGCATGGTCAACAACACGCCCCGCCCTTTGAATCGCGCCACCCCCAGCCATGCCCCCAATACAACGCCCACGCTACATGCCAAGGACGTGGCGAGAACACTCACCCACAGAGAACGGCCCACGATGGACCACAGCACAGGATCGAATTGAACAAGAAGGTGTAGCGAAGCGGTCGCAGTATCGGTAAAGGTAGACATGAGGCAGTTAGACTTTCACGCATCCTAGCCAAGCGCTCAAAACCTCACCATATGTAAACCTGTGCATAGCGTTCGCCTCCACTACACACTGAATCACCACAGCACCCAGCCCAGCCCAGCGTCGGACCCAACGCTGCTGCGCCACCCGCTGATTGATTTGCTGCAAGCCGTGGCCCAGCAGGGCTCGATTTCGGCGGCCGCACGCGCCCTTGATTTGTCGTATCGCCACGTTTGGGGCGAACTCAAACGCTGGGAAGAAGTGATGGGGCATGAGCTGATCGTGTGGGAAAAAGGCCAGTCTGCGCGTCTCACCGAATTTGGCGACAAGCTCATGTGGGCTGAACGGCAAACCCAAGCGAGGTTAGCGCCGCAAATCGAAGCCTTGCGAGCCGATCTAGAGCGCACCTTTGCCGTCGCGTTTGACCCCGACGCTCATGTGCTGACGCTCTACGCCAGCCACGACGATGCCCTGCCGCGCCTGCGCGAATACGCGGCCGAACAAGGCCTTCACTTAGACATTCGTTTTTGCGGCAGCGTGGACGCCATTCGCGCCCTGAACGAAGGGCGCTGCACCTTGGCCGGGTTTCACACCCAGTCACCCGCAAGCAAAAGCTCGTATGCCGCCAAGGCCTACAAAGGCTTACTCAAACCAGGTCTGCACAAAATCATTGGTTTTGCCACGCGCGTACAAGGCCTGATCGTCGCCCCCGGCAACCCGCTGCAACTCCACAATTTGAAAGATGTGGCAAACACCCGAGCTCGCTTTGTGCACCGCAGCCTGGGCACGGGCACGCGCGTGCTGCTCGACGACTTGCTGAGCCAAGCCCAACTCGGCTTAGGCGATTTGAATGCCTTGCCCGATGATGAACCCTCGCACACAGCCTTGGCCGAAGCCATTGCCTCCGGCCGTTGCGACGTGGGCTTGGGCATCGAGAGCACCGCCCGCGCTCGCGGCCTCGGCTTTTTGCCCTTGCTGCACGAACACTTTCATTTGGTCTGCCTCAAATCAGCTTTAGACACACCTGCCACGCTGGCCTTGCGCGACTTGCTGCATGAAGAGGCTTGGCGCGAGGTACTGAATGCGCTGCCCGGCTACGCCCCCGAATCAAGTGGCGACGTGCAATCGTTGAGCGCTTTGCTGCCTTGGTGGACGTTCAAGAAGATCAAAAAAGCGTGAACGCCACCCACTCACACGCACATTTAGCCTTAACTGAAGTATTTTCACGGCATCACGACAAACTTCACGGCTGACTGAGACCTCAAGCCCTTGAGCTTGGTACCATCGCGGGTTAGCAAAAAACTGGAGGCACACTGTGTCAAAACTTCTTAAATTTGCGTTAGGCATTGATTGGGTCAGCGAGCGTTTCGGTGCAGCTGCCGCCTTCACCGTCATGGCGGCAGCCTTAATTTCTGCGGGCAACGCGTTCATTCGCTACGGATTCGACATCAGCTCCAACGGCTGGCTCGAAATTCAGTGGTACTTGTTTGCAGCCACTGTGATGCTGGGTTCACCCTTGGTCCTCAAACTCAACGAACATGTGCGCGTCGATTTGATCTACGGCAAGCTCTCAGGCAAGCGACCCATTTATGTGGACTTGGTGGGTTTGGTGGTGTTCTTGTTGCCCGTCATGCTCATGCTGGCTTGGTTGAGCTTTCCACTCTTTCTCAAAATGTTCGTCACACAAGAGATGTCGAGCAACGCTGGCGGTTTGATCCGGTGGCCGGCGATGTTGTTGTTGCCACTGGGCTTTGCGTGGATGTTCATGCAAGGTCTGAGCGAAATCATCAAGCGCGTGGCTCACTTGCAAGGCAAGTTTGAAATGGACACGCACTACGAAAAGCCCGTGCAATAAGGACACACGATCATGCAAATGGAAAACTTCGCCCCCTACATGTTCGGGGGACTTGTCCTCACGATGCTCATCGGCTTCCCCGTCGCGTTCTCGCTGGCGTTTTTGGGTTTGGCCTGTGGTTTCTTCGCCATCAGCATGGACTGGTTCCCTGCCAGCTTCATGGCCAACTTGCCACTGAACATTTTTGGCATTCTCAGCAACGACTTGTTGCTGGCCATTCCGTTCTTCACCTTCATGGGTGCCATTCTTGAAAAGTGTGGCCTCGCCGAAGACATGCTCGACTCCATGGGCCAATTGTTTGGTCCGGTCAAAGGCGGTTTGGGCTACTCGGTCATCATCGTGGGCTTTATCTTGGGCGCCATCACAGGCACCGTGGCCGGTCAAGTGATCGCCATGGCCTTGATCTCGCTGCCGGTGATGATTCGCTACGGCTACAACATGCGCTACGCCACCGGCGTGTTGGCGGCCTCAGGCACCATCACGCAGTTGGTGCCACCGTCACTCGTTTTGGTGGTGATGGCTGACCAACTCGGCCGTTCGGTGGGCGACATGTACAAAGGCGCTTGGGGCCCCTCCTTGCTGCAAGTGGGCATCTTTGCGCTGTACACCTTTGGCTTGAGCTTGATCAAACCAGACCACGTACCTGGCGTTCCCAAAGAAGCCCGCACCTTGAACGGTTGGGCCTTGTGGGCCAAGTGCTTGCGCGGGATCGTGCCTTCAGCCTTCTTGATTTTTGCCGTGCTCGGCTCGATGGGCGGCTTGCCCGGCATCAACACCGCCATTGCCACCCCCACCGAAGCCGGTGCGATGGGTTGCGTGGGTGCCTTGGTGCTGGCGGCGATGCACAACCGCTTGGACAAGAACCTCATTTGGGACGCCATGCACAGCACCATGCGCCTGACGGCCATGGTGGTGTTCATCTTGATCGGCTCACGCGTGTTCTCGATGGTGTTCCAAGGTGTGGACGGTGCCAAGTGGGTCGAACATTTGCTGACAGGTTTGCCTGGCGGTCAAGTGGGCTTCTTGATTGTGGTGAACATCTTCATCTTCTTTTTGGCCTTCTTCCTCGACTTCTTTGAAATTGCCTTCATCATCTTGCCCATGCTCGGTCCTGTCGCCGAAAAAATGGGCATCGACATGGTGTGGTTCGGCGTGCTGTTGTGCGTGAACATGCAAACCAGCTTCATGCATCCGCCGTTTGGCTTTGCCTTGTTCTATTTGCGCGGCATTGCCGACACGCTGTTCAAAGAAGGTCGCATTGAGAAACCCGTCAAGTCCAACGACATTTACATGGGCGCCATTCCTTGGGTGATCATGCAATTGATCTTGGTCGTGATCGTGATCTTCGTGCCCGAGACCGTGACCATGTTCTTAGACAAAGAAGAAAAAGTCGACCTCGACAAAGTCGTGATCGAAATGCCCTCTGAGCAAGAAGTGCCCGAGGTTGAACTCAAACTTGACGGCACCAAGCCCACAGACGCTGACACCGCGGCTGATGAGCAAAAGAAAATGGATGACCTCTTCAAGAAATAAGCACTGACTTGAAACTCAAGCCCCTCCGGCACATCCGAGAGGGGCTTTTTCTTGGCCCCCACACCCGAAGACCATGACCGACTCCAACACCCCGCCCGCTCCCCCTGCTTCAGCGCCCACGTCGGCCGCTTCTTCTGTCACGTCTTTACCCAGCATGGGCCCCGAACCCTTTCGCTTCACGCCTTCTTGCGACGTTTTAGAAGGTCCCGCCTTTTCACGCAGTTTTCAAGGCATCACGCTGCTCACCGTGTTGGGGTCGGGCTTCTGGCTGCTCAGCTTGTGGCAGCAAGGCAAATTCGGGGGTGATACGGGTTGGGACGGGCTACGCAGCGCAGGCTGGTTCGTCATGGGCTGGGCCTTGCTCGCGTGGACCGCGTGGCATGTGCTTCGCAGCCGTGTGCGCATTGATGCGCAAGGTCTTCACCAAACTTGGATTTGGGACAAGCATCAAAATTTAGATGAGTTGGCCTACGCCAAACTTCTGCGCGTGCGCGGGCTGGAGGGGCTGATGGCACCACGGCTCTACACGCGCACCTTGGCCGGTAAATTCACTGTGTTTTATGTGACGCGCGCCGACATGCTGGAGAACTGCAGTCGCTTGGCCAAAGAGTTGGAAACCTTCAGACGCATGTGAAGCTGACTCAGCAGCATCAGCGACAGACAAAAAAACTGCGCCCGAGAGCGCAGTTTTTTATGCTCACAGAAAAGCTGAATTACAGCTTTTGTGCTTGCATGAACGAGTCAAACTTAGCTTCCGTGAAACGGAACCACAAGTTTTGATCTGCGCGGAACTTGGTGTAGTCGGCGTAGACTTTTTTCCAGTTTTCGTTCTTGGCCGAAATTTCGTCGTAGAAAGCCATCGACTCTTTGAAGGCTGCAGCCATCACGTCTTTGGGGAACTCGCGCAACTTGGTGCCAGAGCCCACCAACTGCTTCAAGGCAGCGGGGTTGCGTGCGTCGTACTTGGCTTGCATGTCAGAGTGCGCTTGAGCAGCAGCCGCTTCAACAATGGCTTTGTTTTCTGGAGACAGCGCGGCAAAGGCTTTGTCGTTGATGAAGAAGTCGAGCTGAGGGCCACCTTCCCAGAAACCGGGGTAGTAGTAGAAAGGCGCCACTTTGCTGAAGCCCAATTTCAAATCGTCATAAGGGCCAATCCACTCGGCAGAGTCAATC
The DNA here is from genome assembly GCA_947371915.1 of Comamonadaceae bacterium. Lineage (GTDB taxonomy): Bacteria > Pseudomonadota > Gammaproteobacteria > Burkholderiales > Burkholderiaceae_C > Limnohabitans. The sequence goes on along the minus strand of CANBRM010000019.1, from coordinate 13,670 downwards.
GTGCCTTTTTCCAAAGCGGGGTAAATGTCGCCGCCAGGAATGTTTTGTGGCACAACGCCCAAACGTTCCAACACTTTGCCGCCGAAGCCACCGATGCGGAACTTCAAGCCTTTGAGGTCCGCCACCGATTTGATTTCTTTGCGGAACCAGCCACCCATTTGAGCGCCCGTGTTGCCGCCTGGGAAATTCACGATGTTGTACTTGGCATAGAACTCACGCATCAGCTTCAAGCCGTTGCCTTCATACATCCAAGCAGTCATTTGACGGCTGTTCAAACCGAAGGGAATGGCGCAACCCAAAGCAAATGTTTCGTCTTTGCCGAAGAAGTAGTAAGGCGCTGTGTGCGCCATCTCGATGGAGCCTTGTTGCACACCGTCAACCACACCGAATGCAGGCATGATTTCGCCAGCAGCGTGAACGGAAATTTCAAACTTGCCACCCGACATGGCTTTGACAGCCTTGGCAAAGGTTTCAGCTGCGCCATGGATGGTGTCGAGCGACTTAGGAAAGCTCGAAGCCAAGCGCCAACGGATGGCAGCTTGTGCATGCACAGCTGGGGCGGCACCTGCGGCCAAAATGCCGGCAATACCTGCATTCTTGATAACGAAACGACGGTCCATGTGAGACTCCAAAAAGTTAAAGAGATGGGCTTGTCAATGTCACGGGGACACCAAAATGACTCGCAACGACGCGAGATTGTATGCAGGCTTAAAGCTCAAAATCCACGGGTTTGCCCGCGAAGAAACCGGTCCGCAAAAAAATCAAAGCGCATGAAATTCCGTCATAAGGAGCTTTGATTTCAAAATTAATTTAAAAGGTTTACAAACCGCTTGGCAATGGACGCTTGAATGCCAGCCGCATCCAAACCCAACTCGGCGAGCAACCTCACTGGGTCCCCATGCTCGGTGAACACGTCGGGCACCCCGAGCACCAAAACCGGCTTGGGCAACTGAAGATCTTGCAAGGCCTCAAGCACGGCAGAACCTGCACCGCCCATGACCGTGCCCTCTTCCACCGTCACCAAGGCATCGTGCGTGGCAGCGATGCGCGCAAGCAACTCTGTGTCCAGCGGTTTGGCCCAACGCATGTTGACCACCGTGGCATTGAGCGCTTCACCGGCTTCGAGCGCGGGGTAAAGCAAGGTACCGAACGCCAAAATGGCAATGCGCTGACCCGTGCGGCGCACTTCGCCTTTGCCAAATGGCAAGGCTTGCAAACCAGGCTGCACGGGTACACCGACGCCCGCACCGCGCGGATAACGCACAGCCACACAGTGGTCTTGCTGGTAGGCGGTGGTCAGTAATTGGCGGCATTCGTTTTCATCAGCAGGGCAAACCATGCTGACATTAGGTATGCAACGCATGAAAGCAATGTCGTACAAACCAGCGTGCGTCGCGCCGTCTGCACCCACAATGCCTGCGCGATCGAGCGCCAACACCATGGGCAACTTTTGCAAAGCGACGTCGTGGATCACTTGGTCGTAGGCCCGTTGCAAGAAGGTGGAATAAATGGCCACCACAGGCTTCACGCCTTCGCAAGCTAAACCGGCCGCAAACGTCACCGCATGTTGTTCGGCAATGCCAACGTCGTGATAGCGCTCTGGAAAGCGCTTGTGAAACTCCACCATGCCCGAGCCCTCACGCATGGCGGGCGTGATGCCCACCAACAGCGGATCGTGCTCGGCCATGTCGCACAGCCACTGACCAAAGACTTGGGTGAAGGTGGATTTAGCCACGCCCGTGCTGGGCACCAAGCCTACGGCGGGGTCAAACTTACCCGGGCCGTGGTAGGCCACAGGGTCGGCCTCTGCCAGTTTGTAGCCTTGGCCTTTTTTGGTCACCACATGCAAAAACTGTGGGCCTTCCAAGTGCTTGATATTCTCCAGCGTTGGAATCAAAGACTCCAAATCGTGGCCATCAATGGGCCCGATGTAGTTGAAGCCAAATTTCTCAAACAAAGTAGCCGGCACCACCATGCCCTTGGCATGCTCTTCAAAGCGCTTGGCCAACTCGAACAAAGGTGGCGCGCCTTTGAGCACTTGTTTGCCCACTTCTTTGGCCGCCGCATAAAACTTGCCGCTCATCAGCTGCGCCAAATAGCGGTTCAGCGCGCCAACAGGCGGGCTGATGGACATGTCGTTGTCGTTCAAGATAACCAACAGTTTGGAATGGGTCACACCGCCGTTATTCAGCGCCTCAAAGGCCATGCCAGCCGTCATCGCGCCATCGCCAATCACCGCAATGGCGTGGCGTTGTTCGCCTTTTTGCTGCGCGGCTACGGCCATGCCTAAGGCGGCTGAAATGCTGGTGGACGAGTGGGCGGTGCCAAAGGCGTCGTATTCGCTCTCATCACGGCGCGGGAAACCACTCAACCCATGGCGTTGACGCAGCGTGCCCATTTGGTCACGACGGCCCGTCAAAATTTTGTGCGGGTACGTTTGGTGGCCCACGTCCCAGACGATGCGATCGTGCGGGGTGTTGAACACATAGTGCAGCGCTACCGTCAATTCGACGGTGCCCAAGTTCGAACTCAGATGCCCACCCGTTTTAGACACGCTTTGCAACACATACGAGCGCAGTTCGTCGGAGAGGGTGCGAAGTTGCTGACGCGGCAAAGCGCGCAAGTCAGCGGGTGAGTTGATGGTGGGCAACAAGGTGGGCATGTTCAGGTGTTCCGTTTCACAACGCGCTGCGCCAATGCGGCCAGTGCGTGGGTGTGTGTCAAGCCGCTGTCTTGCAAGGCATCCAAGGCTTCTTGCAACAAGGCCTCGGCATAAGCCTGTGCGGGTGCCAAGCCCAGCAGCGACACATAAGTAGGTTTGTCGTTCGCGGCGTCTTTGCCCGCGGTTTTACCAAGCGTGGCTGAATCAGAGATGACATCCAGCACATCGTCGATCACTTGAAACGCCAACCCGAGGGCTTGGCTGTAACGCTGCAACGCGCTGAGCGCTTGAGGACTGGCAGCACCGCAAGCCGCGCCCATCATCACACTGGCTTCGAGCAACGCGCCCGTCTTCAAGCGGTGCATTTGACGCAATTGGTCTTGGCTCAAGGCTTGGCCCACGCTGGCCAAATCAATCGCTTGACCGCCCGCCATACCTTGGTAGCCCGCGGCCACAGCCAACAAGCGGCACAAGCGCGCTTGCACATCACCTCGGATATGGGATGCCTCAGGCGTGAGCACCTCAAACGCCAAGGCTTGCAGCGCATCGCCTGCCAACAAAGCTTGCGCCTCGCCAAACTGCACGTGCACTGTGGGTTTGCCACGGCGCAGCACATCGTTGTCCATGCAAGGCATGTCGTCGTGAACCAGCGAATACGCATGAATCAACTCGACCGCACAGCCCGCACGCAAGGCGGCCTCATCCATGGCGGCACTGGGCTCGCTGGGTGCTACGGCTTCACGCGCGGCCAAAGCCAACAAAGGGCGTAAACGCTTGCCGCCATCCAACGCGGCGTAGCGCATGGCTTCGCCCAAATTTGCAGGCGCTTGCGGGTTGATCCAGTTCGACAACGCCAACTCAACTTGGCCCAAGCGCTGTTGGCTCCAAAGCGTCAAGTCAAAAGAAGGCACAGACAAGGCAGAGGCTTGGTCTGTCATGCTCAGGCAGCCGACCAAGGTTTGAGCACGCCGTTGTCGAGCACCTGAATTTGCTGCTCGACGGCATCTAACTGGGCGCGGCAAAAAGCCAGCAATTCGGCACCACGTTGGTAGCCCGACAGCAAGTCAGCCAAAGGCAACTGACCCGATTCCATTTGGGCCACCATGCCTTCGAGCTCTTTCAAAGCCGCTTCATAGCTGGCAGGCGCAGTGCTTACGGGGGTCTTGGCCTTGGTCATCGTGATGAATGTGAGTAAATGTGTTTAACACGTAGCCTGCCATTTTAGGCCGTGCGAAGCGCCCTGTCCCCCTTGGCTACAATGAGTGTCCTTTCATCAGCCTATCGGCTGATTTATTTTTTTCACACACCTCCCTGTGGGGAGTCTTTAGGTCAGGTCCCCCATGTCTGATTTAAGTCTTCAACTGCAGCAGGCTCATAGCCAACTACCAGTTACCAGTTACTTTGACGAGGCGCTGTTTCAGCGCGAACTGGAGACCATCTTTCAGCGCGGCCCACGGTATGTGGGTCACGAACTTGCCGTGCCCAACGTGGGCGACTATTACGCTTTGCCGCACGAAGGCGAAGGGCGTGCGCTCGTGCGCTCAGCCCAAGGCGTAGAACTCATCTCCAACGTGTGCCGCCACCGCCAAGCGGTGATGCTCAAAGGCCGTGGCTCTTTGCAAAACCAAGCCCCCGGCTCAGCAGGCGGCAACATCGTGTGCCCACTGCACCGCTGGACCTATGCACCTTCGGGCGAACTGTTGGGCGCACCCCACTTCTCGCACGACCCCTGCCTGAACCTGAACAACTACAAGCTGCGCGAGTGGAACGGCTTGCTGTTTGAAGACAACGGCATCGACATCGAAGCCGACTTGGCCAACATGGGCCCACGCGCTGCCTTAGATTTCACAGGCTTTGCCCTTGACCGCGTGGAACTGCACGAGTGCAACTACAACTGGAAAACCTTCATCGAGGTCTACCTTGAGGACTACCACGTTGGCCCTTTCCACCCCGGACTTGGCCAGTTTGTGACCTGTGACGACCTGAGCTGGGAATTTCAAGACAACTACTCGGTGCAAACCGTGGGCGTGTCTGAAGGCTTTGGCAAACCCGGTTCGCCGACCTACAAAGCTTGGCACGACATGTTGCTCAAGTACCGCAATGGCGAACTGCCTGAGCGCGGCGCTATTTGGCTCACCTACTACCCGCACATCATGGTGGAGTGGTACCCGCATGTGTTGACCGTGTCGACGCTGCACCCCATCAGCCCCACCAAAACACTGAACATGGTGGAGTTTTACTACCCCGAAGAAATTGTCGCCTTCGAGCGCGAATTCGTCGAAGCGCAACAAGCTGCTTACATGGAAACTTGCATCGAAGACGACGAAATCGCCGAGCGCATGGATGCAGGCCGCAAAGCCCTGATGCAACGCGGCGACAACGAAGTGGGCCCCTACCAAAGCCCCATGGAAGATGGCATGCAGCATTTCCATGAGTGGTACCGCGGCAAACTCAGCTTTACCTGATCTCCCAACATGCAAGCCCTTTGGATGCTGCTCGGTGCAGCCTTTTTTGCCACCATGGGCGTGTGTGTGAAGTTTGGGTCTGAGCACTTCAACTCCGCCGAGTTGGTGTTCTATCGCGGCTTGGTTGGCATCGTATTTTTGGGCTTCATAGCCAAACAAAAAAAGGTCTCGCTTCGCACGGCTTATCCGGGGGCGCATTTGTGGCGCTCCACCATTGGCGTGGTCTCGCTCAGCGCTTGGTTTTATGCCATTGCCCACCTGCCCTTAGCAACTGCGATGACGCTGAACTACATGAGCGGCGTTTGGGTGGCGGCCTTTTTGGTGGGCGGCTCGCTGATCAACTGGAACGGCCAAGACAACCGGAGCGCTTGGTCACAAGGCCCCCTCGCCTTGAGCGTGCTGGCGGGCTTTGCGGGCGTGGTGATGATGTTGCGCCCCACCCTCGAACAAAACCAAATTTTTGCAGGTCTGATTGGCTTGATGTCGGGCTTTGCCGCCGCCTTTGCCTACATGCAAGTCATGGCGCTTGGGCGTTTGGGCGAGCCTGAAACCCGCACCGTGTTTTACTTTGCCATTGGCACGCTGATCGCAGGGGCCATCGGCATGGGCTTTGCAGGCGTGTCGGAATGGAACTGGACCTACGCCATCTGGCTGTTGCCCGTGGGCGTGTTTGCCTCGCTGGGCCAGCTGTGCATGACCCGCGCTTACAGCAAAGGTGCCACGCTGGTGGTGGCCAATTTGCAATACTCAGGCATTGTGTTTGCCGCGCTTTACAGCTTGCTGCTGTTTGGCGATGACATTCCCCTCATCGGCTGGGCAGGCATGGCCCTCATCGTGGTCAGCGGCATGACCGCCACCTTGTTGCGTGCACGCGCCGCGCCCAACGCGCCTGCCGAAGAACACTGATACGGTGGCCATACGCTGCCCAACCTTTTCATCGACCGAATAGGCACTTCGCCTTAGGAGCTTCGCATGTACACCACCCTCATCTCCGTCGCTCAACTGCAAGACCTGCAACACAGCGGCCAACCCGTGGCCGTGTTTGACTGCAGCTTTGACCTGATGCAGCCCACACAAGGCCACGCACAGTATGTGACCCAACACATCGCAGGTGCGCAACACGCAGACTTGGATGAGCACCTCGCCACACACGACCCCGCCCTGCGCGTCAACGGCGGCCGTCACCCTCTGCCACAGCGTGAAGTCTTTGCGGCTTGGCTGCAAAGCACCGGCGTGAACAGCAACACCCAAGTGGTCGTGTACGACCGCAACGGCATGAACTATTGCGGCCGCTTGTGGTGGATGTTGAAGTGGTGCGGCCACGACGCCGTGGCCGTGCTCGATGGCGGCTTGCAAGCATGGGTTGCGGCAGGTGGTGCTGTTGTATCAGGCGAACAAGCCACAGCTGCTGACGGCAACTTCGCCCTGCGCGAACCTTTGGTGCAGTTGGTCCACACCACCACCGTGTCTGCACGCTTGAACATGGGCACGCAAACCATCGTCGACGCACGCGGTGCGCCACGCTACCGCGGGGAAGTAGAGCCGCTCGACCCCGTGGCTGGCCACATTCCGGGTGCACTCAATCGCCCGTTCAACACCAACCTCAACGCAGAAGGCTTCTTCAAAAGCCCTGCAGAGTTGCGTGCTGAATTTGCCGCCTTACTGGGCGATGCCCAACCAGAAAACGTGGTGCACCACTGCGGCAGCGGCGTGAGCGCTGTGCCCAATGTATTGGCCATGGAAGTCGCGGGCCTGGGCCGCACCGCGCTGTACGCGGGGAGCTGGAGCGAGTGGTGCAACACGCCCGGCTTGCCCTGCGAAAAATCTTAAATCAGTGCTGCGCCCACTCGCCCAAAGTGGCGACCAGCGCAATGCCTGCAAACAGCCAAGCCACTTGCGCCGCCGTCTCACGCGGTGAGAGGCGCTTTTGCAACTGCGGAATCAAATCGGCCAGCGCCACATAAATAAAGCTGCTGGCCGCGGCCACCAAAAAGTACGGCAAATACGCCTCCAAGGCACCCACCAATAAGTAGCCCACCACGCCACCAATGGCCGTCACCCCACCTGCCATGCTGAGCTTGAACAAGGCAGCACGCGGGTTGCTCAGCGTTTGGCGCAACACCACCAAATCGCCCACATGGTGCGGCACCTCATGCGCCATCACGGCCAATGCAGCGGCAACGCCCAAACGAGGATCTGCCACAAACGCAGCCGCGATCAAAATGCCGTCGCCAAAGGCGTGCACGCTGTCGCCCAAGAGCACAGCCCAACCGCCACTGTGGTGGTTGTGACCTTGATGGTCATCGTGCGCGTGATGCGCGTGGTCCGCGTGCGTGCCGTGATCATGCGAATGTGCGTGCGAGTCATGGGCATGATGCGCATGGTGTGCGTCGCCGTGGCTATGTCCATGCTCATGACCGTGGTGCCACAACTCGGCTTTGTCAAGCAAAAAGAAAAACACCAAGCCCACCAGCAACGCGGCAAACATGGTCTGCGGAGAAATACCTGCGGCCACCGACAACTCAAACGCCTCGGGCAACAAACGCGTGAAAGCCGTGGCCATCAAAGCGCCAGCAGCCAAGCTGAGCAAATGTTGGGTGAAACGCGACAACAAGGCATAAGCCAGCAACGCCGCCAGCCACACACTGCCCATGCCAGCGATCAAGGTGCCGACAAGAATTGAAATCAAAGTCATGGGGGGATTATCGACTGAGGCGTGTACTTCACCGAAGCTGAGCACTATCACTATGAAACCCTGACTTCACCTTCAAAGGGGTATCGTCTGTACTACGCGCAAGCAGGTCGTCGCTTGATCTTGTTGCTGATAGGTGGCGATAAACGCACGCAACAATCAGACATTGCTAAAGCACACTGGTACTGGAACAACTGGCAAATACAGAGGAAATCGAAATGACAGCAAAAGCTGGACGCTCACATGATGAGGTGGTGGTGGAGCTGCTGAGAGCCAACCCCGAATTTGCAGATGCCTACTTGGTCGCTGCGCTGGAAGAGACGGAGCAACCGGGTGGCCATCAAGCCATGCTGACCGCTTTGCGCCACATTGCCGAAGCACAAGGCATGGCGAATGTGGCCGAGAAAGCAGGCATGCCTAGGGAGTCGCTGTACCGTGCGCTCGGACCCCGTGGCAACCCCACCATCAAAACTTTGCTGGCCGTTTTAAATGCATCGGGGCTTCACTTGTCTGTGGCTAGACACCAGTAATGCGCATCATCGCTGTGTAAAAGCGGGCGTCTGAAAAAGGGCTGCACAGGAAGGCCCTCTCATTTGGTGCAACTTTCTGCTTTCTATGTCTTTCTCGGGCAGTCCAGCTTATTGAGGATATGCGTCAGACCTGTAAGGAAACACCACGCAACGGAGCTCAATACGACAGCTGCAGTCATGTTTAGCTCTTTCTCCTTTTTAGAGATTAAAAAAGCGGCCTCAGCAATTGCCGTCGAACTTCAGGGCTTTGTAGCGGACCCAGCTGAAGTCGTGACGGCAACGGTCAATCCTGTCATCACCAAGAGCAGGCCTATAGCTTCTAGTTGTGTTGGCACATGACCCAACACTGGCCAAGCCATGAGGGTAGCCAAGCCGGGCGCCAACGCTGGGAAAACCGCTGCGCGCGACGGGCCGAGAAGTGACACCATTTTTGAGTAGGTGTACAGCGTGCCCGCACCTGCGATCACCCCTTGCACCAACACCTCGACCCAAAAAACAAATGGCGCTGCCAAGAAGAGGCCCTCACCCCCCGTGAACCCAATGTAAGCAGGCACATAGGTGAACAATGCGCTGATCGAAATTACCGCTGTAGCCAGCAATGGGTCGAGCCGGTGCTTGCGCAGCACGATGCCAAATCCGGCCCACAACGTGCCGGCCGCAAGGAACATGGCATCGCCAAGGGATGCCCGTAACGTCAAGCTGGAAGCTTCTACGCCAGACACCAGCACCAAACCCGTCAGCACCACGGCAATGCCCACTACTCGGCGCAGCGTCATACGGTCACCCAGCACCACCGTACCGAGCACCATGCCCATCACGCTCATGGCTGTGAACGGAAAAACAGCTGCGTGGCTGGGTGGCGCAAACTGCAGCGCACCAAACATCAAGAGGCCAAAAGGTGTGCCGGCCAGCAGTGCCACCAGCAACCAAACGCGCCACCGCGTGGTGAACTGCGCACTGTCACGCCGCCAGGCAAGTGCCAACACTGGCAGCATCAGGATGCCCGCCACGCCGAACCGCAATACCGTGAGGTCGGGTGAAGACAGTCCGCGGGCCATGCCCCAGCGGGCAAACACGGTGTACAGCGCGCCGATGCTGGCGGCGACCAGCCCAACCGCGAGACCTTTGGCTAATTGGCTGCGCTCGTTGTGGCTTGTCTGCGGCAGAGTCAGAGTGCTGGTGTTCATCGTGGCTTCCTTGTGCAAGTGGCGTCCTCATTCATGCCGCGAAGTTTGGTTCAATCCAAACCATTGCACTAGTCATTTAATTTGACTATTATTTATTCCAATTTAGACTAAATAGGAACAACCATGGATCGATTGGCAGCCATGCAGAGCTTTGTGCGTGTGGTGGAAAGCGGCAGTTTTTCGGCCGTGGCCCGTGAACTCCAAACCACGCAGAGCCGTGTGAGCAAACAGGTAGCGGCACTGGAGCGCGAGCTGGGTGCCAAGTTATTGAGCCGCACCACCCGTTCATTAGCCCTGACCGAAGCCGGTGAACGCTACTTCGCACAAGCGCGACGTTTGATTGCCGAAATCGCTGAAGCGGAGTCGGAACTTCTTTTAGGTGAGCAGCAGCTCAGCGGCTGGCTGCGCGTGGCCGCATCGGTGGGCTATGGACGGCTCAAACTGTTGCCACTGGTGAAGACTTTCTTAGCAGCACACCCGAACGTGAAGATCGATCTAAAGCTCAACGATGGGTTCATCGATCTGGTCGAAGAAGGCATCGATATCGCAGTGCGTATCGGGGAACTGGCCGACAGCTCCTTGGTGGCGCAACGCATCGGCACCACCCAGCGTGTGGTGTTGGCCAGCCATGAATACCTTCGTTCGTTGCCCACCGGGCTGACAATGCCAAGCGTGCCGGAGGATCTGCTGGAGCACAACTGCATCGTCTATTCGGAACTGGCCACGCAGAACGCCTGGACATTCACAGCAGGCGCGGGTGCAGTTGCTACAGAGGGCACCCAGGTCACCATCCGAGCGCAAGGCAATCTGCAAACCAACAGCAGCGAAGTCATCCGTGCCTCAGTGCTCTCAGGGATGGGGATCGGCTATTCGCCGACTTGGTTGTTCGAGGAGGAAATAGCGCGCGGAGAGTTGCAAGTGCTGTTGCCCGACTGGCCCACCCCACCGCTGCCCATTCATTTGGTGAGCCCAGCGCAGCGACGCTCATCAGCCAAGGTACAGGCGTTCGCGTTGCACATGGCATCGCACTAAAAATAGCCGACAAAACCCTGCTTGAGAGGCTGTGCGAAAACCAACTGGCAACGACGATGGATGAACCTTAATGCGCCTTGTCCCAGTTCGGCCCCACCCCCACCTCAGCCAACAACGGCACTTTCAGCTGCGCCACGTCAGCCATCAGGCGTGGCACTTCGGTGCGCACCCATGCCACCTCTGACTCGGGCACTTCAAACACCAGTTCGTCGTGCACTTGCATGATCACTTTGATGCCGCGTGGCTGGGCGTCTAAGGCTTTTTGCACCGCCACCATGCTCATCTTGATGAGGTCGGCGGCTGTGCCTTGCATGGGCGCGTTGATGGCGGCGCGTTCTGCGCCTGCGCGGCGTGGACCGTTGGGGCTGTTGATTTCGGGCAAGTACAAGCGACGGCCAAACACGGTTTCTACATAACCTTGTGCTTTGGCTTGTTCGCGTGTGTCGTCCATGTAGCGCTTCACGCCCGCGAAGCGTTCAAAGTAACGGGTGATGTAGTTCTTGGCCGCGCTGTTGTCGATGCCCAGCGCTTTGGCCAAACCAAACGCGCTCATGCCGTAGATGAGGCCAAAGTTAATGACCTTGGCGTAGCGACGCTGCTCGGTGCTGACCGCGTCCACGCCCACGCCAAACACTTCTGCAGCCGTGGCACGGTGCACGTCTAAGCCATCATGGAAAGCTTTGACTAAAGCCTCGTCACCACTGATGTGCGCCATGATGCGCAGCTCGATCTGGCTGTAGTCGGCACTGGCAATCACGCAGCCCGCAGGGGCCACAAATGCTTCGCGCACTTTGCGCCCCTCTGCCGTGCGAATAGGGATGTTCTGCAAGTTGGGGTCGTTGCTCGACAAGCGGCCCGTCACGGCCACGGCTTGCGCGTAGTGCGTGTGCACGCGGCCTGTGCGCGGCACAGCCATTTGTGCGAGCTTGTCGGTGTAAGTGCCTTTGAGTTTGCTAAGGCTACGGTGCTCCAAAATTTTGGCAGGCAGTGGGTAGTCTTCGGCCAATTTCTCCAGCACTTCTTCGTCGGTGCTGCGTGCACCTGTGGCGGTTTTTTTGATAACGGGTAAGCCCAGTTTGTCAAAGAAGATTTCGCCCAATTGCTTAGGGCTGGCCAAGTTAAACGGCTGGCCTGCAATTTCATACGACTCGTTTTCGAGCTGCACGATGCGTTGGCCCAGCGCGTGGCTTTGTGCAGCGAGTGTGGGTGCGTCAATCAACACACCATTGCGCTCGATGCGATAGAGCGCTTCGCTGCTTTGAATTTCTAGGTCGTAGATGAAGCGCAGTTTGTCGTCGGCTTGCAAACGCGGCCAAAGCACTTGGTGCACGTCTAGCGTCATGTCGGAGTCTTCGCACGCGTATTCGGTGGCACGCGCCACGTCCACTTGCGAGAAAGGAATTTGGTGCGCGCCTTTGCCGCACAGATCTTCGTAGTTCAGACCTTTGCGGCCCACATGGCGCTCGGCCAAGCTGGCTAGGCCGTGTGGCTTGTGCACTTCCAGCACGTAGCTTTCCAGCATGGTGTCGTGCGCGTAGCCCTTCACTTCAATGCCGTGGTTGGCCATGACATGGCGGTCGTATTTGATGTGCTGTCCGAGCTTTTGAATAGCTGGGTTTTCAAACCAAGGCTTGAGTTTGGCCAGCACTTCATTGATGGGCAACTGCGTGGGTGCATCACCATAGCTGTGCGCCAGCGGGATGTAGCAGGCCTCGCCCGGCTTGACCGAAAAGCTCAGGCCCACAATCTCGGCGCGCATGGCGTCGAGTGAGGTGGTTTCCGTGTCAAACGCCACCAGTTCGGCGGCTTGCAGCTTGGCCAGCCACGCATCAAACGCTTCCCACGTCAACACGCATTCATAGGCTTTCTCGCTCACTGTCGAAACAGTGGGCTCAGGTTCATCAAACAAGCTCAGGTTGGGCTCGAACTTGGGCTTGGCAGCAGCACTGACGCCGCTGCTTGCATCACCGCCAGCGGCGCTTGCCGCATCGCCAGCCTCACCGATGGCGCGGGCCAAACCTTTGAAGCCATAGGTTTCGTAAAAGGTTTTGAGTGCAGGCTTGTCGGGCTCAGCCAAGTGCAGCGCATCAAGTGCGGGCAAGTTGGGCACGTAGGCAGACAAATCGCAATCGGTTTTCATGGTCACCAGCTGGCGGCCTGTTGGCAGCCACTCCACCGCTTGACGCAAGTTCTCGCCCGCCACGCCTTTGATGGCGCTGGCGTTTTGCAGCAAGTTATCAAGCGAGCCGTATTCCATCAGCCACTTGGCCGCGGTCTTGGGGCCCACCTTGGCCACGCCGGGCACGTTGTCGACCGTGTCGCCAACCAAGGTTTGGTAGTCAATCATCAAGTTCGGCGGCACGCCAAACTCGGCGGTTACGCCAGCCACGTCGCGCTTCTTGCCGTTCATGGTGTCGATGATGGTGATGTGTTCGTTCACCAACTGGCTCAAATCTTTGTCACCACTCGACACCACCACCGTCACGCCTTGCTGGGCTGCGGTCACGGCCAAGGTGGCAATCACGTCGTCGGCCTCGACGCCCGGCACATCCAGCACCGTCCAGCCCAACATGCGCACCATGGCGTGGATGGGTTCGATTTGCGAGCGCAAGTCGTCAGGCATGGGCGAGCGGTTGGCTTTGTACGCGGGGTACATCTCGTCGCGGAAGGTGGGGCCTTTGGCGTCAAACACGCAGGCGGCCAACTGGGTGGGCACTTCTTTGCGCAGCGCCTGCATCATGTTGATCATGCCGCGAATGGCACCTGTGGCCGCACTCGTTGGGTCGCCGGGCACAGCGCGCAGGTCGGGCATGGCATGGAAGGCGCGGTAAAGGTAGCTGGAGCCGTCGACCAGCAGCAATGTTTTGGATTCACTCATAGCGGCCAATTGTGCCGTGTCAAAAAACGAAACCACCTTCTTGGGGGCGACCCGCTGAGCACGCCCCGCCAAAGTGCGACAAACGTGCAAACTACAATGTGCGAACTTTTTAACCCCTTGGTTGTCATGGCTGTTTTTACCGAAGTTTCCGAGTCCTCCGCGCAAAAACTGCTGACCCAGCTCCGCCTCGGCGAGTTGGTTGAACTCAAAGGCATCCAAGGCGG
>CANBRM010000018.1 GCA_947371915.1 Comamonadaceae bacterium | reverse complement strand
GCGCACGGAGACACTGTGGTGTGCGTGATGCCTGGGCATGAAAGCGAAGTCGATGAATTCGACTGCGACCGCGTCTTGGTCGATGTGAATGGCCAGTGGGTCGTTCAGGCCCTTTAATTTTTTAAATTCCAATTGAACTTGATATGAGCACTAGCAAAGGACAAGCCGTGGCTGCTACCAAAGGTCGTAACGTGGTCGTCGTTGGTACCCAATGGGGCGACGAGGGCAAAGGCAAATTGGTTGACTGGCTGACCGAAACCGCTACCGGTGTGGTGCGCTTTCAAGGCGGCCACAACGCCGGCCACACCTTGGTCATCAATGGCGTGAAAACCGCGTTGCACTTGATTCCTAGCGGCATCATGCGCCCTGGCGTGAAGTGCTACATCGGCAACGGTGTGGTCTTGTCTGCCACCAAGTTGCTTGAAGAAATCGCGGGCCTCGAAAAAGCGGGCGTCGAAGTGCGCTCACGCTTGCGCATCAGCGAAGCTTGTCCTTTGATCTTGCCCTACCACGCTGCCATCGACGTGGCCCGTGAGGCCGCCAAAGAGAAGGCCGGCACCGCCAAGATCGGCACCACAGGCCGTGGCATTGGCCCCGCCTACGAAGACAAAATTGCCCGCCGTGCCTTGCGCGTGCAAGACCTGAAGCACCCTGAGCGCTTCGCCACCAAATTGCGCGAGAACCTCGAGCTGCACAACCATGTGCTGACCGACATCTTGCACGCCCCCGCGGTGGACTTTGACACCGTCTACAACGAAGCCATGGCTTACGCCAAAGAAATCTTACCGATGGTGGCTGACGTGTCACGCGAGTTGAACGAAGCCCACTTGGCCGGTGCCAACCTCTTGTTTGAAGGCGCTCAAGGCACCTTGCTTGACGTGGACCACGGCACTTACCCTTTTGTCACCTCTAGCAACTGCGTGGCCGGTAACGCCGCAGCAGGCGCTGGCGTGGGCCCAGGCTTGTTGCACTACATCTTGGGCATCACCAAAGCCTACTGCACACGCGTGGGCGGCGGCCCATTCCCCACCGAACTCGATTGGGAAAAAGAGGGCACACCCGGCTACCACATGGCCACCATTGGTGCCGAAAAGGGCACCACCACAGGTCGCTCACGCCGTTGCGGCTGGTTCGATGCCGCATTGCTCAAGCGCAGTGCCCAAGTCAACGGCCTCACTGGACTTTGCATCACGAAGCTCGACGTGCTCGACGGCTTGACCGAATTGCTCTTGTGCGTGGGCTACGAATTGGACGGCGAAAAAATCGACATCTTGCCCATGGGCGCTGACGAGATTTCACGTTGCACCCCCATCTACGAAACCATCCCCGGTTGGACCGACAGCACCGTGGGCGTGACCGACTACAACAAGTTGCCCAAAGCCGCTCAGCACTACCTCAACCGCATTGCTGACACCACGGGCGTGCCCATTCACATGGTGTCCACCAGCCCTGACCGCGACCACACCATTTTGTTGACCCACCCCTACGTGGCTTAACACGGAATTTCGATTTCAGTTTTATTTTGAAGGACCATTGATATGTTGACCGAAGACGGCAAACACCTGTACGTGTCTTACGACGAGTACCACAACCTCATTGAAAAACTCGCCATCAAGATTCACCAATCTGGCTGGGAGTTCGACACCATCCTGTGCTTGGCCCGTGGCGGCATGCGCCCTGGTGATATCTTGTCGCGCATTTTTGACAAGCCTTTGGCCATCATGTCGACCAGCTCGTACCGCGCTGACGCAGGCACGGTGCAAGGTCACTTGGACATCGCCCGCTTCATCACTACACCCAAAGGCGAAATCGCTGGCAAAGTGTTGTTGGTGGACGACCTGGCTGATACCGGCCACACCTTGAAGGCTGTGGTTGACCAACTCAAGAACAACTACGCCCCCATTACCGAATTGCGCACCGCCGTGATTTGGACCAAGGGCGTGTCTGAATTCAAGCCGGACTACTCAATGGACTACTTAGCCACGAACCCTTGGATTCACCAACCGTTTGAGCCGTATGACAGCATGCGCCCTGCGGCTTTGTTGGAGAAGTGGAAGGTTTAATCTTTCACGCTTCAAAAAAAACTCTGCCATCGTGCAGAGTTTTTTTTTGCCCAACACTGTTTTGATTTTTGGGCGACTCGGAGTAGGTAATATGTGTGCATGTCTCGCAGCACCCATCTCATTCACCACCCGTACAACCCACCTGCTGAGTTTGAAGCACCGCAAGTCGGCGTGTTCAAAGCCTCGACGGTGATTTTTCCCAACGTGGCTGCCATGCGCACACGCGAGTGGATGGACAAGTCGGCTTACACCTACGGCTTGCACGGCACACCGACCACGTTCACGCTGGAAGAGCGCTTGGCCACGCTCGAAGGGGGCACACATTGCCTCTTGACACCCAGCGGTTTGGCCGCCATCGCGCATGTGGATTTTGCGTTGCTCAAAACCGGTGACGAGGTGTTGCTTCCCGATAACGCTTATGCACCTAACAAGTCCTTGGCCGAGGGAGAGTTGGCGCAGTTTGGCATCACGCACCAGGTGTACGACCCGCTGGATGTGAATGACTTGGCCGCGCGCATCACCGAGCGTACGCGTTTGGTGTGGCTAGAAGCCGCAGGTTCGGTGACGATGGAGTTCCCCGACTTGGTGGCCTTGGTGCAGCTCTGCAAAGCACGCGGCGTGTTGTGCGCACTCGACAACACTTGGGGCGCCGGCCTCGCGTTCAACGCGTTTGACCTCACACCAGGGCAGGGCGAGTTGGGGGTGGACTTGACCATCCATGCGCTCACCAAATACCCCAGCGGCGGCGGCGATGTGTTGATGGGCAGCATCGTCACGCGCAACGATGAATTGGCACGGGTGTTGAAGCTCAGCCACATGCGTTTGGGCACAGGCGTGGGCGCCAACGATGCCGAGATGGTGTTGCGCTCTTTGGCCAGCATGCCGCTGCGCTACAGAGCCCAAGACAACGCAGCTCGCCTTTTGGCCGCATGGTGCTCGGCACAGCCCGCGTTCAGCCAAGTGCTGCATCCCGCACTCACCAGCGCCCCCGGTCACGCGCATTGGCAACAGTTGTGCGTGACGCCACAAGAGCCCGAAGGCTTGGCCGCAGGCATTTTCAGTGTGGTGGTGGATGCGCGTTTCACATCAAAGCAGGTGGACGCGTTTTGCGATGCTTTGCAGCTGTTCAAGGTTGGTTACAGCTGGGGTGGCCCCATGAGTTTGGTCATGCCCTACAACCTGGCGTCTAGCCGTCACCGTGGCACCGCGCACTTAAAGCCGGGGCGGGTGGTGCGGTTTTGTATCGGCCTCGAACACGTCAGCGACTTACAACAAGACATGGCGCGTGCTTTGCACGACGCGGGTCTGCAGGATTAACAACAAAAGCAGGTGAGACATGCAGCAACGGGTGACCGACGACGAACATGACCGCATCGACATCAACCCCATACGGTTCAGTGACCCCCTACGCTGGCTAGGCATGGGGCTGCGCGACATGGTGGCGCAGCCTTTGATTTCGCTGTGCTTCGGGTTTTTCTTTTGGCTCATGGCGCTGATCTTGTTGGCCGTGTTCAAAAGCAATCCGGAGTACACCCTGTCTGCCGTCTCGGGGTGTTTGCTGATTGGCCCTTTCTTGGCCATGGGCTTGTATGACGTCAGTATGCACATGGAGCGCGGTGAGTCGCCCAGCATGGGCAGCTCGCTCACGTGTTGGGAGACGCACTTGAAGAGCATGGGCATGCTCATCATGGTCATGATCGTGTTGGAGTTGCTGTGGGGGAGGGCGTCACTGGTGGTGTTTGCTGTGTTCTTCAACACAGGCGGCATGCCCACCACGGCCACCGTTTTGGAGGCCGTGTTCAACCCCCAAAACTGGGAGTTCATCGTGGCCTACTTCTGTGTGGGTGGCTTTTTTGCAGGGCTGGTGTTCGCCAGCATGATGGTGTCCATCCCCATGATTTTGGACCGCGATACCGACGCCATCACCGCCTGCATCACCAGCTTGCGCGTGTTCGTTGACAACACGGCTGTGTCCGTGTTTTGGGGCTTGCTCATCGCCACTTTGTCGGTGTTGGCGATGTTGCCTGCGGCCTCAGGTCTGTTGGTGGTGGGGCCTTGGCTGGGTTTTGCGAGCTGGCATGCTTACCGTGCGTCAGTGCGGGTCACCGCTGGCAAGCGCGAGCTATCGCAATAACCCACGCGCCACGTCGCGCAAAGTTTCTGCATGGCGATCCGTCGCCACACAGGGCGTCGCTTGTGCGGACTGCGTGAAATTACGCACCATCGATGAGGCGTAGGTCGGGTCGTAATGCAGCACCAGCAGGTCGCGCACCACATCTTCAATGTGACCCGTGTTGATTTGCTCTTTCCAAGCATCGATCACGGCTTTGCCACGGATGGCGACCAAGGCATCGAGTCGGCGGGAGAATAAGTCTTGGTCGTCCACGAAGAAGTTGTAGTCTTCCATGAGCAAGGCCACGCGCTCGTCCAAGTTCAGCTGCAACTCAAAACATGTGCTGTCGCGCATGGCGAGCATCAGTGATTCAGGGATCGACAAATTGCCCACTTTGCGGCTTTCCGATTCGACGAACACGGGGCGCGTGGGGTCAAAGCTGCGCAGGGCTTGCCACACCAAGGTGTCGAAGCGTTTTTGGCTCGGTTGCGGTTGGCCGGGAATGTGGCCCAGCACCGAGCTGCGGTGGCTGGCTAAATCTTCGAGGTCCAGCACTTGCGCGCCTTCTGCCGCTAAAGCGTAGAGCAGCCGCGTTTTGCCAGAGCCCGTAGGGCCTGAGATGACTTTGAATTGCAGCGGTGCCACGCGCTTCGGAATGTCCTCCACGATGGCCGCACGGAAGGCCTTGTAGCCGCCTTCGATCAAGTGGATCTTGAAACCAATTTGTCCCAGCACCATCGAGAGCGAGCCGCTGCGTTTGCCGCCACGCCAGCAGTAAATGAGGGGCTGCCAATTTTTGGGTAGTTCCAACACCTCGCGTTGGATGTGCCGCGCAATGTTGGCCGCTACCATCGCCGCACCGTGTTTTTGCGCTTCGAAAGCTCCCACTTGCTTGTACATGGTGCCTACGAAGATGCGCTCTTCGTTGTTCAGTGAGGGCCAGTTGACGGCCCCTGGCAGGTGGTCGAGCGCGTGCTCGTCCTCACTGCGTGCGTCGATGATGGTGCTGAAACCGCCGGGCTCACCCAGCGGTGTGGCCATGCGGGCCATGGCGTCTTGCGCCGAAATGAAATGAACACTCACTCAATGACCTTGTAAATTCTTTTTGATGTCGGGCCACACATTGCCCAGCATGCGTGGATGCGCCTCTTCGCGGGGGTGAATGCGGTCGGGTTGAAATTGGTTGGCCGCATCCGGTGCGTCGGCAATACCTTTGAGGAAAAACGGCACCAGGCTGATATTGTTTCTCTTCGCCACTTGATGGAACATCACCGAAAACTGGGTGCTGTAGTCGGGCCCGTAGTTCGGGGGGATTTGCATGCCCACCAACACCACACGCGCGTTCACTTCGTGGCTGGCTTGAATCATGGCCTCTAAATTCTTTTGGGTGCTCGTTAGGTCAAGGCCGCGCAAGGCATCGTTGCCGCCTAGCTCGATCACCACCATCACAGGGCGCACTTGGTTCAACAGTGCTGGCAAGCGAGCGCGGCCGCCCGCTGTGGTGTCGCCGCTGATGCTGGCATTCATCACGTTCACATCGGGGCGCTCGGCGCGCAACTTGGCCGCTAGTAGCGCCACCCAGCCCTTGCCTCGGGTGATGCCATATTCGGCGCTCAGCGAGTCGCCCACCACCAAAATGGTGGCGGCAGGGGCAGAACCGGGCGGGGGCACGGCATTGTTCATGGCGTTGGCGTAAGGGCTTGGGGCGCGGCGACGGCGAGGTTCCGTTGAAATCACGTCACCATCCATGCCTTCACCGCGTGACGAAATCACGTTGTTTTGCGCCGATGCCGCGCGCAGGCCCAAAAGCCCCGTCAAACCGACAACCAACGCGCCCAAGTTAAAGTCGCGTCTCCACATCCCATCGCGCTTCATGACCACGTCCTCTTTAGAAAATTTATCTGCCCACACATCCGCTGCGGTGTCGCCCTTGATTGCCGTCTCGCATTTGTTCAAATCAGTCCAAGACGCCACTGGCACACTCGACATTCTCCGCGATATCGATTTCACTTTGGCCCCGCAGCAATCGCTGGCGATTGTGGGCGCATCGGGCTCGGGCAAAAGCACCTTGCTGGCCATCATGGCGGGCTTGGACACGCCCAGCCGTGGCAGTGTTTGGCTGGGTGACGTGGACATTTTCAGTTTGAGCGAAGACCAACGTGCCGCCCTGCGCGCGCGTCAAGTGGGCTTTGTGTTTCAAAGCTTTCAGCTCTTGGGCAACATGACCGCCCTTGAAAACGTCATGCTGCCTCTGGAGCTGGCGGGCTTGCCTAACCCGCGTGCCGCCGCCAAAGACATGCTGGTGCGTGTCGGCTTAGGCGAGCGCTTGAACCATTACCCCAAAGTGCTGTCGGGTGGCGAGCAACAACGCGTGGCTCTGGCGCGTGCCTTTGTGGTCAAACCTGCACTGCTGCTGGCCGATGAGCCTACCGGCAGCTTGGACCACGCGAGCGGCGAGCGCATCATGGATTTGATGTTTGCCTTGAACAAAGAATTAGGCACCACGCTGGTGTTGGTCACGCATGATTTGAAGTTGGCAGCGCGCTGTGATCGGGCCATCACGATTGAGGCGGGGCAGGTGAAGGTCTAGTCAAGGGATAATCACACCCTATGTCTTCAGCCCCCAAAGTTCTCTTCGGCTTTCACGCCGTTGGCGTGCGCGTTAAAACAGCGCCGCAATCCGTTATCGAAATCTACTTCGACCCCACACGCCGTGATGCGCGTATGCGCCAGTTCATTGATCGCGCCAACGAGGGAGGCATTCGCTTGATCGAGGCCGATGGCCCACGTTTGGCCAAGCTCTCGGGCGGCCATGGCCACCAAGGCGTGGCGGCGCGGGTCACCGAAATCAAAATGGTGCATTCGCTGGACGAGTTGCTGGAAGGCATCGAAAAAATCGAGTCACCCTTGATTTTGGTGCTCGACGGCGTGACCGACCCGCACAACCTCGGCGCCTGCTTGCGCGTGGCCGACGGTGCCGGTGCCCATGCGGTGATTGCGCCCAAAGACCACGCCGTGGGCATCAACGCCACGGTGGCCAAAGTTGCCAGCGGCGCGGCTGAAACGGTGCCTTATTTCATGGTGACCAACTTGGCGCGTACCTTGAACGAACTCAAAGAACGCAACATTTGGATCATCGGCACCAGCGACGATGCGCCCAAAACTTTGTACCAAGTCGACCTCAAAGGGCCCACCGCTTTGGTGCTGGGTGCCGAGGGTGACGGCATGCGTCAACTCACGCGCAAGACGTGTGACGAGCTCATCAGCATCCCCATGTCGGGTGCGGTCGAGAGCTTGAACGTGTCGGTGGCCAGCGGTGTGTGTTTGTACGAAGCGCGCCGTCAACGTACGGTCGCTTAAGCGCAATCGCCTAAGCCTCACCGCGTCGCCTAGCTTTCCCAGCGGAACATCACGTCCGCTTTGGCTTTGGCGGCCTCAATGCGCCTTGCATTGGGCTCGTCGGTGTGTTGCACCCAATCGGCAGCGTCTTGCGCGCTGCGGCCAAATTGCTGGTGGCGTTGGGTCAAGCGGCCCACGCGCAGGTCGTGCGGCACGTCAACAAACCAGGTTTCATCCAGCAGCGCTTGCACTTGGTCCCAGGGGGCATCGTCGAGCAGCAAGTAGTTGCCTTCCACCACGAGCAGCGGTGTTTTGGCATGCACGGCGATGGCGCCTGCCACGCCTTCTTCGAGGGTGCGTTCATAGCTCGGTGCGTAGACCACTTCATCGTCGGCCTGTCTGCTCAGACGCTTGAGTAAGGCGACAAAGCCAAACGCGTCAAACGTGTCTGGCGCGCCTTTGCGTTGTTTGCGTCCCAAACGTTCGAGCTCCACATTGGCCAAGTGAAATCCGTCCATGGGCACCACTTGCACAAGTTCAGGCCATTGCATTGCCAGCACTTGCGCCAAGGTCGATTTGCCCGCGCCGGGTGCGCCGACCAAGCCCACCATGCGGCGCGCTCCGCTGGCCAGCAAAGCCTCTATGCGTTGCTGATACATCGCAGGAAGGGTGGGAAGTGTGGGGCTCAAATCCATCCCAAGGCCCCCAGCAAAGCGCCAAAACCCAGCAGCAACAACAAATGCGTTTTGGTTTTCCAGACGATCAGCGTGGTGGCACCCGTTAAGGCCCACAGCGGCCAGTCATGCGCGGGGTTTTCGTGGTTGCCGGTCAGCAGCCAGCCCGTAGCAATCAACAGCGCAATCACGATAGGGGCCATGCCCGCCTTGAATGCCTTGACGGCGCGCAAGTCGCGGTTGCGATGCGCCCATTGCGTGGCCACAAAGGTGAGGGTGGCCGAAGGAATCATGATGCCCACCATCGTGATCAGCACGCCCCACAACGCCAAGCCCACGGCAGGCCAACCTGCGGCCAATCCACCAGCAGCGTTGAGGCCCACGTTCCAGCCCATCAGGGCCACAAACATCACGTTGGGCCCAGGCGCACCTTGCGCCAAGGCGATGGACGAGGTGAACTGCGTGTCACTGAGCCAATGCGTTTCATCGACCAAGTAGCGGTGAATGTCGGGTGCGGTGGTGATGGCGCCGCCCACAGCCAACAACGACAGCGACACGAAGTGCAAAAACAAGGACCACCAATCGGCCAAGGTCAAAACGATGTTCATGCCTCACCTCGCTTGGCGATGCAGTGGCTGGCCCACAGGCTGGCCAGTGGGCCCAAACTCAGCAGCACCCACGCCAAAGGCAAGCGAAACAAGGCAATGCCCACAAAGGAGAGGGCGGCAATAGCCAAGCAGCTGAACTTACCCATGGGGTTGTTTTTTAACGCGTCCATGAGCTTGATGCCCACCGCCGCAATCAAGCCCGCCGACACCGCGCCCATGCCGCGCAGCATGCCCTGCGCCGTGGGTGTATCGGCCACACCGGCCACCGCCGCTGCAATCAGCAAGACCAACACCGTGGGGGCCAACAGCAAGCCCGCCAACGCGGCCAACGCCCCGGGCAAGCCAAAGGCGCGTCCACCAATCATCAGCGAGAGGTTGACCACATTGGGGCCTGGCAAGATTTGCGCAACCGCCCAGTCCTCCACAAACTCATCCACCGTTAGCCATTTTTTTTTGTCCACCAACTCGCGTTGCACCACGGCCAACACGCCGCCAAAGCCCTGCAAAGCGAGCAGGGTGAAGGACACAAACAAATCTGTTTTGCTGCGTGGCGCGTGCTTGTCTGTGGCCTGCTGCATGGGGGCCGCTTGCGCGTCACTCATACCGTCATGCCGCCTGAAACTTCCAGCACCGCACCGTTCACATAAGACGCCTCGTCACTGGCCAAAAAGGCGTAAACGCTGGCGATGTCTTCGGCGCGTCCCAAGCGCTTTAGGGGTACGCGGCTCACCATGTCTTCAATCACTTTTTCAGGCATCGAATCCAAGATGGGGGTTGCGATGAAGCCTGGTGCGACGGCATTCACGCGAATGCCTTTGGGGCCGAGCTCGCGGCTCCAAGTTTTGGTAAATCCGATCACGCCAAACTTGGTGGCGGCGTAGTTGGTTTGGCCAAAGTTGCCGTAAATGCCCACGACGGACGACGCATTCAAAATCACGCCGCTGCCTTGCGCCACCATGGTGTCGGTGACAGCTTGGGCGCAATGAAAAACGCCACGCAGATTCACGTCAATCACGCGGTCAAACTGCTCCAACGTCATCTTTTGCAAGCGCGCATCTTGGGTGATACCGGCGTTGTTCACCAGCACATCGATGCGCCCAAACTTCTCAATCACGGCCTTGACCGCGCCATCCACCATGTCGCGCTGGGTCACGTCCACCACAAAGCCTACCGCTTGTGCGCCTGCAGCTTGGCATTGGGCGACGGCCGCATCGACAGCGGCTTGTTTCACATCGCACAGCACCACGATGGCACCTTCATGGGCGAATTTGAGGGCGGTTGCCAAGCCAATGCCTTGTGCGGCGCCCGTGATGATGCTGACTTTGCCTGCCAGCCGTTGCGAGAGGTGGGGGGAGGTGGTGTTCATGGGCTCAGTGTAAATTGCCCACCATCTAGGGAAAATCCTTAGAACTTTGTTTAATTAATTAATGAATAATTAACGCACTCAGGGAAAGACTTGAGCCCTCTAAATCAACCAAATCGAGAGACAAACTCCATGAAACTCAACCAAATCGTTCTGGCCTGTGTGGCCGCTGTGTCGGTGTCAGCTGCTGTGGCTGGCGAAGTCGAAGTGTTGCACTACTGGACTTCCGGCGGCGAAGCCAAGTCAGCCGCTGAGCTGAAAAAAATCATGTCGGCCAAAGGCCACAGCTGGAAAGATTTTGCTGTGGCTGGTGGCGGCGGTGACAACGCCATGACCGTGTTGAAGAGCCGCGTGGTGTCGGGCAATCCGCCATCCGCTGCGCAAATCAAAGGCCCTGCCATTCAAGAGTGGGCTCAAGAAGGTGTGTTGGCCAACCTCGACAGCGTGGCACAAGCCGAAAAATGGGACAGCTTGCTGCCCCAAGTTGTGGCCAATGTCATGAAATTCAAAGGCAGCTACGTGGCGGCTCCCGTCAACGTGCACCGCGTGAACTGGGTCTGGGCTAACCCTGAAGTGCTGAAAAAAGCCGGTGTGGCCAGCATGCCCGCCAACTACGACGAGTTTTTTGTCGCGGCTGAAAAAATCAAAAAAGCGGGTTTCATCGCTGTGGCTCACGGTGGTCAAAACTGGCAAGACTTCACCACCTTTGAGTCGGTGGTGTTGGGCGTGGGCGGTGCGAAGTTCTACCAAGAAGCCTTGGTCAAGCTCGATCCCAAAGCCCTGAGCAGCGCCACGATGAAAAAATCGCTGGAAACTTTCCGCAAGATCAAGGGTTACACCGACGCAGCCGCACCTGGCCGTGACTGGAACTTGGCCACCGCCATGGTCATGCAAGGCAAAGCCGGCTTCCAATTCATGGGCGACTGGGCCAAAGGCGAGTTTGTGGCCGCTGGCAAAAAGCCTGGTAAAGATTTCTTGTGTGCCGCTGCACCTGGCACCTCCACGTCTTACACCTTCAACGTGGACTCGTTTGCCATGTTCAAGCTCAAAGATGCCGGTGCACAAAAAGCCCAAGGCGACTTGGCCGCAGCCATCATGAGCACCGACTTCCAAGAAGTGTTCAACCTCAACAAAGGCTCAATCCCTGTTCGCTTGAACATGTCGATGGCCAAGTTTGACGACTGCGCCAAGCTCTCCAGCAAAGACTTCGTGGACACCGCCAAAACCGGCGGCTTGGTCCCTTCGGTTGCCCACGGTATGGCCATCTCGCCAGCCACTGAGGGTGCCATTAAAGATTTGGTCAGCCAGTTCTGGAACGACGACAAGATCAGCATTGACGACGGTCAAAAACGCCTTGTTGCCGCCGCTGCGACCAAATAAACAACAGAACGACTGTTGATTTTTATAACCTCGGAGAGACAACCATGAAAATGAAATTAACCTGCGCCGCAGCTGCACTTTGCTGCTTGAGCGCCACGGCTTTCGCGGCCGATGTGGGCGGCGTTGAAGTCACGGGCTACAGCCGTGGCGGTGGCGTGTACAGCTACAACAAAGACCAACAAATCAAAGGCGGCTTGACCCTCGGCGGTGACTTGCAAAAGTACCGTTTGGGTAACGAAGGCGACTACGGTTTGGAAGTCAACATTGCCAAGACTTTTGATGTCGAAGGCGTGAAGTACAAGCTCGACTACATGCCCACCAAGTGGGGTTCTGGCAACGTAGGCACCGAGCAAGCCTTTGTTGAGGTGTCTGGTTTGAGTTTTGCCCCTGAAGCCAAGATTTGGGCCGGTCAACGCCGTCTTCGTATTCAAGACATCCACATCGTTGACCATTTCTTGATGGACTACGGTGTCAACCAAGGTGCTGGCGTGACTGACTTGGCTGTGGGTGGCGTCAAAGTTGGTGCTGCTTTGCAAACAGGCGATACGTTTGACCAAAAAATGGCGAATGGCACATCGGCCAACAAGTTCAACTTGGACGTGTCTGACATCAACACCAACCCAGGCGGCAAAGTGCGTGTGTTGTTGACTTCGGTCAGCACCTCAGGCTTGGCCAGCAGTGGCGGTTCGGGCTTGACCATCAGCCACAACCAGTCTGACTTCGGCATGCCCGGCTTGTCCAACAGTGTGTTCCTGCAAACCTCCAGCGGCTACGCCAACATCAACGGCCGTTTTGGTGACATCAGCGCAGCCACGGTGTTTGGTAAGAAAACCAACCGCATCGCCGATTCCATCAACTGGCAATCAGGCCGTTTCGGTGGTCAAGCTTTGGTGGGTTACCAAACCACCAAGAAAGACAACGAGACTTTCACCACCAAAGACACCTCTTTGGGCGGCCGTATTTCTTACGCTTACACCAAGAACTTCAAGATGTTGTTTGACGCAGGCACCACCTCGCGCTCATTCAGCGACAACCAAGCTTCTCAGCGTTTGAACAAAATCACGATTGCGCCCACGATCGCGATGGCGCCTGACTTCTGGTCACGTCCCGAGTTGCGTTTCTACGTGACCAAGGCAAATTGGAACGAGGCAGCTGCTGCGGCCAACAGCGCAAGCTTTGCTGCCAACAACCGCAAAAACCAAACCTTGGCTGGCGTCCAGTACGAAGTTTGGTGGTAAATCTATCTCGGCTTTGAACAGGCGAGGGTGAGAGAAGGGGGCAACCCCTTCTCTCTTTTTTGAAACATCACAAAGGCTCAAGATGCCAAAGCATCGCTTAGAAGCGTTGATTCCCAAAATGGTGGTCGCTCCCGGCTTGGTGCTGGGTTTTGCGTTCATCTACGGGTTCATGATTTGGAACGGCGTGTTGTCGGTCACCGTCTCGCGCATGTTGCCTAACTACGAGTTCGCAGGTTTGGCGCAGTACGCCAAGTTGTGGGAGATGGACCGCTGGTGGGTCGCCCTGAAAAACCTCGCTATTTTTGGCATTGGCTATGTGGCCGGTGCCATGGCTTTGGGTGTCTTTTTGGCGGTTCTGTTAGACCAAAAAGTGCGCGCCGAAGGCTTTATTCGCACCGTGTATTTGTACCCCATGGCTTTGTCTTTTGTGGTCACGGGCACAGCGTGGAAGTGGTTGCTCAACCCCAGCATGGGCCTCGAAAAACTCATGCACGACTGGGGCTGGAGCAGCTTCAGTTTCAGTTGGTTGGTCGAAAGTGACATGGCCATTTATTGCGTGGTGATCGCCGGTGTTTGGCAGTCAGCGGGTTTTGCCATGGCCTTGTTTTTGGCGGGCTTGCGCGGCATTGACGACAGCATCATCAAAGCGGCGCAGATTGACGGCGCATCTTTGCCCCGAATTTATTGGCGGATTGTGTTGCCTGCGTTGCGTCCTGTGTTTTTCTCGACCTTGATGGTGCTCTCGCATTTGGCCATCAAGAGCTTTGATCTGATCATGGCGTTGACCTCGGGCGGCCCTGGTTACGCCACCGATGTGCCCGCCACCTTCATGTACGCCATGAGTTTCACGCGCGGGCAAATTGGTTTGGGGGCAGCCAGCGCCACGATGATGCTGGCCACCGTCGCTGCCTTGGTCGTGCCCTACCTATACAGCGAATTGCGGAGCAAAAACCATGAGCACTAAGTTCTTTTCTGCGCAAATGTTTTGGCGTGTGTTGCTCTATGTCACCTTGCTTTTGGGGGCTGTGTTCTTCTTGGCACCGCTCTACGTGATGCTCGTGACCTCGCTCAAAGACGCCGAAGAAATCCGTCAAAACAGCTTGGTCAGTCTGCCTGGAACGTTGAACTTTGAAGCTTGGCGTTTGGCTTGGGACTCCGCTTGCACAGGCGCGCAGTGCTCCGGTCTCGAACCCTTCTTTTGGAATTCAGTTTGGATGGCCGTGCCCGCGGTGTTGATCTCCACCACCTGGGGTGCGCTCAATGGCTATGTGCTGAGCTTGTGGAAATTTCGCGGCAGCGAGACCTTGTTTGCCTTGCTGTTGTTTGGCGTTTTCATGCCCTTCCAAGTGGTGTTGTTGCCCATGAGCCAAGTGCTCGGTTGGTTGGGGTTGTCTAGCTCCATCGGCGGCTTGATCTTGGTTCACTTGTTGGCGGGCTTGCCCAGCACCACCTTGTTTTTTCGCAACTACTACGCAGGCATTCCCAAAGACTTGATGAATGCCGCGCGCATGGATGGCGCGGGTTTTTGGATGATCTTTTTACGCATCATCGTGCCCATGTCCACACCGATTGTGATGGTCACCTTGATTTGGCAATTCACCCAAATTTGGAACGACTTCTTGTTTGGCGTCGCCTTCAGCGGCGCTGACTCCAAGCCCATCACGGTGGGTCTGAACAATTTGGCCAACACCACCAGCAGCGTCAAAGCCTACAACGTGGACATGGCGGCCGCGTTAATTGCGGGCTTGCCCACCATGCTGGTGTATGTGCTGGCAGGACGATATTTTGTGCGCGGTCTCACGGCCGGCGCTGTCAAAGGTTAAGAGGTACGACGATGTCTTCAGCATTAGAAATTCGCGGTATTCGCAAATGTTTTGGCAAGGGTGACAACACGGTGGAGGTGCTTAAGCGCATCGACATCGATGTCGCCCCCGGTGAGTTCTTGATCTTGGTCGGCCCCTCGGGCTGCGGTAAGTCCACCTTGCTCAACATCATTGCCGGTTTGGAAGAGCCCACCGAAGGCAGCATTGCCATTCGCAACAAAAATGTGGTGGGCGTGCCGCCCGCGCAGCGCGACATTGCCATGGTGTTCCAAAGCTACGCCCTGTACCCCACGATGAGCGTGGCCGAGAACATTGGCTTCGCCCTCGAAATTCGCAAAGTACCCAAGGCTGAGCGTCAGGCGCGCATTGCCGAAGTGGCGGCCATGTTGCAAATTGAACATCTGCTGGACCGTCGCCCCTCGCAACTCTCGGGCGGTCAACGCCAGCGCGTGGCCATGGGCCGTGCTTTGGCGCGCAACCCTCAGCTGTTCTTGTTTGACGAGCCTCTGTCTAACCTCGACGCCAAGTTGCGCGTGGAGATGCGCGCTGAAATCAAACGCTTGCACCAGCTCAGCGGCATCACCAGCGTGTATGTAACGCATGACCAAGTCGAAGCCATGACCTTGGGCAGCCGCATCGCGGTCATGAAGGGCGGCGTGTTGCAGCAACTGGGCACACCGGATGAAATTTACAACCGACCCGCCAACACCTACGTGGCCACCTTCATTGGCTCGCCCACGATGAACCTGATCGAAGGTCGCGTCAGTGCCAATAGCGCCGCCTTTGACATTGCAGGCGCTCAGTTGGCATTGACAGCACCCACGCACGCGGGCAGCACCACGCAGTTGGGCTTGCGGCCTGAACACCTGAGCTTCGACGACGCAGCGCCCTGGCGCGGCGTGGTGAACTTGGTGGAGCCCACGGGGGCCGACACCTTTGTGGTGGTCGACACGGCCGCTGGCAAAGTAACCGTCCGTACCGCCCCGCAAACGCAAGTGCGTCCGGGTGACCACGTGGGCTTGGGCATTCAAGCCGAGCACGTGACTTGGTTCGACCAAGCCTCAGGGTTGCGGTTGGCCTAAAAGGTCTGAGGCGGTTTCAGGGCGGTGCTGCGCTTGCCGGTTTGATGCGCTCAGCGGTGTTAAGTGGCTTGCAGCGTGAGCTCAACCCGCAAGCCCTGCGGCTGCACCGGCAGCACGCGCGCTTCGCCGCCATGGCGCCGCGCAATCTCTTGCACGATGGACAGCCCGAGGCCGCAGCCTCCTGGCAGTTCGTTGGCGCGCCAAAAACGATCAAAGGCTTGATCGCGTTGCGCTTCCGTCAACCCCAGCCCGTTGTCTTCGACCGCCAACACGCAGGTGCGGTCATGGTGGTGCACTGATACGGTGATGGTCGCGTCGCCTCCCTCTGCAACGCCGACCGCGCCATAGCGCAGCGCGTTGTCAATCACGTTGGTGATGGCTTCGCGCAGCAACACCACCGAGCCATTCATCCAAACGTGTGCATCGCCTTCGTAGCCCAAATCTACCTTCAGCGCCACGGCGCGTGGGCTCAGTTCGCGCGCCACATCTTGGGCTAGGCTGGCCAAATCCAAACGCGTCATGGGCACCTCGGTGCCGCTGCGAGCCAAAGCCAGCAGCTGGTTGACCAAGTGCGCGCTGCGTTGTGCGCCTGCATGCACTTTGTGCAACCGCGCTTTGAGCAAGCTGGTATCGGGCTCACTCAGCGCCAAATCGGTTTGGTTGATGATGCCCGCCAACGGCGTTCGCAGTTGATGGGCAGCGTCGTTGATGAAACGTTTTTCTTGACTCACGTTGCGTCGTACGGCCAGCAGCAAGCGGTTGATCGAGCCCACCAAGGCATGCACTTCGGTGGGGGCGGTGGTCAGCTCCAAAGGCGTCAATTCGGACTCAGATCGGTCTTGCAATTGCTTGTCGAGTTTGGTGAGCGGTGCCATGCCCCGTTTGATGCCGGCGTATACCAAGATGCTCAGCACCACGCCCAAGAGCAGCAGCGGGGCCAGCAAATCAGCCACCAGCTCTTCGGCAATGCGTTCGCGTGCGACATAGCTTTTGGCCAGCTGTACTCGCAAGCGTTGCGGGGTGTCCGCGTCGCCGTAGGCCACTTCCAAAGACACGGCGCGCATGGGCTTGCCCGCCAGTTCCATGCGATAAAACACGGGCGCATCGGGGGTGTTGGCTTGCGCGCCTGTGATGGGGGGCTCGGCAAAAGCTTGGTTGCCCAGCAAAAACTTGCCGGGCGGCGAGGACACCATGTAGCTCACGCGATCTGCAGGGTCTTCTTCAATGATGGCTTGGGCTGCGCGTGGAAAGTCCACCAACAAGCCCGAGCCCAGTGGTTTAACTTGCCGTGCCAACGAGCGCACTGATTGGGACAGCGATTGGTCCAAGCCCTTTTCGGCGTAATTGCGTGCAATGCGGTAAGTCAGCGCACCGCCGCCCAGCCACAGCACCAACTGGGGCAACAGCAGCCAGATTAATAACTGGCGACGCAGCGACAGACTGGGTTGGCTCACACCGGTTCCAGCATGTAGCCCAAGCCGCGCACGTTGCGAATGTTCAGCCCTGAGCCGGTGAGCTTGCGGCGCAGGCGGTGGATGTACACCTCCAGCGCGTTCGACGCCGTCGGCTCTGCCGATTCACTTTGCCATGCGGTGGCCACATCCTCGCGGCTGACCACTTGGTTGAGGCGTTGGTGCAGCAAGCGCAAAAGTTCCCACTCGCGTTGTGTCAAGTCGGTGGCTTGACCGTTGATGCGCATGCGTGGCAGGTTGGGGTCAATCTCCAGCGCCTGTTTGGTGTCGTGGTAGTCATTCAGGCTGCTTTGAAAAGCGGGCAATCGGGCGCGGCGCAGCAGGGCTTGCATGCGGGCGCTGAGCTCGGCGTTGTTGAAGGGTTTCGTAAGGTAGTCATCGGCACCAGCCATCAATCCTTCCACCCGATCATCCACGCCGTCGCGTGCGGTCAAGATCATCACGGGCAAGCTCTCAAAGCGCTGTCGTAGCCATTGCAGCAGGGCCATGCCGTCGAGTTTGGGCAGGCCCAAGTCGAGCAACACGGCGTCAACCACGTGGTCGCTCAACAAAGTTTGGGCGCTGAGGCCGTCGGCGCAGTGGTCCACGGTGTGACCGGCTTGACGGAACAGGTCCGTCAAGCCGTCACGCAGCAAGTCGTCGTCTTCAACAATCAGTAAATGGGCCATAGGGCTAATTTACCGCACCCTGCGCTGGGTTTAGCCCGTGTTGCGCAAACCGGCCGCAATGCCGTTGATGGAGATGTGAATACCGCGTTGGGCTTTCTCATCGCGGTCTTGCGGGCGCTTGCCTGCTCGGTAGCGGCGAATCAGCTCGACTTGCAAATGGTGCAGCGGATCGATGTAGGGGAAGCGGTGGCGCATGGAGCGTTCCAGCGCTGCGTTGTTGACCAAACGTTGCTTGTCACCCGTGACTTGTTTCAGCGCGTCTGACGTGCGGTGCCACTCGGTTTCGATCAACGCAAAGATCCGCTTGCGCAAGCGCGTGTCGCTGACCAACTCTGCGTAGCGCGAGGCCAAGCCCAAATCGCTCTTGGCCAACACCATGTCAAGGTTGGAGAGCAAGGACCGGAAAAACGGCCACTGTCGTTGCATTTTTTGCAGCAAAGCCAGTGCGTCTTTGGGTTTGAGTTTGGGATGGTGGTGGATGAACTGGTCCACCGCAGAGCCAAAGCCCAACCAACCGGGCAGCGTCAAGCGGCATTGGCCCCAGCTGAAGCCCCAAGGAATGGCGCGCAGGTCTTCAATGCGTGGCGAGGCATTACCGCTTTTTGGGCGTGCCGCAGGACGCGAGCCAATGTTGAGCTCTGCAATTTCACGCAACGGTGTGGAGGCAAAGAAGTACTCGGTGAAGCCGGGGGTGTCGTACACCAAGCCACGGTAGGCCTTCATGCTCGCTTCTGACAGCCATTGCGCGGCATCCAAAAAGGTGGGCGGTGCTGGTTGGGTGGTTTGCAGCAAGGTGGCTTCGAGGGTGGCGGCCACGAGGGTTTCTAAATTGCGACGCCCAATTTCGGGGTTGGCGTATTTGGAGCCAATCACTTCGCCTTGCTCGGTCAGGCGAATTTGGCCACGCACGGTTCCTGGGGGCTGCGCCAGAATGGCTTGGTAGCTGGGGCCGCCGCCGCGACCCACCGTGCCGCCACGGCCGTGAAACATGCGCAAGGTGATGTCGTGGTGTTTGAACAAGCCATCGAACAAAGCGACCAGGGCGATTTCGGCGCGGTACAGCTCCCAGTTGCTGGTGAAGATGCCTCCATCTTTGTTGCTGTCCGAATAGCCCAACATGATGTCTTGCTCCGCACCGCTGCGCTTGACCAAATCGGCCACGCCAGTGACGGCGTAGAAGCCGCCCATGATGTCGGCAGCACGGCGCAAGTCGTCGATGGTTTCGAACAAAGGCACCACCACCAAATCGCAGGTGGAGGCTTTGTGGTCCAAGGTGCCGCGCATCAAGCCGGTTTCTTTTTGCAGCAATAACACTTCCAGCAAGTCGCTCACGGTTTCGGTGTGGCTGATGATGTAGTGACGAATGGCGTCGGCACCAAAGGCGGCGCGCATGTTGCGGGCGGTTTCAAAAATGGCCAGTTCCTTGCGGGCCAAGTCTGAATAGGGTGCACCCATCACACGCAAGGGGCGGGCGTCGCGCAGCAACTGTGTCAGCACGGCCACGCGTTGTTCTTCGTCGAGCTTGGCATAGTGCGCTTGCACACCTGCGGTGGCCAGCAATTCAGCGATGACCAACTCGTGTTGGTCCGAGCTTTGGCGCAAGTCCACGGTGGCGAGGTGAAAGCCAAACACCTCGACCGCCCGCATGAGTGGCGTGAGGCGCTGCGCCATCAAGGCGCTGCCGTGTTGCGCTTGCAGGGACTCGGCAATCACGCGCAAGTCGGCCAACAACTCTTGGGCCGAAGCGTAGGGGTTTTGCGGGGCCACAGCATGGCGTGCGGCGTCGCCACCGGTGAGGTCTTTGAGTGTGGCGGCCAAACGGGCGTACATGCCGGTCAAAGCACGTCGGTAAGGCTCGTCTTGGCGGTGGGCGTTGGTGTCGGGCGAGCGTTCGGCCAAGGCTTGCATCTCGGGCGTCACATCGACCAGCATGGCCGACATGGACAACTCGGTGCCCAAGTAATGCAACTCGGTCAGGTAGTGACGCAGCGCCACATCGGCTTGGCGGCGCAAGGCGTAGTGCAGGGTGTCGGCGTTGACGTTGGGGTTGCCATCGCGGTCACCGCCAATCCATTGCCCCATGCGCAAAAAGCTGTGCACATGGGCGTGGCCCAACTCAGCTTCAAGGTCGGCGTAGAGCTTGGGTATTTCGCTTAAGAACGTGGCTTCGTAATAGCTCAGCGCGTTCTCAATCTCGTCTGACACGGTGAGCTTGGTGAAGCGCAGCAGGCGGGTTTGCCACAGCTGCAACACACGGGCGCGAATTTGCAGTTCGTTGGCGGCCAACTCGCGCAGGGCCAAAGCATCGGGCACGGTTTTGGATTTGGCGCTTGACTGCGGCAAGGCGCGAGATTGGATGTCATCGCGCTCACTCAGTAGCTGGGCAATGCCACGCTCGGCGTCCAAGATGCTTTTGCGTTGCACCTCGGTGGGGTGCGCAGTCAGCACGGGCGACACATGGCTGTGTGCCAGCGTTTGCACAATGCTTTTGGGCGAAATGCCTGCTGCTTTTAGTCTGCTCAGTGCGACGGACAGGCTGCCCTCCTGCGTGTCACCCGCGCGCTCGTGGATGGCGCGGCGGCGAATGTGGTGGCGGTCTTCGGCCAAGTTGGCCAAGTGGCTGAAGTAGGTGAAGGCGCGAATCACGCTGACGGTGGCTTCGCCGCTCAGCGAGGCCAGCAGTTTTTTGAGCGCTTTGTCGGCCTCGGCATCGGCATCGCGGCGAAAAGCCACCGAGAGTTTGCGCACTTGCTCGACCAGCTCATACGACTCACGGCCTTCTTGCTCGCGAATCACGTCGCCCAAAATGCGACCCAACAGGCGAATGTCTTCGACCAGCGGACGCTCATTGTTTTTGGTAATTTGTGTGGCGCGTGCAGCGGCAGACAGTTTCGGTGGGGCGGTGACTTTGGCTTTGGCTGAAGAGGTGGTGTCAGTCATTCGGGACTCGTGAAGGTGAGGAGAAATTGCGGCGCAAGGCCTTGTGAGCCTTTAGCCGAAGAAACGTGTCAGACCCACTGCGTGAGTGACAGCGCTTGCGAGGCACCTTGCAAGGCAGGCGAGACAGGGCTGTGGATGACCCAGGTGGGCACGTCTTGCAAGTATTTTTTAAAACGACCTTTGGCTTCAAAGCGGTCACGAAAGGGCGAGGATGCAAAGCGTTCGCCCAAGCGCGGCACGATGCCGCCGCCAATGTAAATGCCACCGCGTGCGCCCAAGGTCAAGGCCAAGTCGCCAGCCACCGAACCTAAGAAGCCGCAGAACATATCGAGGGCTTCGTTGGCGGTGGAGGTAGGTACCTCTTGCGCGCGCTCCAGCACTTCGGCGGGTGTGGTGATTTCTCTGCCGTGGCCGTCTTTCAAATCGCAGAGCGCGTGGTACAGATCGACCAAACCCGCGCCTGAGATGACGCGCTCGGCAGACACATGGCCGTAGCGTTTTTGCAATTGTTGAATGGCCGCAAACTCATGCGCGGTGGTGGCGGTCAGGCTGACGTGACCGCCTTCTCCGGCGATGGGCATCCATTTGTTTTGGTAGCCCACGGGGAACAGTCCTGATACGCCCAAGCCGGTGCCTGGACCAATCAAACCAATGGCTGCGTTGGGCGCTGCGGTGCCGCCGCCCACTTGGTGTTTTTGCGATTCAGGTAACAACGTGAGCGACAAGGCCAAGGCTGTGAAATCATTGAGCAACAAGAAGCGTGACACGCCCAAGCCTTCACGCAGTGCGGTGACTGAGAACTTCCAGTGATGGTTGGTCATGGCCACTTGGTCGCCCGTGACGGGGTTGGCAATGCCGAAGGCGGCACAGGGTGGTGCGCTCAACTGCTGGTCACGCAAGTAGGTTTGCGCAGCCTCTAGCAAGGAGGCGTGCTCTGCGCAGGGCAGCACTTGCACATGGTCGATGGGCGCGTTCTCAGCGGCTTGCCAGCC
The DNA here is from genome assembly GCA_947371915.1 of Comamonadaceae bacterium. Lineage (GTDB taxonomy): Bacteria > Pseudomonadota > Gammaproteobacteria > Burkholderiales > Burkholderiaceae_C > Limnohabitans. Next base: position 10,465 of record CANBRM010000018.1, on the reverse strand, counting down.
AAAGCGTGCGTTGGTGCCGCCAATGTCGCCGAGCAATCGGGGGTACGGGGCTGCTTCTTTGACGGCGGGATTGCGTGACTCAAACATGCATCAGTCTTTCTGGCGTTCGGCGTCAGCAGCTTCAATGTCTTTGGCCATTTTTTTGCCCAATTCCACCCCCCATTGGTCATAGGCGTGAATGCCCCAAATGGCGGCTTGGGAGAACACTTTGTGCTCGTACAAGGCCATCAAGGCACCCATGCTGCGCGGGGTCAAGGCGTCTACCCAAATGGTGGTGCTAGGCACGTTGCCAGGGTAGCTGCGGTGCGGGGCCAAGCGTTGAATTTCGGCTTCGTCGGTGCCGCTGTCGCGCATTTCTTTCACGGTTTCTTCCAAGCTGCGACCCATCGCCAAAGCTTGGGCTTGGGCCTGCATGTTGAGCAAGACCACGCGGTGGTGTTCGGCTGCAAAAGGCAAGGGGCTGCGCTCAGTGCGTAGGCCAATGAAGTCCATGGGCACCAAATGTTGGCCTTGATGGATCAACTGAAAGTAAGCGTGTTGACCGTCAATGCCCAACCCACCCCACAACACGGGCGAGGTGCCCACTTCGACAGGGCTGCCATCGATGTGGGTGCGCTTGCCGTTGGACTCCATGTCCATCTGTTGCAAGAACGACGCGAACTTGCCCAAGGGCGACGCGTAAGGCGCGATGTTGTGCGTGGTGGCACCTAAAAAGTTGCGGTTCCACACGCCCAACAAGGCCATCAACAGCGGCAGGTTTTGCTCTTTGGGCGCGGTCATGAAGTGCTCGTCCATGGCGCGTGCGCCCAAGAGCATGTCTTGAAAGGCAAAGGCACCGATCGAGATGGCCAAAGGCAAACCAATGGCCGACCACACGGAATAACGGCCACCCACCCAGTCCCAAAAACCAAAGGTGTGCTCCGCGGTGAAGCCCTGCGCTGCCGAGAGTTTGGGGCTGGCCGTGACCGCCACCAAGTGCTGATGCAGTTGGTCGCTGGGGCAGCCGCCGTCGCTCAACCAACGTTTGGCCGAGGCGGCCAGCGTCATGGTTTCTTGCGTGGTGAAGGTTTTGCTTTGCACCACAAAGGCGGTGCGTGCGGGGTTGAGGTGGGCGAGGGTGGTGTACAGGCTCCACGCGTCCACGTTGGACACGTAGTGCACACGCACCTTGTTTTTGAAGCTGTCACGGGTCAAGTGGCTCAGCGCTTCGGTGGTCATGCGGGGGCCGAGGTCAGAGCCGCCAATGCCGAGGTTCACCACATCGGTGATGGACTCGCCGCCATAACCTTTCATTTGGCCTTCGCGCACTTTTTCAGCGAAGGTGCACACGCGGTGCAGTTCGTGCGCCACTTGTTTGGAAATCTCACGGCCCCAAGGCGGGTTGGGCACATGGCTGCCGCGCAAGGCCACGTGTAACACCGCGCGTTGTTCGGTGGCATTGATGGGCTCGCCCTTGAACATGGCTTGCGCTTGTTGCATGACTTGCGATTCATCGGCCAAGGCCAGCAGCTGTTGAAGCACAGCCTCGTTGACGCGCTGACGCTCGTACTCAATGGTGATGCCTGCGCCACTGGCTTGCAGTTGCTCGTGACGGTGTGGCGTCTTCAGCAAATCTCGCAAATGCGGCAGTGTGCTGTCAGACAGACTTTGGAGGGCTTTCCAAGCTGTGCGGTGTTGGGGCGGGACGAAGGTGGTCATGTGTGAATTTTCGTCAAATTAAGAGGGGTTCTTAGGCTGAGCCGATGAAAGTTCTTCAACGACTTTGAATAAATTGAGGTGGGCTCAGACGTTGGCCGCCGCTGTGGCTTCACGCGCCAAGCGGGTGATCTCGGCCCAGTCGCCGCGCTCCACCACGTCTATGGGTGTGAGCCATGAGCCGCCGACCATGGCCACGTTGGGTTGCTTCAAGAACTCACCCATGTTGGCCAGCGACACGCCGCCGGTGGGGCAAAAACGCATGTCACCCAAAGGGCCACCCAAGGCTTTGAGCATGGCCAAGCCACCGGCTTGTGCGGCGGGAAAGAGTTTGACCACACCAAAACCGTAGTCGCGTGCGGCCATCACTTCGCCGGGCGTCATGACGCCTGGCATGAAGGGCAGCTTGCAATCCATGGCGGCCTGCACGAGCGCGTCAGTCATGCCCGGCGAGAGCGCAAAGCTGGCCCCTGCGGCTTGCACGCGGGCCATTTCTGCAGCGCGGGTGACGGTGCCTGCGCCCACATGCATCTGCGGCACATGCTTGGCCACTTGCTCAATCGCGGGCAAACCTGCGGCATGGCGTAGCGTGATTTCCATCACATCCACGCCACCTTCGAGCAGCGCGTGTGCCATGGGCACAGCTTGGTCGGGGTGGGTTATCACGATGACCGGCACCACGCGTGACGTGAAGGCGGGGCGGCTGAAAGCGGGGTTGGTGTGTGTCATGGCTTGGGTGCGAAGCAGTTGAACGTTTGAATCGTTTGGCTGATGGGTAAATGGAGGGTGAGCGGTTGGCTTAGAAAGCGTCTGATGCCGCGCTTTAAGCGACGTGCGCCAACAAAGGCGATGCGCCGTCTTCGGCGTGCGCCGCGTTGTCGCGGAACAGGGCAAAGAGGTCGCGGCCTGTGCCACGTTGATAGGCCGACAGGTCAGGCATGACGGCGGTGCGGGCGGACAGTTCAGCGTCGCTGACTTCGAGGGTTAGCGTTTGCGCATCGCAGTCGAGGCTGATGATGTCGCCGTTTTGTACCTTGGCAATGTTGCCGCCGTTCATCGCTTCGGGGCTGAGGTGAATGGCGGCGGGCACTTTGCCCGACGCGCCCGACATGCGGCCGTCGGTGACCAAGGCTACTTTGAACCCTTTGTCTTGCAAGACGCCCAGTAGCGGCGTGAGTTTGTGCAACTCGGGCATGCCGTTGGCTTGCGGGCCTTGGTTGCGCACCACGGCCACAAAGTCACGTTCCAACTTGCCCTCATTGAAGAGTTGGGCCAATTCTTTTTGGTCGCTCACCACCACGGCGGCGGCGCGCACTTGGCGATGCTCAGGCTTCACGGCCGAGACTTTCACCACCGCACGGCCCAAGTTACCTTGCATCAAACGCAAACCGCCATCGGCGCTGAAAGGCTGGCTGTAGGGGCGCAACACGGCTTCGTCGGCGGATTGCACAGGCACATCTCGCCAAGCCAATTGACCATCGTTGAGCCAAGGCTCCACGGTATAGCGATGCAAGCCGTGGCCCATGATGGTTTGGACATCGTTGTGCAACAAGCCCGCACTCAGCAACTGGCTGATGAGGTAGCCCATGCCGCCTGCGGCTTGGAAGTGGTTCACATCGGCGCTGCCGTTGGGGTAAACGCGGGCGAGCAAAGGCACCACGCCGGAGAGGTCCGAAAAATCGTCCCAGTTGACGATGAGGCCTGCCGCGCGGGCCATGGCGATCAAGTGCATGGTGTGGTTGGTCGAGCCGCCTGTGGCCAGCAAACCGACGATGCCGTTCACCACCACTTTGGCGTTGATTTGGTAGCCCATGCCCGTCTCTTTGTCTTGCGACAGCGTCACGGCCCGTTGCACGGCGGCGACGGTGAGCGCCTCGCGCAGCGGCGTGCCTGGGTTCACAAAGGACGAGCCGGGCAGGTGCAGGCCCATGATCTCCATCAGCATTTGGTTGGAGTTGGCCGTGCCGTAAAACGTGCAGGTGCCAGCGCCGTGGTAGGCCGCTTGTTCGGCTTCGAGCAGGGTTTCGCGGTCAACCAAGCCTTGGGCGTATTGCTGACGCACTTTGGATTTTTCGTCGTTCGACAAGCCCGAAGTCATGGGGCCTGCGGGTACAAACACCGCAGGCAAATGGCCAAACTGCAAGGCGCCCATGAAGAGGCCGGGCACGATCTTGTCGCACACGCCCAAAAACATGGCGGCATCAAACACGTTGTGCGACAAACCCACGGCGGTGGCCAAGGCGATCACATCGCGCGAGAACAGCGACAACTCCATGCCGTCTTCGCCTTGGGTGACGCCGTCGCACATGGCGGGCACGCCACCTGCCACTTGCGCGGTGGCACCGGCAGCGCGTGCGGCGGCACGGATTTTCTCGGGATAGTGCTCATAGGGCTGGTGGGCCGAAAGCATGTCGTTGTATGCGGTGATCACGCCTACGTTGGGCTGGCGTTCTTGACGCAGCACCAACTTGTCGTTGGCGGGCATGGCCGCATAGGCGTGGGCCGCGTTGGCACAACCCATGCCGCCGCGGTAAGGGCCGGGCTTTTTGGCTTTGGCCAGCACGTCCAAATAGGCTTGGCGTGACGCCACGCTGCGCTGCTCGATGCGCGAGGTGACGGCCGCCAACGTGGCGTGCAGGGAAACGGGCGAGGGTGTAGGTGTGGTCATGGGGTCAGCCAAAGTGCGACGGGGGTTTGTGTTTGGTGCAACACGTAAGACACGGGGTAGCGCGCATCAGTTTTGACCCACGCCTGTTGCAAGGTGTTGCGTTTGTCGGCACCGCTGAGCGGCAGCACGATGTGGCGCGCACTGAGGATCTGGGCGAGGGTTTGTGTCACACGCGCATAGGGGGCGTTGGCCGGTGGATGGGTCAGCTCAATCGCCACGCAGGCCTGGGTGTTGCGGAGGTCTAAGGCGTCTTGCAAATTCGGCGCGTCGGGGAACAGCGAGGCGGTGTGACCATCGGTGCCCATGCCCAGCACCAGCACATCGGCGATGCTTGCGGCGACCAACGCAATGCCAGCTACTTTGGCTTGCACCACGGGCGACAACAGCGGCACGTGTGTGATGTTGGGTACGTCGCTTGCTTTGGGTTCGAGTGTGTCGGTGGTGGCTGCGCTCACCATTGGCACAAATTGCGCCTGTGCGGCCAAGCCTTGCAGCAAGTGGGTTTGCACCAGCAGGGCGTTGCTGTCGGGGTGGGTGTTGGGCACACAGCGCTCGTCCACCAAGGTGACGCGCACCTTGGCCCAATCCACGGCTTGCGCGCGCAAGGCTTCAAACAAGGCAATGGGCGATTTGCCGCCCGACACGCTGAGCACGGCAACGCCGCGCGCGCTGATCGCGGCGTTCAGGCGTTGTGCAATGTCTTGGGCCAAGCGCGCATTGAGCGCGTCCGTGGCGACTGGCTTCACCGTGACTTGCGGCAGCGTTTGATCTTGCCAAAAGGGCAGGGGCGTTGAGCTGTTCAGCGAGGCTGCTGCTGACATCAGACTTCCTCAAACCAAGACAGGTCTTCGCGCGCCATCAGCGCCGACGATGCGGCAGGGCCCCAGCTGCCCGCTGAGTAATTGCGGGGCTTGTCGTCCAAGGCTTGCCAGCCGTCCAGGATGGGTTCGACCCACATCCATGCTGCTTCCAATTCGTCGCGGCGCATGAAGTGTGTGAGGCGGCCTTTGATGACGTCCATCAACAAACGCTCGTACGCTTCGGCACGGCGCTTGTCTGACGACTGCTGCAAATCGAGGCCCAGTTTGACGGGGTGCAGCGACATGCCCGTGCCCGGTTCTTTGACCATCATCTCCAACTGAATCGACTCTTCAGGTTGCAAGCTGATGATGAGGCGGTTGGGTTCGTGGTGCGCCGTGGTGCCAAAAATAGAGAAGGGCTGATCGGCGAACTCGATGATGATTTCGGACTGGCGCTTTTGCATGCGCTTGCCCGTGCGCAAGAAGAAGGGCACATTGGCCCAACGCGCGTTGTTGATTTGTGCGCGCAAGGCCACAAAGGTCTCTGTGCGGCTGCCTGCAGGCACGTTATCTTCTTGCAAATAGCCTTTGACGGCGGCACCTTCCGAGGCACCTGCGGTGTATTGGCCACGCACGGTGTCGCGCTTGATGTCGGCCAAATCCATCTTGCGCAGCGAGCGCAAGACTTTGAGTTTTTCGTCGCGCACATCGTCAGCACCCAACGAGATCGGGGGCTCCATGGCCACGATGCACAGCAGTTGCAGCAAGTGGTTTTGCACCATGTCGCGCATGGCACCCGCGCCGTCGTAGAAACCAGCTCGGCTGCCCACGCCCACACTTTCGGCCACGGTGATTTGCACGCTCTTGATGTAGGGCGCACGCCACAGGGGCTCAAAAATGGCGTTGCCAAAACGCAGCACCATCAGGTTTTGCACCGTCTCTTTGCCCAGGTAGTGGTCGATGCGGTAAATCTGCTGTTCTTCAAAGTAGCGGGCCACATCGGTGTTGATGGCGCGGGCCGAGGCGAGGTCGGTGCCCAACGGCTTTTCCAGCACCACGCGTGACTGTGCATCCACCAAACCGGCGGCCGACAAGTTGGCGCAAATTTGTGTGAACAAGCTGGGCGCGGTGGCCAGATAAAACACACGCACCATCGGTTGCTCACACACGGCTTTGAGTTTGGCGTAGTCGCTGGCGGCGGTGACATCGAGGCCCACATACACCAAGCGGTCCATGAAGCGTTTCCAGTCATCGGGCGTGAATGCATTTTTTTCGATGAACTGGGGCGAGTGCTTGTCGATGAATGCGAGGTACTCCTCGCGTGACCAGTTCTGCCGCCCCACCGCCACGATGCGGGTGCCGGGGGACAGTCGGCTGTGCAAATGCGCCATGTACAGCGCAGGCAAGAGTTTGCGAAACGACAAGTCGCCCGCACCGCCAAAAATCACGATGTCGAGAGCGCCTGTTTCAGTGGGGGTCGTGTTCATGAGTAACGTTTGTTCAAGAGGTTTTGTTTCATGTTGCGCAGCAAAGGCTGCAGCTGCGCACTGCCAATGCGCAGCGCCACTGAGGTGGCCAACACGTCGATGATCATCAGGTGCAGCAAGCGCGACACCATGGGGCTAAAGCGTTCGTAACTCTCGGGATGATCGGCCGCGAGGTGAATGTGTCCGGCGCTGGCCAAGGGCGAGCCCGAGGCGGTGATGACCACGGTGGTCGCGCCGTTTTTGCGGGCAATTTCACACGCGTCTTGCAAGTCACGGGTGCGGCCTGAGTTGGACACGACTACCAAGCAATCGCCGGGGCCGAGCAACGAGGCGCTCATGATTTGCAAATGCCCATCGCTGTGCGCGATGGTGTGAAAACCCAGCCTGAAAAATTTATGTTGCGCGTCTTGCGCCACGATGCCCGAGTTACCAACGCCAAAAAACTCCAAGCGGTTTTTGTTGGCGTGGGCCAATGCGATGGCGTCCACCGCTTTGTCGATGGCGGCGGTAGAGGCGTCGTTGCGGTACTTCAAAAATGCAGCCACCGTGTTGTCGATGACTTTGACCAACACATCGCCTGTGGTGTCTGCCGTGCCCACGTTGCGGTGGATGAAGGGCACACCCTCGCTGATGCTGCCTGCGAGTTTGAGTTTGAAATCGCTCAGGCCTTCGTAGCCCACGCTGCGGCAAAACCGCACCACCGTGGGCTTGCTAACCTGTGCACGCTCTGCCAACTCCACCACGGGCAAGCCCGCAAACGTGCGCGGGTCGCTCAACAGCAACTTACCCACACGTTGTTCGGCAGGGGCTAAGGAGGCGAGCGTCGATTTGATGCGATCCAGCATAGCCATGAATGTAACTTAGTTTCACGATGTATGCAAGGATTTTACGGGTAAATCCCCATAAATAGGTAACTTGGTTACTTAGTTGGCTGCAATATCTATATGCTTTGTGAACGCCATGCCCGATCTAATTAAAGCCAACTTTAAAATGATTGACTCGTATTAAAGAATTCTTTAATATATTTAATCCGGATTTAAAAATTACATTTATGACGCGCATCACTGGTGCTTATGCATTATCTACAACCCTGGGCGAGGCTGTGCGTGCGTTTGTTCCGCATGCACTTCCACCCGCAGAGCCGGTGCTGGCGGATTCCGTTTGGCGTACCCACAATGATGCGGCGGTCATGGCTTTGCAGCGCCTGTCAGCGGTTGCTGGACTGGTGCCGTCTGTGGACTGGTTGCTTTACAGCGCCATTCGTCAAGAGGCATTGATGACTTCGCAAATCGAGGGCACGCAGGCCACCTTGGTCGATTTGTTTGACGACGAGGCCGGACTTGCCATCAGTAACACTGACGACGTGGAAGAGGTGACCAACTACTTGCAGGCGTTTCAGTGGGTGCAAGCTCAGTTGCGAAGTCCGCAAGGTTTGCCCATCAGTGTGCGGCTGCTCAGTGAGGCGCATCGCCGCTTGCTGGATAGCGCTCGCGGTTCAGGCAAACAGCCGGGTGAGCTGCGGAGGTCGCAAAACTGGATTGGCGGCACTCGGCCGGGCAATGCTGTGTTTGTGCCGCCCCCTGCTGATCAAGTGCCCGCTTTGTTGACCGATCTGGAGCGTTTTATTCATGCTGAGCAATCAGATTTGCCCGCCTTGGTGCGCGTGGCTTTGGTGCATGCGCAGTTTGAAACAATTCACCCATACCTCGATGGCAATGGCCGTATTGGACGTTTGTTAATTGCCTCTTTGTTGGAGCATTGGCAGTTGCTGCCTGAGCCGTTGATGTACTTGAGTGGCTACATCAAGCAGCACCAGTCGGAGTATTACCGTCGTTTGTCGGCCATCCGTACAGAGGGGGATTGGGAGGGATGGGTGCAGTTTTTCCTGGAAGCGGTGCAAAACGCCGCCGCACAGTCAGAGCGCGCCGTGGTGGCACTGGCCAGTTTAGTCGCCAATGACCGCCGGCGTTTATTAGCGCATCCCAAAGCCAATGCCGTCAGTTACCGCTTATTTGAACTGCTGCCCACCATGCCACGTCTCTCGGTGGATCGAGCGTGCGAGGCAGTGCAGACCACATTTCCAACGGCGAATACAGCGATCAAACTATTGGAAGAGTTAGGCATTTTGAGCGAGCTGACAGGCCAAAAAAAGAACCGCACATTCAGCTATGCGGCATACATTCAATTGCTTAGTCAATAAGTCAGCGGAGTGCATATCAAAGGTACTTCTTCTAGGCGTTGTAATTCAGCGCCAATCCTGCCGTCGGCCAATCGTCAATGGCCACCAAGCGCCCCGTGGCAGACAAGGTGATGTAGGCCGTTCGCCTGTTCGGTCCGCCAAAACAAATGTTGGTGGTGAACGGGTCTGGCAAAGGTACATGCTGCACGTGTTGGCCATCTGGGCTGACGATGGAAATGCCGCCGTGCATCAGCGTTGCCACGCACACATTGCCCTCGGCATCGACCGCCATCGAGTCGAACCTTTGCCAATGGTTGGCCGGCGAGGCGACCACCATGCGTGCGCCTTGGGGGGAGGGCCACGGGTCTTTGCGGAGCTGGCCTGGGGCTGTCACATCGAAGGCCCACAACCGAGCGCCCTCGGTTTCGGCGTAATAAAGCGTTTGGCCATCTGGCGAAAGGGCAATGCCATTGGGCGTCATCACCGGCTTGGCCACGGCGTGTATGCCAGAGCCGTTGGGTTGCGCGTAAAAAAGTCCGCCTCTGTCCATCTCGTGTTCGCGCACTTTGCCAAGGTCGGTGAAGTAAAACCCGCCGTGTGCATCAAACACCAAGTCGTTGGGGCCGCGCAAACCGATGCCATCGACTTGTTCATACACTCGCTCAAATTTGCCGGTGTGTAGGTTGACGCGCTCGATGCGTCCGCCTGAATAATCGTGGGCTTGGCCGATGGGGCGCAAGTAGTTGCCGGGGGTGCTCGTCCAAGCAAAGCCACCGTTGTTGCAGACGTACACCGCACCATCGGGGCCGATGGCTGCACCGTTGGGGCCGCCGCCTAAATCAGCCACCACGTGAACCTGTCCGTCGGCGGTCACCCGTGTGAGGGTACCTCGGGCAATTTCGACCAACAACACAGACCCATCGTCCATGGCGATGGGGCCTTCAGGAAATTGCAAACCGGTGGCGAGCTCTCGAATTTTCATGGCGCTGACCTTTTTTTCGACGATGAAGTCCAATGTAGTGTCCGTGTGCAGAGCCGCAATCGGGCTATCCCTAGGCCCAGCAGCACGGACGGCTGAGCCTAAACTTGGCGGCATGACTGCTTTCACACCGCGAACCCTCAGCCCCCAAGACACGGCCCACGCACTGCCGTATGTCGCGCTAACCCGCGAAATCGAACACCTGCTGCAAGACCCCAGCGTTCATGTGCCCGCACGCCTGGTGCAACCTCTGCATGGGGGTGGCAGTTTGTTTGTCATGCCAGCGGCCGACGCGCGTGTGGCGATGGCCAAGCTCATCACCTTCATTGCTCACAACGCCCAGCAGGGCTTACCCACCATCCAAGGCGACATCGTTGTGTTTGATGTGGCGACGGGTCAACGTGTTGCCTTGATGGATGGCCCCACGGTCACGGCGCGGCGTACTGCGGCAGTGTCGTTGTTGGCTGCGCAAAAGTTAGCCCCGCGCAAGGACGGGCCGTTGTTGATTGTGGGCGCGGGTGTGCAAGGCCTGTCTCACCTTGAAGCGTTTAATGAAGGTCTTGGTGTGCAAGAAGTTTGGATCGCCTCACGGTCTGCAACCAGTGCGGACGGCTTGGTGGGCCATGCCGAGCGTTTGGGGATGAAGGCGCGTCGGGT
>CANBRM010000017.1 GCA_947371915.1 Comamonadaceae bacterium | reverse complement strand
TGCGCCAAAGCGCAGCAGCTTTTCAGCCAGGGCGTGGCTGGGGTGGCTCTCGATCAATGGGTGGCCCACGCGGCTGACCATCGGGTGACTGGCCAAAAACTGCACCACTTTTTCGGTGTTCGCCATGTGGCGCTCCATGCGCAGGGGCAGGGTTTCGATGCCTTGCAAAATCAGCCACGCGCTGTGGGGACTCAGGCAAGCGCCAAAGTCACGCAAGCCTTCACGGCGAGCGCGTAGCAAGAAGGCGCCAATGGTGCTTTCTTCGCTGAACACCATGTTGTGAAAGCCTTCGTAGCTTTCGCAGAATTCGGGGAACTTGGGCGTGCCGTTGGCGTCGCGTGAGGCCTCCCAATCAAAGCTGCCGCCGTCCACCACGATGCCGCCAATCACGGTGCCGTGGCCACTCAAGAACTTGGTGGCCGAGTGGTAAACCAAATTAGCCCCTAACTCGAAAGGTTTGATGAGGTAAGGCGAGGTGAGGGTGGAGTCGACCAGCAGCGGCACACCTGCCTCGTGGGCGATTTGCGCAATAGTGGGAATGTCGAGCACATCCAAGCCCGGGTTGCCCACGGTTTCGCCAAAGAACAGCTTGGTGTTGGGGCGCACCGCAGCACGCCATCCGTCGATGTCGTTGGGTTGAACAAAGGTGGTTTCGATGCCAAAACGGCTCAGCGTGTAGTGCAGCAAATTGTGCGAACCGCCATACAAAGCGGTGCTGGCCACGATGTGCGAGCCCGCGCCCATGAGCGTGGCAATGGTGAGGTGCAAGGCGGCCTGGCCGCTGGCGGTGCTGATCGCGCCGATGCCGCCTTCGAGGGCGGCCACACGTTGCTCCAACACCGCATTGGTCGGGTTGCTGATGCGGCTGTAGACATGCCCTGCGCGCTCTAAGTTAAATAGCGCAGCGGCGTGGTCGCTGGACTCAAACACGAACGAAGTGGTCAGGTGAATCGGTACCGCGCGGGCGCCTGTGGTCGGATCGGGTGCTGCGCCTGCGTGCAGGGCGAGTGTGTCAAAACTTGGATCGGTGTAGCCAGGCATGGTTTCCTCGGGGGATTTGTCAGTTTTTGTACAACCATTGTGGGCTATATTTCAAACCCCACCCGAGGAGATAAACCATGAAAGTCAGCGATATCCTGCGCGTCAAAGGCGGCGGAACTTTGTTCACCATCGACCCGATGGAGCCTCTAGTCAGTGCGGTGGCCACCATGGCCGAAAAAGACATGGGCTCGCTCTTGGTGATGGAGCACGGCGATTTGGTCGGTCTTTTGACCTTCCGTGAGGTCATTCAAGCCTTGCACCGCAACGGTGGCGTCATCGGCGACTCCACGGTGCGCAGCGCGATGGACGACCACCCACTGACCTGCTCTCCCGACACTGAACTCGACGAAGTGCGTCGCATGATGCTCGAGAGCCACGCCCGCTACATCCCCGTCATTGGCAGCCGCCAATTGCAAGGTGTGATCAGCTTCTACGACGTGGCCAAGTCGGTGGTGGACAGCCAAAAATTCGAAAACCAAATGCTCAAGGCCTACATCAAAGATTGGCCGAGCGGTTTGGAAGAAGAAAAGTCCTGAGTCTCTGAGCCAAGGCGTTGTCACGTGACTGAACCCATCCAACCAACAATGCAAGCAGCCCCAGTCACAAAGGCTGGCAGCTTTGCCGAGTTTTATCCTTTTTATTTGAGTGAGCACAGCAACGTCACCTGCCGACGTCTTCATTTTGTGGGCTCCACCTTGGTCTTGGTGTGCGTGGCCATGCTGCTTTTCACGGGCAAGCCGCAGTACTTTTTGTATGCGTTGTTGTGCGGTTATGGTCTGGCCTGGATCGGCCATTTTGGGTTTGAAAAAAACAAGCCCGCTTCGTTCAAACAACCTTTTTACAGCTTTTGTGGTGATTGGGTGATGTACCGAGACATTTGGGTGGGACGCGTCAAGATCTAGATGTGGATGGCCGGCTTTGCCGGCATAACCAAACTTACTTCAGCCTTTTTTTAGGCCCTCGCTGACGTCAGGGATAATCTCATCCTATGAGCGGCAATACCATCGGAACCCTTTTCACCGTCACCAACTTTGGTGAATCCCACGGCCCAGCCATTGGCTGCGTGATTGACGGCTGCCCTCCGGGCATGTCGCTGTGCGAGGCTGACATTCAGGTCGAACTCGATCGCCGTCGCCCCGGCACCAGCCGCCATGTGACGCAGCGCAATGAGCCCGACCAAGTACAAATCTTGTCGGGCGTGTACGAGGGCAAGACCACCGGCACACCGATTGGCTTGTTGATCCAAAACACCGACCAGCGCAGCAAAGACTACGGCAACATCTTGCAAACCTTCCGCCCCGGTCACGCGGACTACACCTATTTCCAAAAGTTCGGCATTCGCGACCCACGCGGTGGTGGCCGCTCGTCGGCACGTTTGACCGCACCCACCGTGGCTGCTGGCGCGGTGGCTAAGAAATGGCTCAAAGAAAAATTTGGGACCACCTTCTTTGGCTGCATGACCCAAATTGGCGAGTTACCCATTCCCTTCGAGAGCTGGGACCACGTGGGCCACAACCCGTTTTATGCACCTTGCGCTGATGTGCAAGCGTTTGAAGACTACATGGACAGTTTGCGCAAAGCACGCGACTCCTGCGGCGCACGCATTCGTGTGGTGGCCACGGGCATGCCCGTGGGCTTGGGCCAGCCTTTGTACGACAAGCTCGATGCCGACATTGCCTACGCCATGATGGGTCTCAATGCCGTCAAAGGCGTGGAGATCGGCGCAGGCTTTGCCAGCGTGGCGCAGCGCGGCACCACACACGGGGACTCGTTGACCGCAGAGGGCTTCCTGACCAACAACGCCGGTGGCGTGTTGGGCGGCATCAGCACAGGCCAAGATTTGGAGGTGAGCATTGCCATCAAGCCCACCAGCTCGATCTTGAGCCCGCGCTTGTCGATCGACCAAAACAGCCAGCCCACCGAGGTGGTGACCAAGGGGCGTCACGACCCGTGCGTGGGCATTCGCGCCACGCCCATTGCCGAAGCGTTGCTCGCTTTGGTGGTGATGGACCACGCCTTGCGTCACCGCGCTCAATGCGGCGATGTGCAGGTGGCGATGCCGGCCATTCCTGGCCATCTCGCTGGCGACATGGGCGCTTGATGACATTGCTCGCAGGTCTGCTTTGACATCTCCCTCCTCACAAGCGCGTTCGGGTAACGCGCTTTCTCGTTTTCAGATCTTCCCTTTTGCGGCGCTGTCGGCCAGCTACTTTGCGCACATTGGGTTTTTCAACCCCTATTTGCCGCTGTGGCTCAAAGACTTGGGTTTTTCCATCACCGTCATTGGCTTGCTCACGGCCGTGCAAGCGGCCACCCGTGTGCTGGCGCCTTATGGCTGGGGCTGGCTGAGCGACCACACGGGCGAACGCGTCAAGTTACTGCGCTTTTGTGCGGGGGCCGCGTTGCTGTGTTCGTTGGGGTTGTTGGTGCAGGGTGGCGTGATTTGGTTGGCGTTTGTGCTGTTGTTGATGTTCATCCACACCAGCGCCATGATGCCCATGAGCGAGGCCGCCTTGGCCCATTGGGTCAGCAGCGGCGATGGTTTTGATGCGCGTCGTTACGGGCGTGTGCGCTTGTGGGGCTCGCTGGGCTTTTTGGTCACCGTCATGGCCGCGGGCGTTTGGTTTGAGCGCATGGGCATGCAGAGTTTTCCGCTGTGGGCGGTGGGTTCCTTGTTGTTGCTCAATGCCAGCGTCTGGTGGTTGCCCAACCACCGCGAGGCGGCACACCATGACGAGGCCCGCCCACCTGTCTGGGGCGTGTTGCGTCAGCCCCAGGTGCAGTGGTTTTTTGCCACCGTGTTTTTTCATGTGCTGTCGCACATTGGCATTTATGTGTTTTTCTCGCTGTATTTAGATGAATTGGGGTACAGCAAAACCATGATCGGGGTGTTGTGGGCTGTGTCGGTAGCGGCGGAGATTGTGTGGTTCTTCACCCAAAGCCGCTGGCTGCCGCGCTTCAGTTTGTCAGCATGGCTGCTGATTTGCGCTTTGGTCATGGTGCTGCGCATGGGGCTGACCACTTGGGCCGCGGGTTGGTTGCTGGCTTTGTTGTTGGCCCAAGTGCTGCACGCCTTGACCTTTGCCACCCACCACACCGTGTGCATCACGCTGCTGTCGCAGTATTTCCCTGACCGTTTGCGGGGCAGGGGCCAAGCGCTGTATTCATCCATTGGCTACGGCGTGCCAGGAGTGTTGGGCGCCATGGGCGGCGGTGCAATCAGTGACGCATATGGGCTGTCAGCGGTTTATAGCGTGTCAATCGTCACGTCTGTGCTGGCTTGTTTGTGCGCTTGGCGGTGTGTGCGTTTGAATGCGCGTGGGTCCGCGACCTGACCACTGCGGTTAACGGTTGTTCTTGGTCTTTTTGAAAGTCTAGGGTTCTCCCTAGTCATCTCATCAGGCACTGTGCTTAAAATAAACATCAGCATACTGAATATATCCATACTTCCCAAGGGTTGACCATGAGTGAACACACACACAAGCTGCCGGTGCTGATTGCTGGCGGTGGCATTGGCGGTTTGGCGGCGGCGTTGGCGCTGACGCGTCAGGGCTTTCACGTCAAGGTGTTGGAGCAAGCGCCTGAGATTGGCGAGATTGGCGCTGGCATTCAACTGGGCCCTAACGCGTTTCACGCCTTTGACGCCTTGGGGGTGGGCGAGAAGACCCGCAACCGTGCGGTCTACACCGATTACATGGTGATGCACGATGCGATTGACGAGTACCAAGTGGGCAAGATTCCCACCGGCGAGGCCTTTATCAAGCGCTTTGGCAACCCCTATGCGGTGATTCACCGCGTGGATGTGCACAAGTCGTTGCTCGAAGGCGCGCAAGAAACGGGCAAGGTCGAGTTCGTCACGTCCACCCGGGTTGAGCAGATTGAGCAAACCGACAGCACCGTCACCGTGACCGATCAGCATGGCAACACCCACCAAGGCATTGCCCTCATTGGTGCTGATGGCGTGAAGTCGGTGGTGCGCGCCAAGTACGTGAACGACCCTGCGCGCATCACGGGCCATGTGGTGTACCGCGCCGTGGTCGAGAAAAAAGACTTTCCCGAAAACCTGCAATGGAATGCGGCCAGCATTTGGGTCGGCCCCAATTGCCACTTGGTGCATTACCCCTTGCGTGGCGGTGAGCAATACAACGTGGTGGTGACCTTCCACAGCCGCCAGCAAGAAGAGTGGGGCGTGACAGAAGGTAGCAAAGAAGAAGTGCAAAGCTACTTTCAAGGCATTTGCCCCAAAGCACGCCAACTCATTGACTTGCCCAAAACATGGAAGCGCTGGGCCACCGCCGACCGCGAGCCTATCGGTCAATGGTCGTTTGGCCGCGCCACGCTGCTGGGCGACGCCGCCCATCCGACCACGCAATACATGGCCCAAGGCGCTTGCATGGCCATTGAAGACGCCGTCACCTTGGGCGAAGCGCTGCGCGTGACCAACAACGATTTCGTCCAAGCCTTTGATCTGTACCAACGCGCCCGCGTGTCGCGCACAGCGCGCATTGTGTTGTCGGGCCGTGAGATGGGCCGCCTGTACCATGCCAAGGGTGTGGAGCGTTTGGTGCGCAACGATTTGTGGCGTGGCCGCAGCCCAGAGCGTTTTTACGATGCGATGGAATGGCTCTACGGTTGGAACGTCAGCAACTGCTTGTCAGCCGCTGGCCATTGAACAAAGGAGACACACATGCAAGAACTCGGACGTTTAGAAGACCTACCCAAAGACTACGTGCAAGACCTGCGCGACCTGAACCTGGTCCCGCTGTGGCCTAGCCTGCGGGGCGTGCTGCCGCCCAAGGTGCCCACGCGCCAGACCCAGCCCACTTGCTGGGCTTATAAAGACATCAAACCCCTCTTGCTCAAAGCGGGCGAGCTGACCCCGATTGAAAAAGCCGAGCGCCGCGTGCTGGTGCTGGCCAACCCCGGCCATGGCCTGGAAAAAATGCAGGCCAGCGCGGCCATGTATTTGGGCATGCAACTGCTCATGCCCGGCGAGTGGGCCCCTAGCCACCGCCACACGCCCAACGCGGTGCGCATGGTCGTGGAAGGCGAAGGTGCATGGACCACGGTGGACGGCGAAAAATGCCCCATGAGCCGTGGCGATTTGATCCTTACGCCCACGGGCCTGTGGCACGAACACGGCCATGACGGCACTGAGCCGGTCATTTGGCTGGATGTGCTGGACCTGCCGCTGGTCTATTACATGGAAGCCAGCTACCACATCAACGGCGATCGCCAGACCGTGGCGCCCGGCCAGGGCGACAAGCAATACGCCCGTGGCGGCGTGGTGCCCTCGCATGTGTTTGAACGCAGCAAAAAAGCCTACCCCATGCTGCGCTACGCGTGGAAAGACGCCAAAGCCGCCCTCGAATCGCTGGCCGCTGACGATGCAAATCTGGAACAGGTACAGGTCACCTACACCAACCCCGAAACCGGCGGTGACGCAGAAAACATCCTCGGGTTTTACGCCCTGATGCTGCGCCCCGGCCAGACGCTGCGCTTGCCTGCGCGCTCGCCAGCCCAGGTGTTTCACGTCATCGAAGGCGCAGTGCAAGCGACCATCGTCGCCAGCACCTTCACGCTGGCCGAAGCTGACACCTGCTGCGCGCCGGGTTACGAGGCGGTAACGCTGACCAACCTGAACGCCGACACAGCAGCCTTCGTGTTCATCGCCGACGAATCGCCTCTGCACCGCAAGCTGGGTGTGTACGAAAACCGCGGTTAATTTTTTCTTTTTTATCTCTCACCCCATGACCTCTTTCCTCTTTACCCCTCCCGCCGTTCAGTCCCTCGCCATCCGTGGCAAGACCGAGCGCTTCCCCATCAACCGCTTGTTCTTCGTGGGCCGCAACTACCACGCGCATGCGGTCGAAATGGGCAAGCCCGTCGACAAAACGGTGGAGCGTCCGTTCTACTTCACCAAAGCCCCGCAAACCCTGACGCACAGCGGCGCGACTGTGGCCTACCCCCCTGAAACCAAGAACTACCACTTCGAAATGGAAATGGTCGTGGCCATCGGCAAAGCCGGCTTTCGTGTGAGCCAAGAGAATGCCCACGAAGTGATTTATGGCTACGCTGCGGGCTTGGACATGACCCGCCGCGACCTGCAATTGGTGGCCCGCGACAAAGGCCGCCCTTGGGATTTGGGCAAAGACGTGGAGCAATCGTCGGTGTGCACCGAGATCGTTCCTATGGAAGGCCAGATCATCGACAAAGGTGCCATTGCCCTCGAAGTCAACGGTGAGACCAAGCAGTCGTCGGATGTGGACAAGTTGATTTGGAATGTGCGCGAAATCATTGCCGACCTGTCGCTCTTCTACCACCTGCAACCTGGCGACTTGATTTACACGGGCACGCCCGAAGGTGTGAACGCGGTGCAACCGGGCGACACGATCACCGGTCGTGTGGAAGGCGTGACCGAGGTTGCGTTGACCATCGGTGCTGCCGAATAACGTCGCCACGAAAGCAGACATGAAGCTCTACAACTTTTTCCGCAGCGCCACCTCGCACCGCTTGCGCATCGCCCTCAACCTCAAAGGCATCAGCACCGATTACATCGCTGTTGATTTGCGCACCGAAGCGCATTTGAAAGAAGCCTTCAAAGCCCTGAACCCGCAAGGCTTGGTGCCCGCCTTGGTTTTGGGCGACGAACAGGTGTTGATTCAATCGCCCGCCATCATCGAATGGCTGGAAGAGACTTACCCCACGCCCGCGCTTTTGCCCACGGATGCGCTGGACCGCGCCCATGTGCGTGCTTTGGCTGCCATCGTCGGTTGCGATATTCACCCCATCAACAACCGCCGCATTTTGGAAACCCTGCGCAAGCAATTTGGGGCCAACGAAGACGTCATCAACGCCTGGTGCAACACCTGGATCACCGACGGCTTCAACGCCATCGAGGCCTTGTTGGCCGCTGACACCCGTCGCGGTGCGTTTTGCTTTGGCAACACGCCCACCTTGGCCGATGTGTACTTGATTCCGCAAGTCGAGAGCTCACGCCGCTTCAAAGTGGACCTGAGCCAATGGCCATGCATCGCGGCGGTGGAGGCTGCATGCATGCAACTGGAAGCCTTCCAAAAAGCTGCGCCACTGCAGCAGCCTGATGCATCTTGATGGCTGCGACAGACAAGGACTGAGCGCTTTTTCTCATCGGCTTGCCCTTCGACGTTGAGCTGACTTTTTCACCTGACTTTTGAAATGAAACGCATATGAATTTCTTGAAAACTTCTTTCGTTGCTTGTGTGGCAAGTGCCGTTGTCTGGACGCTGCCCGTTGCAGCCCAACAAGCCGCCACTTTTCCGACCAAGCCGGTCAACATCGTCACGGCTTTTGCAGCCGGCAGTGGCCCTGATGCTGTGTTGCGTCAAGTGTCAGACAAGCTCTCCAAGCTGTGGAACCAACCGGTGACCATCACCAACAAACCTGGTGGTGGCGGCTTCATCGCCATCGATGCGACCCAACGCATGCCCGCCGACGGCTACACTTTGTTGCAACTCGACAGCGAGCATTTGTCGGCGTTGCCGTTGCTGTACAAATCGAAAAACTTCGTCACGCTCAACACCTTTGACCCCGTGGCACCGTTGTTTCGCACGCCTTTCTTGGTGGCCGTGGCCACCGATTCGAAATGGCAAAACATGAAGGACTTGATCGCGTCCGCCAAGTCTGAGCCCAACAAAGTGAGCTACGGTTCGTGGGGCATCGGTAGCCCGGGCCATTTGGGCGGGGAGCAGTTGGAGTTACTCACCAACTCCGAGATGACGCATGTGGCTTACCGCGAGGTGTCTCAGTTGTTCACCTCGGTGGGCGCGGGCGACATTCAGTGGAGTTTTGCTAGCATCCCGTCCAGCCAAGGCGTGTTCAAGGCGGGCAAGATTCGCTACCTCGCGGTGGCTGCCGCCAAGCGTTTGCCGCAAATGCCGGATGTGCCCACGGTCACCGAAGCCACTGGGTTTGCAGGCTTTGACGTGAACTCGTTTGTGGTGCTGGTGTCGCCCAAAGGTTTGCCCAGTGACGTGTCAGCGAAGATCAACGCCGATGTGCTCAAAGTGCTGGCAGACCCCGAGGTCAAAACCCGTTTCAACACTTTTGCGTTTGAATCACTCACTTGGTCACCCGACGAGATTCGCAAGAACGCCGATGTGAAAAGCAAAATTTACGATCAGTTGGTCAAGCGCAAAAACATCAGCCTAGATTGATGCGAGACCCAGTGGTGGACGGGAATTTCTGCTTTTTCGTGCAGAAATAAACCCAAGCCTACCGCGCAGACCCAAGCAAACCCTGTCAACGCAAACGCGGTGACAGGGTTGTAAAAATGGCTTCGGTTCCACATCGCGCTGAACACCACAATCACGCCGAAGTGGGTCAAAAACAGCACATAGGCGCTGTTGGCCAATCGATGCACCATGCGTTTTATGGGCGTCCAATGCACCATGCTTTTGGGCTTGATGGTCAGCCAAATAGCCGTCGCCAAAGCCAAACCCAAGCGCGAGCGGTAGTCAATCCACAACGCGCCAAGGGCCAGCAACACGGTGACCCAAAACACCGCAGCGTCAAAAGCCGAGCGTTTGGCCCATGCGGCCAATACGCCCAAGCCATACGCGGCAAAAAAGTAAATGGCCCAGATGTCGAGTGCATCGATGCGGTTGAACCACCACATGGATGCAACACACAGGGATGCAACACCCATAGACAACACGCGAATGCCAAAGCGCTGCAAGCTGTGACACAGCACGATCAACACCACGAACAGCTGAAAGTCAATTGCCACATACCAAGCACCGCTGGAGAGCGCTTCAACGCCCAAGAGATCGTGCACCAACAAGGCATGCGCCAAGAAATGCAAGAAGGTGGGCGCACTGGGCAACCAATCGCCGTGGATGTTGGCGCGTGACATCGCGACAGCCAAGCTGATGAGGCTGATCGCCAAAATGAAAATGGGTGCCAAACGCAAGTAGCGTTTCAAAATATGAATGACGGGGTGCGACATGGGCTTGGTCATCACCGATTGCCCCGCCAAAAAGCCGCCGACCACCAAGAACACCTGAACGGCCAGACGCGCGTTCATGTACAGCCAGTTGATTAAGTGTGGCCATTGCAGGTTCATGGTGTCGGCCATCGGTCCATAGGCCGAGAAGTGGTGCCACACGATCAGCTGTGCAGCCACCACCTTGAACACATCCACCGTGAACGAACGTTGTAACAAACCGACCTTATCTATCGCGTCTCGGCGTATGGTTAATCGCGAGGACGGAAGCTGATGATCAGCGGCGAATGCACGCGTCCATCGGTGTCTCGGGGCAGCACCTCGGTTTTGTCGATGGCCTTGAGCACCGCATTGTCCCAAGCGGCGCTGCCGCTGGACTTGACCAGCTTGCGCGACACGATGGTGCCGTCAGGCGAACAACGCACTTCCACTTCGGCCGCTGTGTTGCTGGCGATATCTTCGGTGAAGGTGATGTTGGGCTTGATGCGCGCACGAATGCGGCCGCCGTAACTGTCGGACGGGCCTGACGCGCGCAGGGCCGTGCCGGTGGCGTTTTCGCTGCCTGTGGCGCCGGCCATGCCCGCGATGCGGCGCATGTTCTCGGAGCGAATGGCATCGAGCTTTTTGGCGTCTTCTGCGGCTTGCTTGGCATCTTTTTGCGCTTGCTGCTGCTTCGCGTCTTTGCGTTCTTTCTCTTTGCGTTCGTCGTCGCGCTTGGCCTCTAGTTTGGCCTCGAGTTTGCGTTTTTCTTCTTCGGCTTTGAGCTTGTCTTTCTTCTCTTGAGCCTTTTTCAACTCGGCTTTTTTGTCTTCTTCTTTTTGACGTTCGAGTTGCTTGCGCTTCTCCGCCTCTTTGGACTCTTGCAGCTTTTTCTCGTCGTCGAGTTGTTTGCGGCGCTTGGCCAGCGCAATTTCAGCATCGCGGTCGGGCTCTGGCGACGGCGGTTTGACCACCACAGGCTTCTGTAGGGGTTCAGGTTTGGGCTGAGGTTTGGGTTCCGGCGGTGGCGGCGGTTCCACTGCTTCCAGCGGAGGGGCTGCAGCCATCGGCACGGCCGACCACAACTCGGCTTCGACAGACAGGCTGTCGTCTTGCTGCCATTGAATACCCGCGGTCAGCGCCACCAGCAACAAGCCGTGCACAAACAAGGCGGCCGCCAACGCGCGACCCGTACCTTCATCAGGCGGTGGGGCGAATTCCAGGTGTTTGGCTTGGGCACTCATGACAGCGAGAACGGGCGTGTGGGCATCACTCGGCGAGTTGCACCGACAAACCCACGCGCTGCACGCCTGAGCGTTGCAGCGTGTCCATGGCTTTGACCACAGTTTCGTACTTGATGGTGCGGTCTGCGGTGATCACCACCGGGCCTTGGGCGACTTCGCCTTGCAAGGTTTTGACATCACGCGCCAAAGCGCTCAGCGAACTGGGCAGAGTTTTGCTCACGGTGCCCGTGCTTTTGAGTGTGATTTTTTCGTCTTTACTGATCTCGACGTGAATCACTTGGTCGGGCACCGCCGACGCTTTGCCCACGCTGGGCAAGTCAATCACGCTGGGGGAAATCAAGGGCGCGGTGACCATGAAGATGATCAGCAAGACCAGCATCACGTCGATGAACGGCACCATGTTGATGTCGTTCATAGCGCGACGGCCACGGCCAGAGCGGGGAGCGATGGAAGCCATGTTGCGTTTGTCGCTCAGTTGGCGTTAGACGTGGCGCTGACGTTGCGCTGCAAGATGTTGCTGAACTCTTCGATGAAGGTTTCCAGCTTGATCGAGATGCGGTCAATGTCACGCGAAAAACGGTTGTAGGCCAACACGGCAGGAATGGCGGCGAACAGGCCAATGGCGGTGGCCACCAACGCTTCGGCAATGCCGGGCGCCACTTTGGCCAAGGTCACTTGTTGCATGCCTGCCAAACCTGTGAAGGCGTGCATGATGCCCCAGACTGTGCCGAACAAACCCACATAAGGCGACACCGAACCGACCGAGGCCAGCAGCGACAGGTTGGACTCGATGGCGTCCATCTCGCGCTGGTAGCTGGCGCGCATGGCACGGCGTGCACCGTCCATCAACGCGCTGCTGTCGTTGATGCGGCGTTCGCGCAGTTTTTGGTACTCGCGCATGCCGCTGGCAAAGATGCGTTCCATCGGGCCCGACAACTTGGCGTTTTGTGCGGCTGAGGCAAACAGCTCGTTCAAGCTGGTGCCTGACCAAAACTCGCGCTCGAACTCATCGTTCAAGGCTTTGATGTGTTTGATCGAAATGATTTTGCGAAAGATGGCGGCCCAACTCGCGATGGAGACGCCCATCAGCATCAGCACCACCACTTGCACGACCCAACTGGCGTTGAGCAACAAATGGATGATGGAAAAGTCTTGTGTCATGTCAAACGTTCCAATACAGAGGGGGGGATTCTCGCAGGCTTTAGTGTGCTTTCGTCCACCCAGCCGATGCGAATGGTGCCTTCGCACAGCAGTGTGTCGCCACGCCATGCCTGTTGGGCAATGACCAAGCTGGCACGTCCACTTTCGCTCAGGCGCGCTGTAACTCGCAGCAGGTCGTCGAGTTGGGCGGGGCGGTGGTATTTGACGGCGGTTTCGCTGACCACAAACATGCCACCCGTTTCTTCGCGCAGGGCGTGTTGGCCAATGCCCAACGCACGCAACCATTCGGTTCGTGCCCGCTCAAAAAACTTCAGGTAGTTGGCGTAAAACACGATGCCACCGGCATCGGTGTCTTCCCAATAAATGCGCACGGCGTGTTCAAACGGGGCGGGGTGGGTCATGCGGTTCAGCCTAAAAGCGTTTGCAAACGCGCCACGGCCGCTTGCAACTCGGGCAAGGAGCGGGCGGTTGAGAAGCGCACATGACGCGATGTGTCTGCATGGCCGAAGTCGCGACCCGGCGCGATGGCGATGTTGGCTCGTTTCATCACCTCGAAGGCGAAATCCCAGCTGCCTTGAATGCCCAGTTTCTCGCAGGCTGCCGTGCAGTTGGCCCAGGCGTAAAACGCACCGTCAGGCATGACCGGTACGTTCAGGCCCAGTGCGTTGAGGGCGGGCACAAAGAAATCGCGGCGCGCTTTGAACTCGGCGCGGCGGCGTTCGTACTCGGCGATGCTGTCGTCCTCAAAGCAGGCCAGTGCGGCGTGTTGCGCCACGGTGCTGGCGCAGATAAACAGATTTTGTGCCAAGCGCTCGACCACGGGGAGTAGCGCATCGGGCACGACCAACCAGCCCAAGCGCCAACCGGTCATGTTGAAGTATTTGGAGAAGCTGTTGATGCTGATGACTTGGTCATCCAACCCGAGCGCGGACTGACCGAACTGCGCGTCGTAGCTCAGGCCCAAATAGATCTCGTCGATCAAGGTGAAGCCGCCACGCTCAGACACTTCGTTGTGAATAGCGCCCAGCTCGCTGGGGTGAATCGAGGTGCCCGTTGGGTTGGACGGCGATGCCAGCAACACGCCTTGCGTTTTGTCGTTCACCCAATGCGCACGCACCTGCGCTGCACTGAGTTGAAAGCGCTCTGCCGCGGTGGTGGGCACCAGCACAGCACGGCCTTCTGCGGCGCTCACAAAGTGGCGGTTGCAGGGGTAGCTGGGATCGGGCATGAGCACCTCATCACCCGCTTCAACCAAGGCCAGACAAGCCAGCTGCAACGCGGCTGAGGCACCCGCCGTCACCACAATGCGGCGCGCCGGCACGTTCACACCAAAGCGTGTGGCGTACCACGCGCTGATGCGTTCACGCAAGGCGCTCAAGCCGAGCGCGGGGGTGTATTGGGTGAGGCCGTCGTGGACGGCGCGGGCTGCGGCTTCTTGCACCAAAGGCGGTGCCGTGAAGTCGGGCTCGCCGATGTTCAAAAAGATCATGGGCGCATCGGTGTGCGCCACAAGGGCAGCGCGTTCGGCGGCGGCTTTGGCCACCTCCATCACGTAAAACGGCTCAATGCGCTGCGCGCGCTGGGCAATTTTCATGGTCAAGAACGCACGATGCCTTTGGCGCGGTCGGCTTGCACCTCGTGTGGGCGCAGTTGCGGGGCCAAGCCGTTCAACACCGCATTCACATACTTGTGGCCGTCGGTGCCGCCGAATGATTTGGCCAACTCGATGTATTCGTTCAGCACCACGCGCCAAGGTACGTCGATGCAGTGCTTGAACTCGTAGGCGCCCATCCACATCACCGCATGTTCGATGGGGGAGATTTCTTCGATCTTGCGGTCGAGCAAGGGCACGATCAAGGCGTCGAGCAGCTCGCGTTGTTCGACGCAGCCGTACAGCAACGCGTCGTAGTGCACCGAGTCGGATTTGTGAAAACCGCTCAAGTCGCGGGTAAACACGTCGATGTCTGCTGCTTCGTTTTTGCCCACCAAAAATTGGTAGAGGCCTTGCAACGCAAACTCACGCGAGCGGCTGCGGCCAGATTTGGCGGTGCTTTTGGTGGTGCCGTTGCTGTCCGATTTAGGGGCTGTTTTGCGCGGGGCTTTGTCGTCTGTAGCGGGAGTGTGATCGCTCATGCCAAGCTCTCCAACAACAAGGCCATTTCTACGGCCACACGGGCAGCGTCGCGGCCTTTGTCGGTTTGACGTGCCACCGCTTGGGGCATGTCTTCGGTGGTGAGGATGGCGTTGGCAATGGGGATGTGATAGTCCATGCCCACACGGGTCACGCCTGCGCCTGACTCGTTGGCCACCAACTCAAAGTGGTAAGTCTCGCCGCGGATGATGCAGCCCAGCGCAATGAGGGCGCTGAACGGTTCTGGGTCTTCAATTTGCGCGAGCGCTGCCAAGGCCAAAGGCACTTCGAGGGCCCCAGGCACATGCACGTGGGTGATGCGGTCATCGGCCACGCCCATGGCTTTGAGTTCGGCGATGCAGGCAGCGGCGAGTGCGTTGGTTAGGCGCTCGTTGAAGCGCGCTTGGACGATGCCAATTTTCAGTGCGCTGCCGTCGAGCGTGGTGGTGGAGGCGAGGTTGGAGACAAACATGTTTGTATTCTTTATTCTTTATTCTTTGGAGAGGTAGCCGGTGATTTCGAGTCCGTAGCCCGCCATGCTGGGCATGCGGCGTGGGTTGCCCATGAGACGCATTTTGTGCACGCCGCAGTCGCGCAAGATTTGTGCGCCTACGCCATAAGAGCGCAAGTCCATGCGGCCGCGCTCGGGGGCTTGGGCTGAACGGGCCGTGCCTTCGAACTGCGCCAGCAGCTGCTCGCCGCTTTCGCCACAGTTGAGCAACACGACCACGCCATGGCCTTCTTTGTCAATGCGCTGCATGGCGGCATCCAAGCCCCAAGAGTGCATGACGCGGTTGGGTTCCAAGGCGTCAAAAACCGACAGGGGTTCGTGCACGCGGGCCAACACTTCTGCGTCGGGCTGCCAGGCGCCTTTGACGAGGGCCAGATGCACTGCGCCGCTGGTCATGTCTTTGTAGGCGTTCGCCGTGAACTCACCGTGTGCCGTGGCCATGGGGCGTGAGCCGACTTTGTGCACCAGCGATTCGTTGCGGCTGCGGTGCTCGATCAAGTCGGCGATGGTGCCGATCTTCAAGCCGTGTTCGGCGGCAAAGATTTGCAAGTCTGGCAAGCGGGCCATGGTGCCGTCGTCTTTCATGATTTCGCAAATCACAGAAGAGGGTGAGCAGCCTGCCATGGCGGCCAAGTCGCAACCGGCTTCGGTGTGGCCAGCGCGCATCAGCACGCCGCCGTCCACCGCTTGGAGTGGGAACACATGGCCGGGCTGCACCAAGTCGGTGGGTTGGGTGGCTTTGGCCACCGCTACTTGAATGGTCCGTGCGCGGTCGGCCGCTGAAATGCCGGTGGTCACGCCCTCGGCAGCTTCGATCGACACGGTGAAGGCTGTGCTGTAGACCGTGCCATTGCGAGCCGCCATAGGGGGCAACTTCAGGTATTCACAGCGCTCACGGGTGAGTGTGAGGCAAATCAAGCCACGGCCAAAGCGGGCCATGAAGTTGATGGCTTCGGGGGTGACGTGGTCAGACGCCAGCACCAAATCACCTTCGTTTTCGCGGTCTTCTTCGTCGACCAAGATCACGATGCGTCCCGCCTTCATGTCGGCGACGATGTCTTCCACGGGAGAAATGCTGACGGGCGTTTTGCCCGTGGCCGTTTGGGATGCACTCATGGGTGAGCTTTCAAAGTGGTGGGGGCGGTCAGCGAGGCGTCGACGCGTAGCATGCGTTCGACGTAGCGGGCCACGGTGTCAATTTCGAGGTTCACGGTGCTGCCTGCTTGCAGCGAGCCAAGCGCGGTGTTGTCCACCGTGTGGGGAATGAGGTTAATGCTGATTTCTGAGCCGCGCAGCGCTTCGTGACCTTGCGGACCGTGGTCGCCCAAGAAGTCGTCAACGCGGTTAACCGTGAGGCTCACGCCATTGACGGTGATCGAGCCTTTGTAGGCCAAGTATTTGGCCAACTCGGGCGGTGCCATCACGCGCAGCTCCCAGCTTTCGCCGATTTGTGCAAAGTAGGTGACGGTGCCGATGCCGTCCACATGGCCAGAGACGATGTGGCCACCCAAGCGGTCGTTGGCACGCAAGGCTTTTTCAAGGTTGACGCGACCCAGCTCCGTCAGGCCGCCAGTGCGGGCCAGCGATTCGGCGGAGATGTCGATGGTGAATTGGTGGGTGTCGAGGTCAAAGCTGGTGACGGTCATGCACGCGCCATTCAAAGCGATGCTGTCCCCCAAACCGACGTCGTCGAGATAACCCGTGGGCGTCTGCAAAGTGAGACGCTTGCCGTGGTGTAAAGAGCTACCCAGGTCGTGGACAGCGGTGATGCGCCCCACGCCGGTGATGATTCCGGTAAACATAGTCTGATATTTTCGCAGGTTTACGTGCGGCTTACCGCACAGGGCGGGCCAATATCCGTAAATCAGGCCCGATTTGTGTGACTTCATGAAACTGAAGGGTTTTGGCGTCGCTCAATTGGGTGAGCGGGCCGAGGTTGGTCATGCCGCGCCCTTGGCCGATGAGCTGGGGGGCGAGGTACACCAAAAGTTCACCCACTAAATCCGCCCGCAGCAGCGAGCCGTTGAGTTTGTGGCCCGCTTCGACGTGGACTTCGTTGATGTGGCGTTTGCCCAAGTCTTGCAACATGGCTGCAAGATCCACTTTGTTGTTTGGGTTGGGTAGGCAAATGACCTGCGCGCCTTGGGCTTCGAGGGCGGCGCGGCGTTCGGGATGGTCCACCGCGCAGTAAATCCAAACGGGGCGTTGCGGTCCAAACAGCTTTGCGGTGAGCGGCGTTTCGAGTTGGCTGTCCATCACCACCAGCGTGGGCTGGCGTGGGGTGGGGACGGCGCGTACATCGAGCTGGGGATCGTCTTCGCGCACGGTGCCAATGCCGGTCAGCACGGCGCACGCACGGGCGCGCCAGGCGTGGCCGTCTTGGCGGGCGGGCTCGGACGTGATCCATTGGCTGACACCGTTGTCGAGTGCGGTTTGACCGTCTAACGATGCGGCGACTTTCATGCGCACCCAAGGTGTGCCGTGCGTCATGCGTTTGAAAAAACCGATGTTGAGTTCATGGGCTTCGGACTCGAGCAACCCCACATCCACTTGAACACCTGCCGCACGCAAACGCGCGATGCCTTGGCCTGCCACTTGGGGGTTGGGGTCGCCTTCGGCCACCACCACACGCGCCAACCCGGCATGAATGAGGGCGTCGCAGCACGGGCCCGTGCGACCTTGGTGGCTGCAGGGCTCTAAGGTGACGTAAGCGCTGGCACCTTGCACGTTGTGCCCTTGCGCTTGGGCGTCGCGCAAGGCCATCACCTCGGCATGGGCTTCGCCAGCGCGCTGTGTGTGGCCGCTGCCCAACACCACACCTTGAGGACTGACGATGACGCAGCCCACGCGTGGGTTGGGTGAGGTGAGAAACAGTGCTTCGCGAGCCAGCACCAAGGCTTGTTGCATGAAGGCGGTGTCGGGTGCGGAAAAACTCATGGGCCAATTATCAATGGGCCCTGACTTGGGGGCGAGATCTGCGTTATTTGCCCCAACACAGGGCAGGTGCTTGGCTGGCGCCCCGTGCCCCCAAGTGGTTGAGCGTCAAGGTGCCGCAGGCGTCGGCGCTTTGCGGGCCGAAAGGGGTGGCGCTGAGGGTGTAGGTTTGGGCGGTGCTGCTGAGGCTGAGTTTGTAATTGACGCCTTCGACTTGCAGCACGCTGATGGGCACCTCGGCTGGCGCGGGGTAGTTGCCGTTGGCACTGGCGGCGCGTTCTAGCCAATGGGCGGCTTGCAGCAGAGCGGTGCGGGCTTGGGCGCGTTGGTTGCGTTGCATCAGGGCTTGGTAATTGGGCCATGCCAAGCTGGTGAGGAGGGAGGTACAAGCCAAGGCGATGGTCAACTCCAGCAGGGTGAAGCCGAGTTGGTCGACGGGCCGATGGGCGCATTGAGGTGCACTCAGGGTGTTGCGGTTGAGGTTATTCGTGTGGGGGCGTGGCATGTTTGTTTTCAGTCTTGCAAGATGCGCCAGCTGTGGCGTTTGCCCCGCGTGTCGCTCAAACTGGTGCGGGTCCAGAGGGTTTGCAGCACGGTGGTGCTGCTGGGTAATACGCCGTTGGCCAGCACGGTGATGCGGTAGATGAAGGGTGGCGCGCTGCTGGCGCTTGGATGGGTTGCGAGTTGAACGGCGTCGGGCTGAATGTCGACCCAGTACCACGCGGTGCCAGTGCCATAAGGCGTGTCCCTGGCACTGACGGGCATGGCCGAGGCCGTCATGCTTTTCCAAGTGCTGGCCTTTGAAAAGAGGTCGTCCTTTTCTGTTTTGGGTGGCGTGAGCGCGCAAATGCCGTTGCGGCAGGCATCGCTGCCCAAACGTTGGCGCAATACTTCGCGTTCGGCCAGCGTGGTTGGAAAAAAGACGTGCGTTTGTGTGTTGTCGCCAGCTGCGCTGGCTCTCCCCACAATGTCTTGCACCGCCAAAGGCAGCACGGCCTCCGCTTTGTGTTGGGTGCGCAGTTGATCGGCTTCGGTTTTTAAAAGTATTTCGTTGACCCACAACTGCCGCCATGCCAACACCGTGCCGACGCTGGCCAGCATGAGCATCACCATCACGGTGGGCAGCGCCAAGCCCTGTTGAGTTGGATGATGACGCCTCATGGCAGAAGGCCGTCGCGGTTACGCAGCGTGATGACGCGGCGAAACACCCGCCGCAAGCGGCCATCAGCCGCCACCGTCTCGCCCGCGCAGCCTTGGCTGGCGGTGGAGCCACTGCTTACTGTGTTGACGCTGGCCACCCGCAAGCAAACCTCAATGGCCAGCACCTGCGCCATGGCGCTGACTTGGTCGGCCGTTTTCCATTGCACTGTTTGGTTGGTTGGGTTAGCTTGGGCATAACGCACCTGAAAGTCTTCCACGCCTTCTGCCAAGGCTTGGTAAGTGCTGGTGGTGGGTGAGAGGTCTTTGCAGGTCAGTTCTTTGCTGGTGTTGAGCTTGAAGTCGTTGCGGATGGTTTGGCCCGTATCGACCTTATTGCCTTGGCAATCGCGGGCATAGACGTTGACCCAGTGCCCCAACGCGACGTGCTCGTCGGCTTTGTTGCCGTTCACACCCTGCAAGTCGGGTTGGTCGAAGGTGTAGGCGCCAGAGAGTTGGGTGTTGGGCGATGCTGATTTGTCGAGGTAAGCGGCACCCGCGATTTGCGCGTGCTCGCGGATCTTGCGTAAAGCCATGCGGGCGTTGGCATGCACGGCGTCAATGGCTGCCATGTTGGTCCAGGTTTGTCGGCTCACGCCATAGGCTGCGGTGGCTGCCGCGATCACCATCAATCCCAAAGACAGACCAATCAGCAATTCGGGCAGGGTGTAGCCGAGGGCGTTTGAATGGACGCGCATCTCAAACCCCCGGACGAAAAAACAAACGCCAACAGCTTTTGTTGTCGGGACAAGCCGGTGTGCCAGACGCGCCATCGGTGCGGTAAGTCATGCGGTCGTCGCGCCATGCGAGCACGATGCCCCACCAGCCAGGTGCGTCGGCGAGGGCGAAGACGGCAGCGTCGCCCTCAGGCAACTGGGTTTGCAGCGTTTGTTGCACCTGCTGCATGTCCCATGGCGCGAGTTCGGTGCGCAAGCAGGGTTGGGCGGCGCAGTCAAGTGGCTTGGTTGTGCCCATCGCAGCAGCGCCCCACGCTTTGGCGTAGTCCGCTGCGCGAGGGGCGTTGAGTTGCATGCGCTCGGCCAAGTCGTCGGCCAAACCCATGGCGACGGCGCGCATGACTTGTTGGCGTTGCAAAGCCAAGGCTTGTTGGTGTGTCCACAGCAAGGTCAGTACACCTGAGGCGAGCAGCAGCAGCGCCATCAAGGCTTCCAGTAGGGCCACGCCGGTTTGCGGTGGAAGTTGGCGGTGCAAGCTCAGGATGGCTGTGACGTTTGTTTTCAACTGCAAGCCTCCCCAGACACCCAGCGAATGCGGCTAGCGCTGTTGATGCAAACGGTGATGGCGACGTTCAGCGCCGCTTGCTTCGACTTGATGACCCACCGGTCGCCCACGGTGCCTAAGTCCCCGCGATGGCTGACGACCATTGGATCGTTTTTGGGAAAGGTCAAACCCAGAGGGTTGTTCAGCGGTGAGGTGAACACAATCTGTTTGTCGAGCTGGGTGGTCAACTGCCAGCCGCAGCTCCAATCCGTGTTTGCAGATGTGGCCCAATCGCAGTCGTTCAGCCGCGATAACTCCAAGGCTTGCCCGAGTTGCAGCGCGCGCAAGCGGGCGTTTTGCAGGTCGTTCATCAGCTGGTCGCGGGTGGCTTCGACGCGCGCGCTCTCTTGGAAGCGCAGCCAGCTCGGTGCGGCAAAGGCGGCTAGCACGCCCAGCAGACATAAGCACACCAGCAGCTCCAAGAGCGTGAAGCCTCGCGAGTTGGATGCCTTGAAAGCAGAAAAGCCCAGCGTTTGCATGCCGCAAATGCTAGGCCTCAGAGGTTTGGAGACGCTTTGTTACAACTCGAAAACTACGTGCGAACTTCGTCCACCAAGCTCTTGAAATCGTCAATGTCCTCGAAGCTGCGGTACACGCTGGCAAAGCGGATGTAGGCCACTTTGTCGAGCTTTTTCAACTCGCGCATCACCAACTCGCCAATTCGGGTGGTGGGCAATTCACGCTGTCCAGAGCTGAGCAGCTTTTCTTCAATGTGCTCAATCGCGTTGTCCACCTGCTCGGTGCTGACCGGGCGCTTGCGCAAGGCCAAACTCATGGAGTCGAGCAGCTTTTGGCGTTGGTATTCAATACGCCGACCATCTTTTTTGACGATGTTCGGAAACGTCACATCGGGCCGCTCGTAGGTGGTGTAACGCTTATCGCAAGCGCCGCATTGGCGACGACGGCGCACGGAGTTAGCGTCTTCGGAGATGCGCGTCTCAACCACTTGGGTTTCTAGGTGACCGCAGAAGGGGCATTTCATCGGTGTGTCCTTTTATTAGCTGGGCTTGCTGCGGGCGGAGGTTTTGTGCCGTTCTTCATGCGGGGTACCGAAAATCATCACGGCACAAAACCTCCGCCCACAGACTGCGACCTGCGTTGCTTTGCTCGAAGAGATCACCCGCATTGAGAGTTTCTGAAAAGAAACGTTCGTTGGATGAGCCATTTCAAACCGCAACCCGTGTCCTATCCGGCGAGAAACCTCAACGCAACAAACAAAAACCCCTGTCAAAAACTCAACGGGGGTTCCAATGAAGTTACTTGTAAACAGGAAACTTAGAAGTCAGAGCATGCACCTTGGCACGCACCGCCGCGATGTTCGCTTCATCGTGTGGGTTGTCCAACACGTCAGCAATCAAGTTGGCCGTGATGCGGGCTTCTTCGTCTTTGAAACCACGGGTCGTCATCGCAGGTGTACCAATGCGCACACCGCTGGTGACGAATGGTTTCTCTGGGTCGTTGGGGATAGCGTTCTTGTTGATCGTCATGTGGGCTGCGCCCAAAGCAGCTTCGGCTTCTTTGCCGGTGATTTTCTTCGAGCGCAAGTCCACCAACATCACGTGGCTTTGAGTGCCACCGCTGACGATGCGCAGGCCGCGAGCTGTCAACGTCTCAGCCACGATCTTGGCGTTTTTCACCACTTGGGCTTGGTAGTCTTTGAAGTCAGGCTGCATGGCTTCTTTGAACGCCACGGCCTTGGCGGCGATGACGTGCATCAACGGGCCGCCTTGCAGGCCTGGGAAGATGGCGCTGTTGATGGCTTTTTCGTGCTCGGCCTTCATCAAGATGATGCCGCCGCGTGGACCGCGCAAGCTCTTGTGGGTGGTGGACGTCACCACGTCAGCGTGAGGCACGGGGTTGGGGTATTGGCCTGCGGCGATCAAGCCGGAGTAATGCGCCATGTCAACCATAAAAATCGCACCCACTTCTTTGGCAACTTTTGCAAAGCGTGCCCAGTCGATGTGCAAGCTGTAGGCAGAAGCGCCTGCAATGATGAGTTTGGGTTTGTGCTCGCGTGCTTTGGCTTCCATTGCTTCGTAGTCGATGGCTTCGTTCGCGTCCAAGCCGTAAGACACGGCGTTGAACCACTTGCCAGACATGTTCAGCGCCATGCCGTGGGTCAAGTGACCGCCTTCGGCCAAGCTCATGCCCAAGATGGTGTCGCCTGGTTTCAAGAAAGCGAGGAACACAGCTTCGTTGGCCGACGCGCCGCAATGCGGTTGCACGTTGGCGGCCTCTGCACCGTAAATTTTTTTCAGTCGGTCGATGGCCAATTGTTCGGCCACGTCCACGTGCTCGCAACCACCGTAGTAGCGCTTGCCTGGGTAGCCTTCGGCGTATTTGTTGGTCAGTTGCGAGCCTTGGGCTTGCATGACGGCTGGAGACGCATAGTTCTCGCTAGCAATCAATTCAATGTGGTGCTCTTGGCGGGCGTTTTCGGCTTGAATGGCGGCCCAGAGTTCTGGATCGGTTTGTTCGATCGTGATGTTGCGGTTGTACATACTGGCAGTCCTAGAAAAAGGTAGTGTCCCGGCTAAAACTCAGAGGTGAGCGGCAGGGCTGCCCAGGCGAACGGCAAAACACCTCTATAAATAGAGGCTGCGCGCTTCCCAGTGGTCATACATCCACGTCAGCGGTGCGGGGCAGATGCCTCACACGCCTATCGCCAGTTGCGCGCGAGCAGAGTTTACCGTGGTTCTTCGGCGTCTTTGGGCTCTTTGCCGAAGGGGGTTAAGCGTTGCGCTTTCTCCCACAGGCTCTCCAAACGGGCCGAGGCGGCTTCGGCTGCGGTCGATGGTGGAGGTGTGGTGGGCACTCTGACACCTTTGGCCACTTGCACCAAGCGTTCATGTTCAGCTACTACTTTGGCTGCGTAACCACTGTCATCTTTGGTGTTGCCCGCACCTACATAAAGCCGCAGGCCACCGTCGACGCTACCCGCGCGGATGATGCATTCTTTGAGCACGTTCACGCCAACGCGCAGGTTCGCCACGGGGTCAAAAGCCGCCATGGCACCGCCAAAGCTTTGGTATTTGTCGGCATGCACCTTGGTCATGACTTGCATCAGACCTTGAGCACCCACGCCACTTTGGGCGAAGGGGTTGAAGCTCGACTCCACGGCCATCACTGCCAAAATCAGGGTCGGATCGATGTCGTTGCGGGGGCCTAAGTCGTAGGCTTCGCTGACCAAGGCACTCACCGGTTCGGGGGCGACGCGGTATTTGCGGCTGAGCCAATAGGCCAGATTGGCTTGTTGTTTGGGCAAATCACGCGGATCGGTGGCCGTGGCACGGTCCACCGCGTCGACGTCGGAGGCCAAGCCGGTGGCGTCGTACTGGCGCTCTTGCAGCCAGCCGATCAGCTTGGTTTCGGTGATGGCGCGTAAATCGGGGCGCACCGTCATGGCCACCACAAAGAAGAACAAAGACAGGCCCACCACGGCCATGCCGTTGTGGGTGATGGCAAAAAAGCCCTGGGCCACGTCGGATGCAAACGTGCGCAATCCTCGCGTGAATGTGGCAACCAAGGTCATTTATGCAAATTTATAAAGTCAGGAGGATGAAAATTTTAAAGCCTCGGCGACAATCACTGCTAATTTACTGTGAGCTCTACTTGTGACTGATTCTTCTGCGAAACCCCTCGACCTTGCTGCCCTTGACGTTTTGACTGGCGGTGCCTTTACCGCTTCTAACTCAGGAGACCGCACAACGCGCCTGCGCGATTGGCTGGCTGGCCAACCCACGTTGGAGCAATTGCAAGCTGTTTTTAACGAAATGAGCAGCAAAGACAAAGGCGCTGCCAAAGTGCTGCGCGAAAAGCTCGATGAGCTGCGCCGCACCAAAGACCAAGACGCCCTGATTGTCGAGTGGGCCACCAAAGGTGAGGCTTTGCGCGATGCGGCTCACATCAATTTGGCGGACGCCATGGGCTGGCAACGTGATGCCGCCAAAGCCGGTGCGCCTTTGTCGCGTGAACCCTTGGCCGGTTTGAAGACGGCGTTGGCCGAACGCGTCAAAGCCATTGAAGACTTGCAGCACCAAACCCAAGTGCAGCGCGAAGCCGCTGTGTTGTTGGCGCAACGCATTGAAGTGCTGTCTACCAAGCCTTGGCAAGATGCTTTGGGTTTGCGTGACGGCCTGCAAGCCGATTTGGACCGTTGGAATGCCCAAGCACAAGCCCTGTCGACCGATGCCCAATGGCCCAGCGTCGATGCCAAGTTTGCCCCTGCATTACAAACCAGCGCCCAGCAAGTGCAAGCCGTTTGGACCGCTTTTAGCGCCGCGCTGACTTTGACCGAAGCTGCCGCAGCAGATGCTGTCGCACCTTTACCCGCCGTGCCCGCTTGGGCTGACCAAGTGCGCGTGGCGCGTGGTGAAGTGCTGCCTCAGAAGGCAGCGCCCGCGCCCAAAGCCCCCGCCGCCGGTGGTTTGGACGTGACCCGCAAGGTCAAACCCACCGCCGACAAAGCCTTGGTGGACCAAAAGCGCATGGAGCTGGTGCTCCAAGCCGAAGCTTTGTTCAAACCCGCAGCTGCACCCAAAAAAGCGCGTGTGGCAGCTGATGCGGTTGCCGCGCCGGCTGATGTGATAGTCGCTGAGTCTGCCCAACCCGCTATCGCAGCCGTGAGCCTGCCCGTTGCTGCAGACGTGGCTGAGCCCGTGGTTGCTGCCGAGGCGGTTCTCGCAGAGACGACGGCATCAACCGAAGTTGTCGAAAACACGGCGTCTTCTGAAGAAACGCCAGCGTCTGCCTCCGGTGCAGCTGTTGAAATCCCAGCCATTGCAGCAGCACCCGCCGAAGTTGCCGCTGTCCAAGCTGCGCCAGTCGCTGCAGCGACCGAAGCGCGCGTGCCCGCCATGGGTGGTCGCAAGTTGCAAGAAGCTTTGCGTAACTTGCGTGACCAATGGAAAAAGATCGACAAAGAAGCTGCGCCTACCCCCGCGTTGTGGAAGCGTTTTGACGCCGCCTGCAACCGCGCGCACGAAGTGGTCGACGTGTGGCTCAAAGAAGCTCGCGCACAGACCGCGGCACACAAAGCCCAGCGTTTGGCCCTGATTGAAGAGGTCAAGGCATGGGCGGCTGAGCATGCCCAAGGCCCTGATTGGAAGGGCGTGGCGCGTCAATTGCACCAATTCGCCCAACGCTGGCGCGACAGCGGCCATCTCAGCGAGAAGATGTTTGCTGAGTTGCAGCCCACTTGGAAAGCCGTCATTCACGCCGCTCACGAGCCTTTAGAGGCCGTGCAAAAAGCCAGTTTGGCGCGTCGCCATGGCCTGATTGCCGAAGCCCAAGAGTTGGGTGCTGCACCCACTTTGCGCATCGATGCCGTCAAAGCTTTGCAACAGCGCTGGCAAGAAGAAGCACACACCGTGGTGCTGGACCGTAAGCAAGAACAAAAGCTGTGGGACGCCTTCCGTCAGCCGATTGACGAGGCATTTGCCCGCAAAACATCGTCGCGCGAGCAGACCCAGACCGCTTTGACACCCCACGACAAAGCCGTGATCGACGCGTCTAAAGCGTTGGAGTCGGCCATTGCCAAAGGCGATGGCGCACAAATTCGCTCGGCCATGCAAGTGCTGGAGCAAATTGCGCGTGGTGAAATGCCTGTGGCGGCACCTGCTGCCGTCACCCCTGCTGCGGATGCTGCGCCTGTGGCCCAAGAAACAAGCGACTCTGCTGTCGATGCATCTGCATCTGCTGAAACCGCTCAATCTCAAGCCGAGGGGTCATCAGCAGCCGAAGCGGCTGCGGCACCTGCCCCCGCTCCCAAAGCTGCACCACGTCCCGTGGTCGCGGTGCGAGGTGATGACCGCCCTGGTCAAAAGCGCACCGAAGTGGCTCCAGCTGGACGCGGCCGTGATGGCAAGCCCGGTGGTGGCAAATTTGGCGACCGCGCTGGCGGCGACAAAGGCGCTGGTTTTGGCCGTGATCGCGACGGCGCAGGTCGTCCTTCGCGTGATGGCCGTGACGGGTTTGCCCCACGCGGTCCACGTTTGGGTGATGCGGCGTTCCGTGCACAGCGCTTTGCCTTGGAGTCGGCACAAGACGCGTTGCGTCGCTTGGCAGCCCAAGCGCATGGTGAAGTGCTCACCCAGTTGATGCATGCTTGGGAAAAGCGCGATGCCAGTCAGTTGCCCGCGGCGCAAGCCATTGGCAACAAGCTCACGCCTGCGCAGCGCACACAATGGGCGCAAGCTTTGGCGAGTGACGTCAAAGCCGACACGGTCACGCCTTTGTTGCGCTTGGAAGTGGCGGCTGAATTGCCAACACCTGCCGCGCAAATGGACGCACGCCGTGCCTTGCAATTGCAGATGTTGACCCGTCGCAACGACCCATCGCCTCAAATGACATGGGCGGCTGATGCGGCACACGTCTTGTCGGGTGCCTACGACGAGGCCGCTGGGCGTCGTTTGCAATCGGCGCTGAAGGTGTTGCTCAAGCGCTGAGCGTGAAGAGGGCGGTCCTAGACCGTCCTTTTTAGTTGGCGGTCTTAAGCCAAGCCTCAAACCCAAAAATGCCGCAGCTCCTTTACGAGTGGCTTAGCGGCAATCGACAAAGCCCCCTCGTGGGGCTTTTTTCTTGGCTGCGCAGCCAACTCAGCACCTCTAAGCGTGGTGGCTGTGCGTCGGCATGCCAGTCGCTGAGTACCCAGCGGGTCAGACCATCGCCCAAGTCGTGGACGGCGGGTTTGTGGGTGTGGCCGTGTAAAAAAACAGAGGCTTGCGTCGCGTGCAGCCAGCTGCACGCCGCGGGGTGGTCGACATCAGCATAGTCGGTATGCGTTTTCTTGCGGGCTTCGCTTTGTTCGCGCAAGCGGCGTGCAAAAGCTTGGCGTTCGGCCAAAGGTTGTGCCAAAAATTGTTGCTGCCAAGCGGGTTGGCGCACTTGAGCTCGGAAAGCGAGGTAATCGGTGTCGCCCAAACACAGGCTATCGCCGTGGCTGAGCAAGAGGCGCAGCGGCTGGTTGTTGTGTGAGGCTGTTGAGGCTTTAGAGGAAACCAAGGCACTGAGGGCGCCTGTGTCGACAGGTTCGGTGTCCGTCGCCTCATCCATTTGCAAGACGGTGGGGTCGCTCAAACCCTGCATGCCCGTGGCTTTCAACAGGGCGTCGCCCACCAAAAAGTCGCGGTTGCCACACATGAAATACACAGGTATGCGTTGCGTCGTGTGCTGCAGCACGTCCATGCATTGCAGTGCAAAGGGGTCTTGGGTGTCATCACCCACCCAGACTTCAAACAAATCGCCCAAGATGAAGAGGGCGTCTGCGGGGGTGTTCGCCATGTGCTGGGCCCACGCCTCAAAGGTCGCGGGCTCGCTGACGTCGAGGTGCAGATCGGAGATGAAATCGATGCGCTGCCACTGCTGGGGGGCTTGTACGCTGGGTACAGGCAGACTCAGTGGCGGCAGGGCTGACACAGGTTTTAGATCGCGACAGCTTTGTCGATGACCACGTCTTCTTTGGGCACGTCATCGTGGAAGCCTTTGCGGCCGGTTTTGACGGCGGCGATTTTGTCGACCACGTCATTGCCCGCCACCACTTTGCCAAACACGGCGTAGCCCCAGCCTTGTTGGCTTGGTGCTTTGTGGTTCAAAAATTCATTGTCTGCCACGTTGATGAAGAACTGGGCGGTGGCCGAGTGTGGGTCTGACGTGCGGGCCATGGCCAGCGTGTAATGGTTATTTTTGAGGCCGTTGTTGGCTTCGTTCTCGATGGGTTCATCGCATGGCTTTTGGGTCATGCCAGGCTCGAATCCGCCGCCTTGCACCATAAAGCCAGGAATGACGCGGTGAAAAATGGTCTTGTCGTAGTGACCTTTGTTCACGTAGTTCAAGAAGTTTTCGGTGCACTTGGGCGCTTTTTCGGCATCGAGTTCGATGGTGATGACGCCGTGGTCCAAGATGTGCAGTTCGACTTGTGGGTTGCTCATGGTGTGTTTCCTGATGGTGAAAAAAAATGGGCTTGTGCGTGCTTAGAGCACGGTGGCCGATTGGATGACGATGGGTGTGCGTGGCACGTCGGAGGGGAAGGGGCCGCCAGAACCTGTGGGCGTGCCTTTGATTTTGTTCACCGTCTCCATGCCCGAGACCACTTTGCCAAACACGGTGTAGCCCCATTGTTGAGGCGTTGGGTCGAGAAAACCGTTGTCCACCACGTTGATGAAGAACTGGGCGGTCGCGGAGTGTGGGGCGTTGGTACGCGCCATGGCGAGTGTGCCCACCGTGTTGCGTGGTCCGCCTTTGGCGAGGGCTTCGCGGCCTTCGTGCATGACGGGTGCACGGCTGGGGCGCTCCATGTAGCGCGTGTCAAAACCGCCGCCTTGGACCATGAAGTTGCCAATCACGCGGTGAAAAATGGTGCCGTCGTAATGCTTGTCGCGCACGTATTGCAAGAAGTTTTCTGCGGTTTTTGGGGCTTTGTCTGGGTAGACCTCCACCACAAACTCGCCCGCATTGGTGACGAACTTGACTTGCGGCGCTTTGCCTGTGTCTTGCGCCACGGCCAATGGGCTGGCGAAGCTGCATACAGCTAAACCGAGAGCGCAGAGGGTGCGACGAGAAATGCTCAAAAATGTCATGGTGCTTTACCTAGGGTGAGTGCAAGCGCGGGTTGAAGAGCTTTGATTTTTTGGGCAGGTGCGTGTTGTGCTGGTTCAAAACGCAAGGCCTGTTCGTAAGATTGACGGGCCATTTGCACCATCAAGTCGCCCATGTTTTCGTGGGCGGCGGCGTAATTCGGATTGGCCCGCAACGCAGCTTCCACCGCTACTTTGGCGCGTGGATAGTCGCCTTGGGCAGCGTAAAGCACGCCGAGGTTATTGTGAGGCTCGGCCAACTCGGGGTAGTCTTGGGTGAGGCTTTGGTAAGTGGCCAGTGCTGCGGCTGTTTGCCCCATTTGGTCCTGCATGAAGGCTTGCCAAAACCGCATTTGCGGGTCGTTGGGGTTGGTTTTGAGGTTGTTCTCGACCAAAACCAAAGCTTGCGGGTACTTGGCTTGGCGCAGCAGTTTGCGCACGTTGTCGTGCGGATCGCTTTGCATTTGCGGCACGGATGGTTGGCCGGGCTGCCAGTCTTGGCTGGCGTTGGTTTGGGCCAAGGCCGAGTTGGCTGCGCACATGAGGCTCGCGCAGAGCATGAACCCTCGAACCCCACGATGCAAAAACTGCAGTGAGGTTGTTGTTCGGAAAGTGACGTCAGGGTTTTTCATGTGCTTTGTATACTGCTGCTATTGTAAAACAGAGGGTCTAGATCGCACCTCTCTGTCACGCCCCTCATGACCGCCTCAAGCGCGGCCTTTCACGACTCACTCATGACGCTTCGCATTCACAACACGCTCACACGTGCGCTGGAGAAATTTTCGCCGCTCGAACCTGGTCACGTCCGCATGTATGTGTGTGGCATGACCGTGTACGACTTGTGCCATTTGGGGCACGCACGTTCGATGGTGGCATTCGACGTGGTTCAGCGTTGGCTCAAAGCCAGTGGCTACCGCGTGACCTATGTGCGCAACATCACGGATATTGATGACAAGATCATCAAGCGTTCGCTGGAAAACGGCGAAACCGTGCGCGGCCTGACCGATCGCATGATTGATGCGCTGCACCAAGATGCTGATGCTTTGGGCATCGAGCGCCCCACGCACGAGCCCCGCGCGATGGACTATGTGCCGCAAATGCTCTCGATGATCGGCACTTTGCAAGATAAAGGCTTGGCCTACCAAGCCAACAACGGCGATGTGAACTACGCCGTGCGCAAATTCCCGGGCTACGGCAAGTTGTCTGGCAAGTCGCTGGACGAGTTGCAAGCAGGCGAGCGCGTGGCCGTGAGCACCGAAGAAGGTGGCAAACAAGACCCGCTGGACTTTGTGTTGTGGAAATCAGCAAAGGCTAGCGAGCCCGACGAAGTGAGATGGGCCAGCCCTTTCGGCGCAGGTCGTCCCGGTTGGCACATCGAGTGCTCAGCCATGAGCTGCGAGATGTTGGGCCAAAGCTTTGACATCCATGGGGGTGGCGCTGACTTGCAGTTCCCACACCACGAGAACGAAATTGCCCAAAGCGAAGGCGCAACAGGGCAGAAGATGGCCAGTGTGTGGATGCACAACGGCTTCATCAATGTGGACAACGAAAAAATGTCCAAGAGCTTGGGCAATTTCTTCACCATCCGCGATGTGCTCAAAGAGTTTGATGCGGAGACCGTGCGCTTCTTCGTGGTGCGTAGCCACTACCGCAGCCAACTCAACTACAGCGATGTGCATTTGAACGATGCACGTGGTGCGTTGAAACGTCTCTATACCGCGCTGGGGACAGTGACCCCTGATGAGGTGTCGATTGATTGGACCGAGCCCCATGCTGCACGCTTCAAAGCGGCGATGGACGAAGACTTTGGCACGCCTGAGGCGGTGGCCGTGCTGTTTGAACTTGCCAGCGAAGTCAACCGCACGCAGTCAACAAAAACGGCAGGTTTGCTCAAAGCTTTGGGCGGCGTGTTGGGCTTGTTGCAAGACGACCCGAAAGCCTTTGCCCAAGCTGGCGCGGGGGTGAACGAAGACGCCATTCAAGCTCAAATCGCAGCCCGTGCTGCCGCCAAAGCTGCGAAGAACTTTGCGGAGGCAGACCGCATTCGTCAAGCGTTAGCTGCCGAAGGCATTGTGCTCAAAGACTCGCCAACAGGCACGACATGGGAGCGTGGCTGAATATGGCCACGATCGAAAAAATCAACATCGCCACCCCTGAGTATTGGGCTGAGGCTTG
This sequence comes from Comamonadaceae bacterium, assembly GCA_947371915.1. Classification (GTDB taxonomy): domain Bacteria; phylum Pseudomonadota; class Gammaproteobacteria; order Burkholderiales; family Burkholderiaceae_C; genus Limnohabitans. The sequence goes on along the minus strand of CANBRM010000017.1, from coordinate 1,448 downwards.
CAAGCACTTGGTCAAAAAAGACCGGGTGATGAAGCGCCTCATCCCCCAGTTTGGTGAGGCATCGCTGCAGTCCCGAGGCGACGCGTTTGTCACCTTGGCACGCAGCATCGTGGGTCAGCAAATCTCGGTCAAGGCGGCCCAAACCGTGTGGGATCGCTTCGCTTTGTTGCCCCGCAAAATCACCCCCACCAACGTGCTCAAGCTCAAGGTGGACGACATGCGGGCGGCCGGCTTGTCGGCGCGCAAGGTGGAGTATTTGGTTGACTTGGCGCTGCACTTTGACAACGGTGCCTTGCACGTAAAAAAATGGTCCGAAATGGACGATGAGGCCATCATTGATGAACTGGTGGCCATTCGCGGCATCGGCCGCTGGACGGCTGAGATGTTTTTGATCTTTCACCTCATGCGGCCCAATGTGTTGCCGCTGGACGATGTGGGTTTGATCAATGGCATCAGCCACAACTATTTCTCGGGCGAATCTGTCAGTCGCAACGAAGCACGCGAGGTCGCCGCTGCGTGGGCCCCGTATCGCAGCGTGGCGACTTGGTATATTTGGCGCTCGCTAGATCCGCTGCCCGTTGAATATTGAGCAGCTAAGGAGTATTGAATTTGGCTAAGAAAACTTTCCTCGACTTTGAACAACCGATTGCCGAACTTGAAGGCAAGATCGACGAGTTGCGCTATGTGCAAAGTGAGTCGGCGGTCGACATCTCGCAGGAGATCGAGCAGCTCAGCAAAAAAAGCTTGCAGCTGACCAAAGACATTTACAGCGACCTCACGCCTTGGCAAATCACCAAGATCGCACGTCACGCCGAGCGTCCCTACACGCTGGACTACATCAATGACATCTTCACCGACTTTGTGGAGTTGCACGGCGACCGTCACTTTGCCGATGACATGAGCATCGTGGGTGGTTTGGCTCGTTTCAATGGCAATGCTTGCATGGTCTTGGGCCAGCAAAAAGGCCGTGACACCAAAGAGCGCGCCTTGCGCAACTTTGGCATGAGCAAGCCCGAGGGCTACCGCAAGGCCTTGCGTTTGATGAAGACGGCTGAGAAGTTCAAGCTGCCCGTGTTCACCTTTGTGGACACCCCTGGCGCTTACCCCGGCATCGACGCTGAAGAGCGCAGCCAGTCGGAAGCGATTGGCCGCAATATTTTTGAAATGGCCCAGCTCGAGGTGCCGATCATCACCACCATCATTGGTGAAGGTGGCTCGGGCGGCGCGTTGGCCATCAGCGTGGCCGATCAAGTGTTGATGCTGCAGTACTCGGTGTACTCGGTCATTAGCCCTGAAGGTTGTGCTTCGATCTTGTGGAAAACCTCGGACCGTGCCGAAGATGCAGCGGAGGCCTTGGGCATCACCGCGCATCGTTTGAAGGCGTTGGGTTTGATCGACAAAATCGTCAACGAACCTGTGGGTGGCGCACACCGTGACCCCAAACAAAT